>JBEKAY010000035.1:0-41073 GCA_050015675.1 Bacteroidota bacterium | reverse complement strand
ATAACTTGTAATTTAAATTCACGGGTGAATCGCTTGCGTGTAACTGACATGGGACATCTCCTCTCGGAAATATGTCCACCTTAATACTCAAAATATTTGTCTCACGCAAGGGGTGCACTCCAAACCTCCCCTCAATCCCCTCCTTACTAAGGAGGGGAGGTTCCGATGCATCGGAACAGGGGTGGTTGAAAACCTAGAAGTCAGATGACTATAGCATATAATAAAAAATCTCAAACCTCTCGTCGTCGAGCACTTCGCAACTCTATGCCGAAAGCCGAAGTAATATTGTGGAAAGAACTCTCACGCAAAAAGATGCACGGATACAAATTCCGTCGTCAATATGGAGTTGATCAATATGTTCTTGATTTCTATTGTCCACGTTTGAAGCTTGCCATTGAAGTTGATGGTGATTCACATTTTGTACTTGGATCTGAAGAACAAGATAAAGTCCGGCAGGAATATATTGAATCATTTGGAATACACTTTCTACGTTTCAGTAATGAAGATGTGTGTAAAAACATCGTTGGTGTGTGCCGGGTTATTTTCGATAAAGTAGAAGAGATAAGGTTAGGAGATGAAAAATGAAAAATAAATACTATCTGATTATCCTCAACCTCCTGTACGTAACTATTATAGAACAAAGCGTTGCGCAAGATTTTAATTACCTGCCGAAATCCAAAAAGGGATTGCTTGTAAAGCACCAGTACTACGCGCTTTCTTATATACATAAGTATAAAGATGCCGAATGGGTAGCATATAAACTTGTCGATACCATGCTCGTTGGTCCCGCTGTGAGAAAAGACAATTTCTGTGTCGATCCATTGGTGCCCGGAGGAACCGCGGGAAAGGACGATTATCCGGGGAAGGATTTCGACCGCGGGCATTTATGTCCGGCAGAAGATATGAGCTTCTCGCAGGAAGCGACCGATACGACGTTCTATATGAGCAACATGACGCCTCAAATGGGAAGTTTTAATAAAGGTATCTGGAAGAAATTAGAAATGAAAGTGCGAGAATGGGTAAAGAAATATAAGGAGCTCTATGTTGTGAGCGGTGCTGTGTTGAAAAACGGATTGCAGAGAATCGGCCCGAAGAAAGATATCAGTGTGCCGATGGAATTTTATAAAGTTGTTCTTGTGAATACGAAAACCGATAAGAAGATGATCGCTTTTCTTTTCCCTCATAAAAAATCAGATGCCGCACTTGCAATGTTTGCCGTTCCTGTCGACAGCGTAGAGAAGAGGACAGGGATTGATTTCTTTCCGGCTCTGCCAAATAAATTGGAAAAAGATTTAGAAGGCAAAGTGGTGCTTGATGGATGGGAGGGAGTGCAGTGAGTAAAGAGTTGAGATTGAAGAACTACATTCTCATCAGTCATTCCCGAATGTTTTTATCGGGAATCTTGGTATGGACTAGAATAAGATTCCCACCAAATACGAGTGGGAATGACAGATGAAATGAGATGTGGGAATGACAATATAAAAACGGAAGAAGAGACAGAGATTTTAATCAGCTTACGTTGCAAAGCAATTTCGACGGGTAAGCGATCCGGTCGGTGACCGGATTGTACGTTGAAAAGAAATGCAAGCGGCCACTCGCAATTGCCATTATCGGCGGATTTTCTGTTTCTAGTTTCATCTTGTTCTTCGGTCTTCCTGTGATATATCGATTATTCCATAAAGATTCATAAAATTCCTTGTAAAGACGCTCAATTGAACGTCTTTACAAAAACTGCTCTCATCCTATCGACACTGCATCAGGCAAGCGGATTCGATTAATCAAATTCCTCCATGAAACTTTAACATCTTTCTGGCTGTTCTATTAATGACAACAAAAAAACAATGATTGTATGAGTATAAAATTAATTTCACTGATAGCAGGATGCGTATTTTTTTTTAGTTGTGCAAAAACGGACTTAAAAGATATGAATACACGATTAATACCTGATGATAAACAAGGATTAGAAACTGCAACTTTTGCTGGCGGTTGTTTTTGGTGTGTGGAGACGGCTTTTGAAGATCTCGATGGCGTTAAGAAAGTTGTATCCGGTTATTCGGGTGGGCACATTAAGAATCCTACGTACGAGGAAGTCTGCACTGGAACAACAGGCCATCTTGAATCTGTTCAGATAGTCTATGATCCACAGATCATCAGTTATTCTGAATTGGTTGACATATTCTGGAAACAAATCGATCCAACTGATGGAGGAGGTTCTTTCGTTGATCGTGGATCACAATATCTCTCAGCTATTTTCTATCACAACGAAGCTCAAAAAAAGATAGCCGAATCATCAAAGGATGAATTAGACAAGTCCGGGATATTTGATAAACCAATAGCCACGAAAATTATTCCTTTTACTTCGTTTTATACTGCCGAGGATTACCATCAACAGTATTGTAAAAAGAATCCTACTCGATATTACAGTTATCGAAGCGCCTCAGGAAGAGATCAGTATATCAAAGCAGTTTGGGGAGATGTCGGATTATCGAAATATAAAAAGCCGCCAAAAGAAGATCTGAAGAAGAAACTAACCGAAATGCAATATGAAGTAACGGCTCAATGTGGGACTGAACCGGCTTTTAATAATGCATATTGGAATAATAAAAAAGTTGGAATCTATGTTGATATCGTGTCTGGCGAACCATTATTTAGTTCGACTGATAAGTTTGAGTCGGGAACAGGCTGGCCAAGTTTTACGAAACCGATTGATTCGCGGTATATTGCGAAGAAGAAAGACTCGTCTGCTTTTATGGAACGAATCGAAGTGCGCAGCAAGTCAGGTGATTCACACTTGGGACATGTTTTCGATGATGGACCCACTCCAACGCACTTGCGATATTGCATCAATTCTGCTTCGCTAAAATTCATTCCCAAAGAAGACATGGAAAAAGAAGGCTATGGATATCTGCTATGGTTATTGAAATGAATAAGGCAAGGATTTAATATTTTAGATCCCTATCATTCAACCAATTATTCTATTCAAGAGTCCAATACTATGAAGTCACTATACGTATTCCATAATGGGAACATTTCTGGGCTTTCATCGTTTAATAGTTAGGTGATCAAAGGATCCATAGATGTGTAATCAAAAGCGTTTAGAAAACGAGAAAGGATAAACATATGTCAGCCACCATCAAACGAATGACCATAGGATTTGTAATCATCATTGGAATTGCGATACTATTTTCCACTCCAGAGCAAGCACAGCCGCAGCGTATGTCTGTAGAGGATCGTGTCAAGATGCTGAAAGACAGTCTGAATCTGACCGGCGAACAAAGCGCCAAAATCAAAGGAATTTTAGAAGATCAACGTGAAGAAATGACCACTGCAATGAATGAGAACAAAGGCGACCGTGAAGCAATGCGCTCTGTAATGCAGGACCTTATGAAGAAGACAAACAGCCAAATCAAAGCCGTCCTAACGGAAGATCAGGCAAAAAAGTACGATGAAATGCTCAAAGAACGTCGTGCACGTATGGGACGAAGGGCACGGGTAAGCGAAAAGTAAAATATCGCAACCGCTGTGTCAACACAAAGCCGGGCCGGTGGACCTGGCTTTTGTGTTTTTTATAAGTAACACCTGTATTAAAAAATCTTGATCGAATTTCTTACTGCGCTCGTTCTTGCTTATCTCTCCATTTCTCGGTAATTTTTAAATTATTTAACGGAAAGAAATGCAACCCTACATACGTTCTACCTTTGTCGTCATCGGATTGTTGCTGCTCCAAACCACCTTTCTCCCGTTTATTGCACTCGGCGGATATCTCCCAGATCTATTCATACTCTATCTGGTCTATGTTGCATTACGACGCGGACAAATTGAGGCAACTATCAATGGATTCATTATCGGATTACTGCAGGATATACTTACGACACAGTTTTTTGGATTGGCGGCACTTTCTAAGACTATCGCCGGATTCGTTGCAGGATATTTTTTTAATGAAAACACAGCAGAACAGACTCTTGGTTCGTACCGCTATGTATTGTTGGTTGCACTTTGTTCAGTTGTCCATAATTTTATTTACTTCATTATTTTTTTTCAAGGCAGCAACAGCTCAGTATTTTTTTCTACAATTGAATATACAATAGGAACGACCCTCTATAGTTGCGTCATCAGCATCTTACCGATGTTTTTCTTTTCTAAAAAATATAACACACCCTGGGCACAATGATTAATGGAGAAGAAATCGGCGCCCCATCACGGAAGCGAGTGCTAACAATTGTTATTGTTTTGGCATTTGGATTCTTGTTGCTTCGACTTTACCAGTTACAATTATTGTATCATACAGAGTTTGGGAAAAAATCCGACGAAAATAGTGTGCGAACAATCATCAAAGAACCAGTACGTGGGTATATATTTGATCGTAACGGGCGGTTAGTTGTAGATGTAGGTCCGGCATATTCGATCACTGTGACTCCTGCTTCCTTTGACACAAGCACACTCTCTTTTTTAAGTTCGCTTCTGCAAATGGAACCCTCGGTGATTCAAGAACGTCTCAATCGCGGCCGTATTTATTCGCGGTTCTCTCCTGTTCGTGTTAAACGCGATGTTGATTTTAAAACACTTGCCGCAGTGGAGGAAAATCTCTACCAGCTTCCCGGTGTAACGTATGAAATCGAATCGAAACGCATCTATCCTTTTAATGTCCGTGCGCCGCATCTGCTTGGATATTGCAAAGAAATTACCGATGCACAGCTTGCAAAAGTGGGCAGTGCATATCAACAAGGAGATATTATTGGTTCCTCCGGTTTGGAGGCGAGTTACGAAACGTTCTTACGCGGCGAAAAAGGGTTTGAGTTCATCTCGGTAAATTCCAAGGGCCAATTATTAGGGCCGCTCGAAGAAGGGCGACGAGACATTCCTTCGAAAGAAGGATTCGATTTGAACCTAAGTGTTGACTTCGGGCTGCAAATGCTCGCTGAATCTTTAATGATAAATTATCGCGGCGCATTGGTTGCTATCGATCCAAATGACGGTGGTGTGCTTGCAATGGTGAGTAAGCCAGATTTTGATCCATCTGTCTTCAGCGGTGTAACTTCGGTGGAAGTATGGAATCAATTGAACAATGATCCCGATAAGTCGCTCTTCAATCGCGCTACGATGACACGCTACCCACCCGGTTCTACTTTTAAAATGCTCATTGCATCAGCGGCGCTTGAGGAAGGAATTATCGACGAACATTTTCGCATCACGTGCAACGGAGCATTCCGATTCGGTAATAAAACCTTCAAAGATCTACATGTTCATGGTTCTATGAATGTTGTGGAAGCAATTCAACATTCATGCAATGTGTTTTTTTATCAACTCATTCTTAAAATTGGACTTGACAATCTCTACAAATACGGCAAGCGGTTTGGATTCGGTCAACCGACAGGATTTGATATTGGAGAAGAGACAGCAGGCATCCTTCCTTCCACAGAATACTACAACCGCGTCTATGGAAAAGGAAAATGGACGCAGGGATATCTCGTAAGTCTCGGTGTCGGCCAAGGTGAAGTTGGTGTCTCACCGATGCAGATGGCACGGTATGCTGCATTGTTGGCGAACGGAGGCACACTCTTACAGCCGCATGCGGTGAACTCTATTCGCAATAAACGCACTAACAGTCTTGATATAATTGATCACAAGGAAAGTTCGGTTGGAATTGATTCGAGCGTGATGAGGTTAATCCGCGAAGGCATGCGGCGTGTTGTCGAAGCACCCGGTGGTACCGGCGGCATGGCACGCATACGAGGTATTATTTCTGGCGGAAAAACCGGAACTGCAGAAAATCCGCACGGTGCAGACCATGCATGGTATATTGGCTTTGCGCCATTTGACCATCCAAAAATTGCTATTGCTGTGATGTTGGAAAATGCAGGATTCGGAGGAGCAAAAGCAGCCCCTATTGCAGGCAAGGTGATGCAAAAGTATATCTTTGGCGAACTACCATTGAAGGCAAGCAGTCATCCGTCAGCAACGTCATTGAACGACACATCGAAGCATTCATTTAACACACAAGAGCGGTGATATGTTTTCTTACTTGAAAGAATATTTTGATTTCCGTGCATGCCTCATCTGCCTTGCTTTGGTAATCATCGGCTTGATGTCAATCTATAGCGCAACATTTGACATCAACAATGCGGCAAATTTCTATAGGCAGGCGCTCTGGGCTGGAATTGGTTTAATCGTAATGATGGTAACAGCATTTATTCCTCTTCGTACTGTACAGCGTTTGTCCTTTGCGTTTTATTTCACAACGCTCGCTATTCTTGCAATTGTTCTTGTGGTTGGAAGTACTATAAAAGGATCGAAGAGTTGGTTCGGCATCGGCGGTATCGGCGGACAACCGTCTGAGTTTGCGAAGATTGCAACCGTGCTCGCATTTGCTGCATATCTCTCAAAAACAGATGTTTCAATTTTGCAGATCAAGCATCTTATCATAGCACTGTGCATCTTTGCTGCGCCAATGTTCCTTATTCTTGTGGAACCTGACCTTGGAACAACCATTGTGTTTTTTGCAACACTACTGCCGCTTCTTTACTGGGCAGGTGTTTCAAATTTTATTCTTATTGCCATTCTCGTCCCAATTCTTGTTGCACTGGGCGCTCTCTTAGGTACCGCACAATTTTTAATTGCTTCAATTCTTGGAGCGACCTTATTGTATCTCTTTCGTGAGAATCGATTCGCGGTTGCAGTCGCATTCGGAATTGCTCTTGCCATCGGACTTTCTGTGCAAATTATGTACGAGCACATGCATGTCTATCAACAAAAAAGAATTACTACGTTTCTCAATCCTACAGCCGACCAATTGGGTGCCGGATACAATGTATTACAGTCGAAAATTGCCATCGGTTCTGGTGGATTTATGGGAAAAGGTTTCTTAAAAGGAACGCAGACACAGCTTAATTACATTCCGGAACAATGGACAGATTTTATTTTCTGTGTTCAGGGAGAAGAGTTTGGATTTCTTGGCGCCTCTATAGTCTTATCCTTGTTTGCAGCATTATCGTTACATGGACTGCGTGTGGCAAATATATCTAAAAACAAATTCGGAAGTTTATCAGCGATCGGTATTACAGGTATTCTCACAACACACACGATCATAAATACCGGCATGGCGATGGGATTGATGCCGGTGATTGGCCTGCCGCTTCCTTTTATGAGTTACGGCGGCTCTGCGCTTATCGCGAATATGACAATTGTCGGTTTGTTGATGAATTTCTATGCCAATAGAAAGGAGTATTGAGTACAAAAAGAGCTTTTGGCAAAACGATAGTAGTTATTGGGGGGTGATAGTTCATATCGCTTGAACTTGATGTGAGATTGCAGATCAAAAAACGAAGATTAATAAATACAAACGCCTCCTTCAGTGGTTAAAACTCTGGAGGCGAACATCATTGACATTTTACAATTTCACTTTTTACAATTCCGTATCTTTATCTGCCCAAACTAAATCTTTCCGACCAAATCTAGTCCCGGCTTAAGAGTCTTTGCTCCCGGTTTCCAATTCATTGGGCAGACCTCACCGCCATGCTCGGCTACAAATTTTGCCGCCTGCAATTTGCGAATGAGTTCATCAATGCTACGGCCGATACTGTTGTCATTAATTTCGTACGCCTTCAAAACACCCTGCGGGTCAATGAGAAATGTTCCGCGCAGCGATAGCCCTTCGTCTTCAATGAGTGTGCCGTATGCTGTGGAAACGCGCCGTGCCGGATCGGCAAGCATCGGATATTTAATTTTCTTGATCGTATCGGAAGTATCGTGCCAAGCCTTATGCACAAATCCCGTATCTACACTCACAGAAATTATTTCTGCGCCCTCTGCTTTAATTTCGTTGTAGTGATCTGCCAGCTCTCCAAGTTCTGTTGGACATACAAAGGTAAAATCTGCTGGATAGAAAAACAGAATAACCCACTTGCCGCGATAATCCTTTAGCGAGATCTTTTTAATTTGATCGTTGATATAAGCATCTTCTGTAAAGTCGGGTGCTAGAGTATTGATCTTCATCATGAAATAGCCCTTTTCAATTAATATTGAATTTGAATTATTTATTATCACGATGTATAACAAGATAACCTGCAAGTGAAGTTCCCGTAGATACTATTTTTATCTCTTAGAACTTCTTACGATCTTTCATTGTGAGAAGAAGAATGGGGAATGACGCTATGGTGCAAATAAAAACGGTGTTATTTGATCTTGGGAACGTTCTCGCATATATCAATTTTGACGAGTTCTGGTGCTCACTCGGGTTTCTGCGTCCAGAAGAAATTGCCCTATTTGCAGATGGATATAAGTTGTGGACACACCAGTACGAAATCGGATTAGTCTCAACGAACGAATATTTGACTGGGCTTCGATCTGTCTTCGGACATCGCTTTAATTTCGATCAACTTGAGCAAGCATTTGCGAATATTATATGGGAACCTGTTGATGGAATGAGAGATATTGTGAGGCGTGTATCTCGTACACACCGAACAGCATTAGTGAGCAATACAAATGAAATTCATTATAAAATTAGTCTGGAAAAGTTCGACGTGCTCGGTGTTCTTCACAAACATTACCTTTCTTACCAAATGCACATTATGAAACCGGCGCTCGGATTCTATGCCGCCATTATCAAAGACCAAAAGATTGATCCTTCCGAAATGCTGCTTATCGATGATCTTATCACGAATGTAGAAGGCGCTCAAGCAGCAGGAATGCAAGCAATAAAGTTTGAAAGCCCAGCGCAGTTAGAGGAGACCTTGATAACTCTTGGTGTTCTTGAATTGTACTAACCTTCAGCCTTGTCAAGGTTTAAAACCTTGACAAGGCTGAAGGTTGATCATCGTCAAACTTTCATCACACCAATACCAGGCCGATCCATCAACGCCACTTTTCCATTGATGATTTTTGTGCCGTCAAAAATATCATTTTTAATGAGCAGTGCGCCGTCGAGATCTGCCCAGTCCACCATCGGCGAGAGGTGTGAAGCGGCAGAAATGGCGCAGGAAGTTTCTGTCATACATCCAAGCATTACTTTCATTCCTAGCGAGCGGGCAAGCGTGAGCATTTTCTGCGACTCGCGCATTCCCGTGCTCTTCATCAATTTGATATTAATGCCGTGGTACACGCCAACAGCATTTTTCACATCCGTAAGTCGCTGTACTCCTTCATCACCGATAATTGGGAGCGGCGACCGTTCCGTCAGCCAAGATAAATCATCAATGCGTTCTTTTGGCAATGGCTGTTCCACCATCACGACACCGTGCTCTTTTAGCCAGTGAAGCATCTCAAGCGCTTTTTCTTTATTTGTCCATCCCTGATTGACATCGCTGGTGATCGGTTTATCCGTGACAGAACGAATGGTCTCGATCATTTCTTTGTCAGTGTCGCGGCCAAGTTTTACTTTCAACACTTTATATTCTTCCGCTTCTTTCGTTTTTTGCCGCACTACATCCGGTGTGTCGATACCGATAGTGAAAGAAGTGAATGGCGTTTTGTTCTTATCGTATCCCCAAATATTATACCACGGTTGATTCATCAACTTACCAACAAGATCGTGCAATGCAATATCTACTGATGCTTTTGCTGCTGGATTGTGAAGAGCCAAAGAATCGACGTCATTCAGAATTGTTTCCAAGTCGAATGGATTTTCATACTTACTTAGGTCAACCTTTGAGAGGAACGCTTGTACACTTTCATGAGTCTCGCCAAGATACGGCGGCATAGATGCTTCACCATAACCAACAACGTTATTGAATTCAATCTCCGTCAAAACTATTGGTGTCGTTCTGCGAGAGTTGGTTGCAATAGTAAAGACGTGTTTCAATTCCAACGTGTACGGACGATATATCAAATTCATCTTTCCAGTACGGAAACTGTCAGGAATGCCTTCAGCAAGAGCATTATACGGATTGTTTGTCATCATAGCGGTGCTAGTTACAAGAGCGGCGGATTTTAAAAAATCTCTTCTATTTTGATCCATAGTATAAATTCCATCAACAATTCAATGATGTCAAGCTATAGAATTGAAAGGATAAATTCAAATTTTCTTTTATAGCAAAAAGAAAAACCCGATTCTGCATGGATAGAACCGGGTTTTCCTTTAAACTTCTTACTCAACTTATTTCGTCATCAATCCCGATATACATCATCGGGATTTCTGGTCAAATGACGAAGTCATTTGACCATCAACATCTTCATCGTCTTTACGAACGGCTGATTACCGTCTTGCGGTGTTGCAGAAAAGCGTGCAAAGTAAATACCGCTGGAAAGATGTGAGCCGTCGAAGTTTGCTGTGTAGTATCCTGGTTCTTTCATTCCGTTGACAAGAGTTGCTACCTCTCGCCCCAACATATCGTAGATCTTTAAGGACACGATGAATCGTGTCCCTACATTCGGCAACTGATAACTGATGACTGTCGATGGATTAAACGGATTGGGATAGTTCGCTTGTAGTTCAATATTTGTCGGCTTGACGATTTTCGCGAGCTGTGAGTTCTTTTCAGCGCGACCCGTGGTGAGACTGCTGTCAATTTCACCGGCAAGCAACATGGCATGCCTTGTTAAATCGTCCTTAGGAAATTTCGCTTTCAGTTCATCAAGATATCCCTTCGCTTTTTCTGCGTTCTTGAGGTCATGAAAATAAAGACTCCATAAGCCAAATAACGCGTGCTTGACTGTGGCAGTGTCCGTGGTAAATCGGCTGGTTAATGTGTCGAAGTTAGTAATTGCCGGATCATATTTTCCATCTTGAATCAAGAAGAAGTTCTCTAATTCCAGGGTCACAGCATAGAGCCGGTCATCTTTTGACAAATTCGGTCGCACGTCAGAATTGAGAAATTTTACGAAGTTATTCTTATTTGCTCTGCTGTAACAGGTCGCTATCTGGGTTAAGATGTACTGCTTCTTTACGGGATCTTTTTCCTTCTTGTATATCCTGGAATACTGATGTATGGCTTCTTCGTATTTTCCACTGAGCATGGCATCGAGACAACGCCTGAGATCAGCATCGAGAAACGCGCTTGTATCGCATGCTACCGACTTTACACCTGTTATTTTCGACAAGCCGTTGGAAGCTGGGCTATTTGAAGTAACTATTTTTCCCATCCCTTCGTTTGCGTTTGGATCATAATCCAAAACGGTGGTGTAGTCTAGTCTCCCCCCATTGATTATATAAGCGTCTGGACGATCCATGCCTTCCCAATAGTCATAATCCGCTTCTACGATGCTATTATCGATCCAGAGATGGTTCATTACCAATTGATCGCTGTAAAAACTGTTCAACCCATAGCCATCATAGTCACCGGCAATGACGTTGCTTAAGCCAGTTGCCATAATACTGGCATTAGATTCGTGGAACACATTATGGCCGTAGTCTGTAAAAGAAGAACCTAAATTTGCGGGACTATAGTAGTCGCAGTGAACTCCCCAACCGTTAAGTCTGAAAACGTTGTTCCGGATTTGTGGAGCACTGTGATTATAACAGTAAATTCCATTCCCCCAGTTGTACGAAATCGTGTTGCCAATGATATTGCCATTGCAGTTGTTCATGCAGATTCCGTCTCCGCCGTTGCCGGAAATGGTATTGCTGTCGATAGACAGGGGCCAAGACGTGTTCAAGTAGATACCATGAGCCGAATTATTTGAGATGGTATTGTACTGGATGGGGTTGCTGTTGATAATGCCGCAATTATCGTAGTAGATACCGTAGCTATTGTTGGTAATAGTGCAGTTTTGAATCGTCGGCTCTACATGAAAAGTGTATAGCCCTCCGCTGTTTACTGCGTACACCCCGTAAGTTGCGTGGCTGATGTTGCAGTAGTTCAAAGAACCTCCTGGGGAGTTTGCCTGGAACAGAATGCCTCCCCATGTACCAGATGTGCCGCTTCGATCAAATGTGATCGGCTGGGAGGAAGTGCCGTTGGCAGTAAGCGTACCGTTAATTGTTAGAGAAATATTATTTGCAAATTGTACGACCGCACCTGGAAGAACATTTAATGTACCAGTTGAACCAATGACCAAATTTCCTCCTCCAGCAATGGTTACATTTCCTTGCATCTCAACTGTTCCGTTTACAGTAAGAGAAATACCACTTGGAATTGTCATTGTTGTACCGCTCAGGATTGTTAGTTTTATACCTGAATTAACCGTTGTATTCTCGGGAAACCCAACGCTCCCGTACCATGTAGCATCATGGGAAATTACTGCATTGGGTTGTAGTCTTCCTGCAACCACGGCATACGTCCAGTCGCTTGGATCGTCAACAGCTCTAACCCTCCAATAGTAAACCCCTGCATCCAATGTAATTTGTTTAGATGTCCCAGTAACATTAGGGTCATCAATAACCATCGGTGAAGATAATGATATTTGTGACCCCATCGGACAATAAGGTGCAACCTGAACGTGATAACGCGACGCTGCTTGGAAACCATTCCAATATAAAGTGAATGTCCTGGGTTGAAATTCAGTCGAAGCATTATTTATAGTTGGAGGCGGCCATATAATAGCAGGACCAGGTGATGCAGTAGTAAAAGTCCTCTCGGAAGTAGGTCCAGGAAAGCCGTTGTTATATGCCGTCACTCGCCAAGTGTACATTGTGTTAGGTTGCAATGCATCGATAAGAACTGGAGGAAAGCCCCATGTATACAAGTCCGTAGCTGGAATAGTGGTGCCAGTGATACCACTTTTATTAATGACATGACCCTGCCAATCGCTAAAGACCTCTATATAATATGACGTTGCACCAGAAACAGCATTCCAATTTAACGGAACAGGACCTGTTAATACATTAGATTCATTGTTTGCCGGTGTGTTAAGCGTAGGTGTAGCAGGCGGAGTAAATGTACTTTGAGGATAGAGAAATGTGACAGCTTCTTTATCATCTGCCTCTAAACTTCGTTTGTCTAGACCAATATAACCTGCATACATTGTCGGAACCGCAGAATTGGACGCACTTGAACACGTCACTCCACCATCCCACATATCTAAATCACTATGTTGGATGCCGAGCAAATGACCTAACTCGTGTGTAACGGTCGATTGTATATCGTAATCTGAGCCAATTTTCCACACAATATCTCTCCCGTTCATAATTATATCAACATCCAATAGTTCTTGATTTGCATTTACGGTTACCACGGTAATTGCCATGGGCGAATAATCTGGGTCGTCAGGCACCAACCAAACACCCCAAGCAGGGTCGCCAGCTTCAGCCCAATAGACTGTATTCAATCCATCGGCGCTATTCAAGGTATGAGAAGTAAAATTAGCGTCGCTAAAATTAATGTACGCCGTGGAAACGTTTTGCCATGCTTGTGTTGCAGTCATTACAACTGTTTTAGTGTCAGTTGCTGTTATTCCATCTCCTGCGCCATTTTGATTTGTCGAGATGGGTATTGTCGTTGCACTTTCCCAATGCACAAAATTATGTCTTGTATCGCCATACTTCGGTGTTACAAGGGCTGCTGCATTATAGGATCCCGCTCCCCCTGTAATCTGCATAAGCTTGTGTGAATACGTATTGCAGAATATTCCAAGGATAAGCAGCGCTACGAATAATATTTTTGTCTTGTTCTTCATAATAGTTCCCCTCATAGTCTATTAGTTTGATTTTACATTTTTTATTTGCGTGAACAGTTCATCCAAACTGAATCTTTCCTTTTCGTTGGCAATTTTTGTTCCTCCCGCTTGCTCCGGCATAAGGGATAACCCAAATTTTCTTGCGTTACTAACTGCTACTGTAGTCTTTTTAACCTTGTCATATTGCACTGAGAATTTTCCCTGAGACAAGCCCACTAGACCGTACTGGTCTCTTGCTGCGACATCTCGCTTATCCATCCGTTTAAGGAAAAGCACAACTTCCTCTCCGACATCAAACGAAGGAGCGCCAACAACCACTGTTGTTCTGCCGTCAATTGTTCCTCCGGGCATTTTTAGTAAAATTGTTTTTTCACTGATTGTTCCCTTCACTACTTCACTCACATCAAGCTCAATCTCAGTGGTAATAAGTGTTCTCTCTTCATTCCATGAGCTTTTAATAGTTTTTATCTTGCACTGCACCACATGGGAGCTTCCCTTTGTAAGCTCGGTAATTCCAAGTCTTTTCATTGTTGTTGCATAAGCGCTCTGACACAACAAAAATGAAATAACTATGCACAAGAATGACAAGGTAGAAACCTTTTTGTATCGCATAACGACCTCCTTTTGTTTGTTAAGATAAAGCATGATTTAATGAAGCTAATGTGGAAGTATCGTCCACCCTCCGTTTTCATATTTCATTATTGTATTTTTTGAACCAACAGCCCAACCGAAAGCATTGTTGAGAAAGAAAATTGAGCTGATGGCATACGTGTTATTTTCATTTCGCTGCCATTCCTCTGTCCAATTCTCGCCCCCATCAGTTGACCTCAGAATATCTATTCCACTGTTCACCCATAATTCTGTCTCACTCATCAACGCAAGGTTCACTAATGGCGGTTTTGAATGCATATAATCTTGTATCATTACCCAATTTGTTCCGCCATCGGAAGTTTTCAATACGCCGGCATATCCGACAGCATACCCAAGGCTTTGATCCCAAAATTGAACTTTTTGCACAGGCGCTTGGATAGATGAAGGAGTATGTTGCCTTACCCACGTCTGACCAAAATCTGTTGTATGAAGAATCAAGGGAACGCCGAAGTTATCAAAACTAGTATTTCCCACTGCCCAACCATGTGAACCGATAAAATGTACGCCCATGAGTGAGCCTTCATCACTTGAGTAAGAAATTTCCCAGTTTAAACCGGCATTAATTGTATGAAGGATGACATTGCTTTTCTGACCTAAAACTGGTACTCTTCCACCAACAGCCCAACCTTCACTGTCATTTACAAAAAAGACTTCTGCCAAAGAGAACGTTGTCGGATTATTTTGTCTTTGCCACGATAATCCACCATTAGTTGAAAAAAAGATTGTAGTATCTCCGGTTGCCCATATGGAATCTCTCCCCTTAACAAAAAGTGATGAGAAATTATATGCATCCGTCTTCTGTCCAAACCAAGTATTACCGCCATCTTCGGTTTTAAAAATTCCTCCAGGCAACCCTGTAACCAACCAGCCGCAAAGACTGTCAACAAATGCAATATCTCGTATATTAGCATCCTTCGAAAGAGTTTCTTGTAGATGAAAGTCTATTGTTGTATCCGAGGAAATCTCAACGTCGTTTTGTGTTATTTCTATTATCCGCGGTTGTGTGCTGTCGGTGTTCTTTATTTGAACAGTAAATGTTCCGCCGGTAATTTGCAGCATGCTTTCTTTTTTAAAATCTTTTATGTCAGAAGAGAAACTACCAATGAGTGGTACGCTTATTGTCGCGGTGCCTCCCACAAAAACCATTTTCTTTACCTGTGTTTCACCTTTAGCTTGCAACCGATAGAAATAAACTCCAGTTGCAACCCTTTGACCGACATTGTTCTTTCCATCCCATACGACACCGTGTGCTCCCACCGTTTGTAATCCAACGGAATATCTTTTTACTTCTCTTCCGAGCATATCAAAGATTGTTACCTGCGCATCCGATTGTTTATTAAGTTTGTAGGAGATTGCTGTAGAAGATGAGAATGGATTGGGATAATTCTGAGCTAACTCAACAGTGGAAGGCAGAACGAATTTCTTATCATCCACTGCTGTAAGAACGCTCACGTGGTAATTACCAAGAGTATCTGTAATTGTCGTGAATTTCTTTGTGGTATCACTCTGATCTATAAAAGTCACAGAGGCATACCGAACAGGAGTTGCACTCGCAGAGACATTTCCATGTATGCTGAATGTCTGACTGTATGCGGTATGACTCAATAAAAGTATTACGCTGCAGAATAACTTTAAATCAATCCGAAGCTGGAAGGAAGCTAAACTCTCCACCCAATGTCGTAATCGTACATACCAATGCCTTAATCGCATATATGACTTCTGAATTACTTTTTTATCCTCTGTCCGAGATCGCATACACATCTCTCCACAGAATAGATTTAGATTAGATTAGATTAGATTAGATTAGATTAGATTAGATTAGATTAGAAAGAAACCTGCCTATGAAAAAACCGTCCAACTATGTAACTAAAAAAATATAGAAAATGTATTACTGAGTGTCAAGTTTATTATACCATTATTTGTGTCGTATTTTATCAAGTGGTCTGTCACATTCTTCACAAAGGAGTTGCTGTAGAGCATTGAGGAAAACCTTATGTTAGAGCCGGAGGCTTTAGAAAGAGGTGCTGAACAAAAAGAATTCTCTCTTACCCGAGCTCCCAAATTGTGTGACAGCGGAGTAACATCTTATTTCATAATGTATGCTCAATTTGATTAATGGACTGAACAAACGACTATTGTAAAACAGCCCATTAATTGTCTTCATGTGCAATGACAACCAGTCTTATAAAAAATCCTAATTTTTGCTTGACTTTCAATGGTATTTCAGTAAATTTCATCTCCAACGTGGGGAAAAGTGGGGAATTTAGGAAGCAATTTTTCTATTAAAAATGTTACGAGAATTAAGAGGCGGTCATGTCATCATTTAAAGGCAGATATTCTTATTCGGTAGATGAAAAAGGGCGTGTAGCACTTCCAGCAAAATTGCGAAGTAATCTAGCCATGAGTGCAAAAGGAAATTTCGTTGTGACACGTGGTTTCGAACGTTGCCTCTATATCTATCCACAAGATGAGTGGAATAAATTAGAACAATTTGTGCGAGGTCTTTCGTTCTTAGATGCACAACATCGTTTCTATGCGCGCACATTATTTGAGCGAGCGAATGATTCAAAACTCGATGGCCAATCGCGTATTACAATTCCTCCGGAGCTTATGGAATTTGCCGGAATAAAAAATGAAGTATTAATTCTTGGCGTACTAGATCGAATGGAGATCTGGAACCCTACGGTGTATGAAGAATATCAGAGAAATCATCCAGACACATACGAGACTGTTGCCGAGCAAGTATTTAAGCCGCAGCAGTAAAACATCGGCTTTCATTGGCGGCAAACACATATCATACTCCCGTTCTTTCACAGGAGGTTCTTTTCTACCTCCTTACCTCAAAGAATGGGTTTTATGTTGATGGAACACTCGGCGGCGGCGGCCATGCAGAAGTAATACTCGAACAGCTGGCGCTACCCGGAAAGTTGATTGGTATCGATCTTGATGACGATGGGTTGGAAGCGGCGAGTAAACGTCTGGCGCGTTTTAAAGAACATGCAATTTTCGTAAAAGAAAATTTTAGAAATATTAAATCTGTTCTTTCTCAAAATGGTATAACGTCAGTTCAAGGTGTCTTGCTCGATCTCGGTGTTTCATCATATCAAATTGATGAACCGACAAAAGGATTTAGTTTTCAAACGGATGAACTACTCGATATGCGTATGGATCGTCATCAGCATGTAGATGCGAAACACATCGTTAACCAGTACGATGAACAAGCATTAGTGGATATTCTATGGATGTATGGTGAAGAAAAGCATTCACGCCGAATTGCAAAAGCGATTGTGCAACGACGCATCGAACAGTCAATTGAAACCACGGGCCAGCTTGCGGCTCTTATCGAGCGAACTGTTGGCGGACAATTTCTGAATAAAACATTGGCGCGAGTTTTTCAGGCAATTCGTATTGAAGTAAATAATGAAATAGAAAATCTACGGCAAGCGTTGGTTGCTTGTGTTGATGTTTTGAATCCCGGTGGGAGACTCGTTGTCATCTCTTATCACTCGTTGGAGGATCGCTTGGTCAAATATGCTTTTCGTGCAGCATCGGCGGAGTCGATTCCTTCTGGATATAAAATTATTCCAGATACGCCACTTCAACCAGTACTAAAGATATTGACACGAAAACCTGTAACAGCTTCGGAAGAAGAAATGGCAATCAACCCTCGATCACGAAGCGCAAAACTTCGCGCCGCAGAGAAATTATAAGAAAAACATAGTTCGTGGGATACGAAAAACAAAATATCAGCAAAATTTTTGCTGCGAATGCAATGGCAAAGTACGAGCAGACGACTTCGCCAATTTCTATACCGAAGATACGTGAAGCACGGGATATGGTGTACAACGGAACAACGAATCCATTGAACGACGAGACGGTGCCAGTCAACACTCTGCAAGCGCCACGCGACAAAAAGCATAAGAGGCGAAGGGTTTCACCATTTACTATTGTGTTGCTTCTTCTTGGCGGTGCAGTGTCAAGTGTTTTGTACATCGGCAATATTTTAGCTGTCGGACATCTCATGGTTCAGATTAATCTGCTCCAAACAAAGCATCAGCAAATCTTGAATGAACAAGAATTGCTCAAAGCACAGATCAACCGGCTATCCGGGCTGGAACGCATTCAACAGCTTGCCCACGATCAATTGGGATTGCAGAACCCTAGACAACTTCCGGTGTGGATTGAGATCGATCCTGAACGAATCAACGAAGTAGAAGAGGTCTTCCAACAACAGATGGATCTCAAGCGATGACGGACCGGAATACAGAGAATATAGTTACAGAAAAAGAGCCATCATCTCTCTCTCGTTCCCGTTTTTTCATTTTAAAATTATTCTTCCTTGTCTTCTTCGCTGTCATTGTAGTCCGATTAGCAAAGATTCAAGTAATCGATTCGAGCAAGTATCAAACGTTGGCAAAGAAGCAGTACGAGCGTTCATTCGTTCTGCCGGCAACACGCGGAGGTATTTTCGATCGGAACGATAACGTCATTGTTTCCAACACGATGTATCTTTCTTTTGCAGCTGATCCCAAAATTATCGGTGACAATCAGGAGCAGGTAGCAGAAACATTTGCAAGTATTTTCGGAAAACCGCGTTCGTTCTATCTAGACAAATTACGTGAGACAGATCAGAATCAAAATAATAAGCGATTTGTCTGGCTTGAACGCAGAGTGAAACCAGAAATTGCACGCCGTGTAGAATCGGCAAAGTTGGAAGGTATCGTGATGATGAACGAATCGAAGCGGTTGTATCATTACGATGAACTTGCCGGCGCGCTGCTTGGATTTACAAATATTGACAATAAAGGTATCTCGGGAATCGAGTTGCAATATGACAGCGAGATGAAAGGCGTGAACGGTTCGGTCATGATGCAGCGTGATGGTTTAGGGC
Organism: Bacteroidota bacterium; assembly: GCA_050015675.1. GTDB lineage: Bacteria > Bacteroidota > Ignavibacteria > UBA10030 > UBA10030 > Fen-1298. Next base: position 21,983 of record JBEKAY010000035.1, on the reverse strand, counting down.
GCGTGCGCCCATCCGCAGATTATCCGCGTCGCGAACCGATGAACGGAAAAAATATTTGTCTCACGATCGACGTAACATATCAAGCAATTGTCGATGAAGAACTCAAGCAAGGCGTTCAGGCTAACAAAGCCGACGGTGGTTGTGCGCTGATCTTGAATCCAAGAACCGGTGAAGTACTTGCGCTGTCCATTTATCCGTGCATCAATCCGAATGATGCTGGTACATCCGATATGGCAGCAGCACGAAACCGAGTAGTGAGCGATGTGTTTGAGCCGGGCTCGGTGTTTAAAGTTGTAACGGCTACAGCAGCGTACGAAAATAATCTTGTAACTCCAGAGATGCGGTTCAACGCCGAGCATGGAAAAATGAAGGTCTCCCTCGGTGGAAACAAATTTCGCCTGATTAGCGATTCGCATGAGTTTGATAATCTCACATTTCAGGAAGCCATTGAAATGTCAAGCAACATTGTGCTGGCAAAAGTTGGTAAGCTTATTGGCGGCGAAAAGCTTTATCGTCAAGCACGCGATTTTGGGTTTGGAATGACAACAGGAATCGACCTTCCCGGTGAAGTACGTGGGGTGCTCAAGAAACCAAGTGATCATGATTGGTCGGGTACAACACTTCAGACTATGTCGTACGGATATGAAATCGGAGCAACACCGCTTCAGATTGCAAGCGCATACGCAGCCGTGGCAAATAAAGGAGTGTTAATGAAACCGTTTGTCATAGCCAAGATAAAAGATGCCGACGGGAAAGTGACAGCTGAACAGAAACCTCAAGCTATTCGGCGAGTAATGTCACAGCGGACTCAGAGCGAACTCATTTCGGCATTTGAAGGAGCGGTCGAGCGTGGCACGGGAAAAGAAGCTCGTATTAACGGTGTACGTATTGCAGGTAAAACAGGCACATCACGCAAATATCTCAACGGCAAATATGCGGAGAATAATTATACCGCTTCGTTTGTCGGTTTTTTTCCTGTAGAAGATCCGCAAGTTGTATGTTTGGTAATGATGGATAATCCGAGGACGAAAGGATATTATGGCGGCAGCACAAGCGGACCGGTATTTCGGTCAATTGCTGAACGAGTGATTATGACATCCTATAAATTTTCACGTACTGTGATTGCGCAAGAATCTACGATAAACGGTACGGTCTCTGTCCCCGATGTTCGTATGCTCCAGCCATCACTGGCGAAAAAGATGCTTTCAAGTTACGGATTAAACTCCCAGACATTTGGAACAGGTACGATGGTGATGAAGCAAACGCCTGAGCCGGGAAAGAAAATCGAAAAAGGCGAGGGTGTCTCTCTTATTCTTAATGGTGAATCTCTTGTTTCATCTGATGGAATGATAGCCGTGCCGGACGTGCGTGGCATGAGCATCCGTCGTGCGATGAACCGGCTTGTTTCGGATGAATTTGAAATAAAAGTAGAGGGATCTGGTGTTGTCGTGCAGCAGATCCCGGCACCAGGCGAATGTGTACGTTCAGGTTCAAGCATCGTATTACAGTGCACACCGCGAAGTATGATGCAAGCAATGCTGTATTAATCTTGAATTTTTTCTGGCAGGGGTTATACTCCTTGCCAACGGGCGTAGAAAATACTTTATCCTATTAAAAGGGTATCGAGTTCGGATGAAACTTTCTCAACTTCTTGAAGGTGTAACAGTTACAAAATTATTTCAGACAATGTATGGCCGCATGGTTGTTACACATGAGGTTGAAATCGGTAGGGTGCAGTACGACTCACGAAAAATTCAGCGAGGTGACTGTTTCGTTGCAATCAAAGGCACGGCGTACGATGGGCATACATTCATTCAACCCGCCATGAACCAAGGTGCAAAGGTTGTTGTGCTTCAAGATGATGAAGTTCTTCCGGATCCGTTATGTATGCACGCAGGCGTCATCAAGGTCGTTGTACCGGATTCTCGAAAGGCGCTTGCTCTCATGTCGTCAAATTATTTTAATCATCCATCGAAGAAATTAAGATTGGTCGGTATCACAGGAACAAATGGAAAAACCACCACATCGTATTTGGTGAAAGCAATTTTGGAAGCAGGGGGAGAAAAAGTTGGATTGGTTGGAACCATCGAATACAAAATTGGCGAGCACATCATTCCGGCAACGCACACAACACCTGAATCCTTAGAGTTGAACGAACTGTTTGCATCGATGGTAGAAAACAACTGCACCTCTGTTTCGATGGAAGTATCATCACATGCGCTGGATCAATCCCGCGTTTATGGATTAGATTTCGATGTGGGCGTCTTCACTAACTTAACGCAGGATCATCTCGATTATCACGCTACGATAGAGAACTATTTCGAGGCGAAGAAAATATTGTTCGCGTACTTGAAACCATTGAGTTACGCAGTTATCAACCATGATGATCGATGGGGAGCTCAACTTCTCGACTCCATTGATGCGAAGAAAATTTCCTATGGCATCAACTCAAGAGCAGATATATTTGCTAAGGAAGTCAATCTCAGTATAAACGGAACAACACTCGTCGTCAATAATGGTCAAGAAGAATGCACAGTCTCAACACCGCTCATTGGTATGTTTAATGTCTATAATGTTCTGGCTGCATACGCAACAGGTATGGCGCTCGGGCTTCCGCAAGAACAGATTCTTACAGGTATCAAGAATTTAAAAAATGTACGTGGCAGATTTGAGTGCATTACTTCTCCTGCTGGATGGACTGCTATCGTCGATTATGCGCATACTCCGGATGCCCTTGAAAATTGTTTGAAAACCATCCACGATGTTTTACCACAAAAAAATCGGGGACACATTATTACAGTGTTCGGCGCAGGCGGTGATCGCGATAAAACGAAACGCCCTATGATGGGACGCATTGCAGGTGATAACAGCGATCTCGTCATTGTAACGTCAGACAACCCGCGGACAGAAGCGCCGGAGGCAATTATCGACGACATTATGCGAGGTATAATCCGTCACGCAAGCGTCCTGCGCGAAGTTGACCGGCAAACAGCAATTGAACGCGCAATCAAGTGTGCCCAACGTGATGATGTTATTCTCATCGCAGGCAAAGGGCATGAGGATTATCAAATAATAGGCAAAGAAAAAAAACATTTTAGCGACCGCGAAGTTGTAGAAAAGCTTCTCTCATGAAACTGACAAAATCCGATATACTGGCAATACCACACCTCAAAACAATCGGTTTTGATGGTCTGAAGAATTTAAAAGTTAGTGGCATATCCATAGATTCGCGTACAGTTAAGGCAGGCGAATTATTCTTGGCTGTTCGAGGCGATCAGTTTGATGGACACAACTTCATCTCTAAAGCAATCGAAGCGGGCGCGGTCGGTATTGTTGTGGAACACCGCTGGGCAGAAGCAAACGCCTCAATGATGGTCAGTATAAATATTCCACGTCTTGTTGTCGAGAACACGATTCAAGCGTTAGGAAAACTTGCAAACATTTATCGCCGCAAATTTGATATTCCGGTCATTGCCATAGGCGGGTCAAATGGTAAGACAACAACAAAGGAAATGATCAGGAATGTGCTTGGAACTAAATATCATGTGCTCTGCACAGAAGGAAATCTGAACAATCATATCGGTGTACCGCAGACGATCTTAAGATTGGAAAAGAAACACGAAATTGCGGTTATCGAGATCGGTACAAATCATCCCGGTGAAATTGACTACTTGTGTTCTGTTCTAGAACCGACTCATGGGATCGTCACAAATATAGGCAAGGAACATTTAGAGTTCTTTGGTTCGTTGGAAGGTGTTGCAAAATCGGAAGGCGAGTTGTTCGTTTGGATTGCAAAGCACCATGGTCTTATTTTTCTTAATGCAGATGACAAGCATCTTGTTCGTTTATCCAAAAAAAATAGAAGAACAGTAAGTTTTGGAATCCGTGCACGTGGAGTTTCTGTCAAAGGAATAATTGAATCGTTCAATGCCAATGCACAGGCCTTGCTGCAGGTAAAGCCGAGAGGCAAGAAGGCCATCAATATCACAATAGGAGTCTCTGGCGAACATAATGCTCAGAATGCCCTTGCTGCTGCGGCCGTTGGGTTAAAGATGAATGTGTCGCTCGCTGATATTCAGAAATCGCTTACGTCCTTCCAATCCCCCAGCAAGCGAATGCAGCTTCAACGCATAGCAAATATAACGATTCTGAATGATACATATAATGCAAACCCTGATTCAACACTTGCAGCATTAACAACCTTGCAGACGATGAAAGCAACGGGAAAGAAAATTGCTGTTCTCGCAGATATGTTGGAACTCGGAAACCAAGCAGAAGAGCTTCACCGGCTGATTGGAAAAAATACGGCGCGATACGGAGTTGACATCCTTCTCACATTCGGTCCGCTCTCAAAATCCATTCACGATGCTGCTTCGGTGGAAACTAAAGCGCATTTTGAAAATAAATCTGCGCTCACAGAATACTTGACGCATACGCTCGCCAATAGTGATATTGTTCTTATCAAAGGATCGCGCGGAATGAAAATGGAAGAAGTTATTATGAATCTCAGCGAACAGCTGGCAACAAAGGCAGGAATCTAATACATGTTGTTCTATCTTTTCACATATCTGCACAAAACATTCAACGTTCCCGGCTTTGGAGTATTCCAATACATTACATTTCGTGCCGCCGCCGCTGCAATCTCGGCGTTGATTATTTCATTCTGGCTCGGGCCAAAGATAATCCGCAAACTTCGTGATTACCAAATCGGTGAGTCGGCAAAACTTGAAGCGCCTAAAACACATTTGGTAAAAGCCGGCACGCCAACAATGGGTGGATTGATTGTGCTCTTATCAGTAATCATCCCTGCCCTGCTCTGGACAGATTTGAAGAATGGGTACATCTTGCTCATACTGTTTGTTACCATCACGCTTGGTACGGTCGGATTTTTAGATGACTTCCTCAAAGTCGTTCGAAAAAAACCTAAAGGGCTTATCGGCAAATATAAAATTGTTGGGCAAGTATTCGTCGGCTTAGTGGTTGGAAGTGTTATATACTTCTTTCCGCAATGGATTGATCAAACTCTCGTGCCATTCAAATCGAGCACGACAGTGCCGTTCATGAAAAACTTAGAGTGGAATTTAGGAGTGTTCTACATTCCGGTGGTAATCTTTATCATTACAGCAACGTCGAATGCGGTGAATCTCACAGATGGACTTGATGGCCTTGCTATAGGCACTGTCGGAATAGTCAGTGGGACACTTGCTATTATCACGTATGTTTCCGGACATGCAGTTTGGAGTCAGTACTTGACGATTCCATTTCTGCGCGGCAACGGCGAGCTTGCTATTTACTGCGCAGCAATCAGCGGCGCAGCGCTTGGATTTCTTTGGTTTAATTCGCATCCTGCACAAGTATTTATGGGCGATACGGGCTCACTTGCACTCGGTGGTATTATTGGCGCTATGTGTGTTCTGATCAAAAAAGAATTACTCTTGCCGACACTCGGTGGAATTTTTTTAATGGAAACTGTCTCGGTTATTATTCAGCGCATGTATTTCAAATATACGAAGAATCGATATGGTGAAGGCAGACGCGTGTTTAAGATGGCGCCGATTCATCATCATTTTGAAATGCTTGGCTGGCCGGAACCGAAGATTGTTACACGATTTTATATCATCGCCATTCTGTTAATGATTTTAAGTCTCGCAACATTTAAGGTGCGATAATTTTCGTAATGGATATCAATCTTCTGCAAAATAAAAAAGTTTCTGTTATCGGTGCGGAGCGTAGTGGTGTGGCTGTTGCGACGTTATTAAAATCGCATGGCGCAAATGTATTTGTCAGTGATTCTGCTGTCGCAGATAGGCTCCAATCCTTTGTTCTCAAGCTCCAAGCAGAAAAAATTGATTATGAAATTGGGAAGCATAGCGACCGTGTTTATGAATGTGAGTTGATGGTCATTAGTCCCGGTGTGCCCAGCAATGCACCGATAGTTCTGGAAGCACAAAAGCGAAAAATCAAAGTCGTTAGTGAACTTGAAGTCGGTAGTTGGTTTTGTCGAGCACCTATCGTGGCAATCACCGGCAGTAACGGAAAGACGACAACCACAACATTAACGGGAAGGATACTGAGCGATGCAGCGAAAAAACACATTGTTGCTGGTAACATTGGAACGGCATTCTCATCTATCGTTTTGGAATTGGCTGAGACAGATATTGCTGTTCTGGAAGTGAGCAGTTTTCAATTAGACTACATAGACACGTTCCGGCCTAAGATTTCCGTCCTGCTCAATATCACTCCGGATCATATGGACCGATATGATCACTCGATGGAAAAATATGCTGCTTCGAAAGCACTCGTGTTTAAAAATCAACGAGCAGACGACGTGCTTATCTATAATGCAGATGATGCATGGACAAATAAATTAGTTGTGCAGGCACAGTGCTGCAAGATTGGTTTGAGTGTGCAAAAGAAGTTGAACAAAGGAGCGTTCGTTGAAAATGGCAAACTCGTCACCTCCATCAGTGGGACTAGAACTGAAATCATTGATATCGACCAGATTTTTATCAAGGGCATGCACAATCTGTACAATTCGATGGCAGCAGTCCTTGTCGGGCAATTGCTTGAGGTTGATACAACGTCGATTCAGTCAACGTTAAAAACATTTGAAGGTGTAGAGCATCGCCTTGAGTTTGTTCGCAAACTCAACGATGTCAGTTACTACAACGATTCAAAAGCAACAAACGTCGATTCGGTGTGGTTCGCCTTACAATCATTTAAAGAACCAATAGTGCTGTTCTTGGGCGGACGCGATAAAGGAAATGATTATTCCAGATTAATAGAACTTGCACGCAAACAGGTAAAAGCAATTGTCGCAATTGGCGAATCGGCAAACCTTGTTGAACAGTCGTTCAAAGGTGCAACAGTGGTTAAAAAGGCATCCTCGATGGAGGAAGCTGTTGATACAGCTCGCTTTCTTGCACAACCAGGAGATGTGGTTCTCCTTTCTCCCGCCTGTGCTTCGTTTGATTGGTTTAGGAATTACGAACACCGTGGTGAAGTATTTAAACAATTGGTGAACAAATTATAAGATGCTCAAGGTACAACGCAATCATATCGACATCTGGCTGCTCATTGTCGTACTAGGACTCATGATCACAAGTCTCGGTGTGGTGTACAGTGCATCCGCGGAGTGGTCATTCAAACGCTTCGACACGCAGAGTCATTATCTTGATCTGCATGCAATAAAAATTTTATTAAGTATTACTGCATTATTTGTGGGGCTAAGTATTCCTTACAACATCTACAAAAAATTCACCAAACCAGCTCTCATTATTGCTGTGCTCTTTCTCGCGGTGACGTTCGTGCTTGGCGGTGAAACCAAGGGTGCTGTGCGCTGGCTGCGTTTTGGCGGATTAGGATTTCAGCCGTCCGAATTTGCAAAGTTTGCCCTTCTGTTTCACATAAGTTTGTTGATGGCGACAAAGGGCGAACTTCTAAAAGATTTTAAAAAAGGATTTCTTCCAATTATCATTTGGATCGGACTCGTAACAGGTTTGGTATTAGCACAACCGAATTTGAGTACTGGAATGATGTTGTTCGCGCTGACGATTATCCTTTTATTTGTCGGACGCGTGAGGATGACACACCTTTTTGGAATGATTTTCGTTGCCGTCTGTTTGTTCGTTCTCTATGTGTTTTTTATGGCATATGTGCTAAAGCGTCCATACCAACTTGAGCGCATCATGCATTTCGTGCATGGAGATCCGAAGGGACAGCATAATTATCAACTCTGGCAGGGTATTATCGGTTTTGGCAACGGCGGTTTATTCGGGGTCGGTCCAGGCGAAAGCCGGCAGCGAGATTTGTTTTTGCCGGAATCGTACAACGACTTTGTGTATTCAATTGTTGGAGAAGAGTACGGATTGGTCGGTACACTTCTTGTCCTTGGTGTGTTTCTCTTTGTGATGCTGCGCGGTTTTAGGATTGCAAAACATGCAAAGGATGATTTCGCCAGATTTCTTGCCATTGCAATTGCAAGCACGATTACATTGTATGCATTAGTCAATGCAAGTGTGGCGCTGGGACTTCTTCCCACCACCGGCTTGCCGATGCCATTTATCAGTTATGGCGGTTCGTCTCTTATGTTGTCGGCATTTTCCATCGGCGTGTTACTGAATATTTCAGCACATACGGATTTACATCCACGCATTGCAAAAACAGAAAAGGGAAACGTGGAGATGCTTGGATCAGAGACCGGACTCGGAAAAGTGTATTGAAGCGTGTCGAACGAGCGACTAAAAATTCTCATAGCAGCTGGCGGAACCGGCGGGCATGTGTTTCCGGCAATTGCTATTGCAGATGAAATAAAAAAGCTGAGGCCAGATGCAGAAATCATATTTGTCGGCACGAAAGAAAAAATTGAAGCGCGCGTTGTTCCTCAACACGGATATTCGCTATCGTTCATTTGGATCAGCGGATTTCATCGTGGTTTACGGATGGACAACTTGCTGTTTCCGATAAAAGTTGTTGTGTCGTTTGTGCAATCGTTCTTTCTCATGAAGCGGTTTCAGCCGAATATTGTTATTGGAACCGGTGGGTATGTGTGCGGGCCGGTTTTGTATGTTGCATCGTTGTTGGGAATACCAATGGTTGTTCATGAGTCGAACAGTTTTCCTGGAATTACAACACGGATGCTGTCAACGAGAGCAACGAGAATCTTCACTGCGTTTAGTGCTACGGCTCGTTGGTTGAAACGAAAAGACAATATCGAATTGGCAGGCACACCGACGCGCGATGTGCTTGGAATAGTATCGCGTGAGGATGGAATAAAATTTTTCAATCTTGATCCATCGAAAAAAACCGTGTTTATGTTTGGCGGAAGTCTCGGTGCCGCCTCTATCAATCAGGCGGTAAAATTATTAGTGAACGATTTTATCGAATCCAATATTCAATTGATCTGGCAGACAGGAAATACAGATGCTGGGTTGGCGAAGGAAATGGCAGCGATGAAGAATTGCTGGGTGCATCCATTCATTGATAACATGGAATATGCATACGCGGCCGCCGATGTGGTTGTCTGTCGTGCTGGTGCTACAACACTGGCCGAATTAACTCGGCTCGGCAAAGCATCGGTCTTGATTCCTTATCCGCATGCTGCTGCCGATCATCAGACATTCAACGCGCAGACATTGGTCGATGCCGGCGCATCAGTAATGATCGCAGATCGAGATGTCAAGTTGAAATTAAAAGATGTAATTATTTCGGTTATGAACGATGAAAAAAGACTTAAACAAATGAGAGAAGAAAGCCGCAAAATCGGGAAACCGAACGCTGGAAAAGTAATTGCACAACGAATTCTTGAATTGGCAAAATAATTGTGAATGCAGAAGTGTTTAATGAAAGAGTACTAGATGTTTAGTTCAATAAGAAAATTACATTTTATCGGCATCGGCGGCATCGGCATGAGTGGTATTGCGGAAATCTTACTCGATCAGGGATTCAAGGTCAGCGGTTCTGACCGCGCACTTTCCGAAGTCACCGAACGCCTCCAAAATCTCGGCGCTATAACATTTGAAGGACATCGTGCAAGCAATATTGCAAACGACGTTGACACAGTTGTTTATTCATCTGCTGTACAGCCGGACAATCCGGAGATTCTTGAAGCACAGCGGCGGAAGATTCCCATTGTACGAAGAGCAGAAATGCTTGCAGAAGTAATGCGTTTGAAATATGGTATAGGAATTGCCGGCACTCACGGTAAAACGACAACGACATCGATGACAAGTCTCGTTCTGATGGAAGGCGGACTTGATCCGACCGTTATCGTCGGTGGAAAATTAAGCGGACTTGGCGGAACGAATGCACGGCTTGGACGCGGAGAATTTATTGTAGTAGAAGCAGATGAGTTTGATCGGTCGTTCTTGTCTATCTCGCCGACTATTGCCGTACTGACAACGCTCGAGACCGATCATCTTGATTGCTATCGAGATCTCGAAGATATCAAAAGCGCGTTTATTCAATTCGCTAATAAAGTGCCGTTTTATGGATTTATTGTTCTCTGCCTCGATGAGCCTGCGCTTTTGGATGTCATGCCAAATCTCAGCAAGAAAAAAATTATTACGTATGGGCTCAATTCTCAAGCAGATGTGCAAGCAGTTGATATCCGGCATAAAGATAATACCACAACCTTCGCGCTTCTACATGGCAATAAAGAGCTCGGTATAATCACCCTTCAAGTACCGGGCAAGCATAACGTGCAGAATTCACTTGGTGCAATTGCCGTCGGGTTAGAGCTTGGTGTTCCATTTGAGAAAATTAAATCAGGCATTGAAAAGTTTACCGGTGTCTATCGCAGATGGGAAAAGAAAGGCGAAGTAAATGGCATTGCGGTCTATGACGACTATGCACATCATCCAACCGAATGCAGGGCAACACTTTCCGGTGTAAAAGCCGGCTGGCGCCGCCGTGTCGTGTGTGTATTTCAACCGCACCTCTACAGCCGCACTCGTGATTTCTATGAAGACTTTGGCAAGTCGTTTCTCTTGTCCGATGTGCTCGTTGTAACGGATGTCTATCCGGCGCGTGAAGAACCGATTCAAGGAGTGAGCGGCGAGTTGATCGTGAATGCGGCGAAGCAGTTTGGACACAAAGATGTTCATTATGTTTCAGATAAGAAACAGGTTCCTGCATTTCTTAAATCCATCGTCAGATCCGGTGACATTATCATTACGATGGGTGCGGGTGATATCTGGAAATACGGTGAAGAATTTCTTAAACAAGTAAAAAGTAGTAAGTAAAAAGGAGAAAGTGATTTTTACTTTTGACTTTTTCCATTTGCCATTAAAATGATTTCATTAACCGACATACAGAAATTTCTTCGCGGGAACATTGCTGTCGATGTGCCAATGGCAAAGTACACATGGATGAAAGTCGGCGGGCCTGCGGATTTCTATATCGAACCAGCGGACAAGAATGATTTGAGTTCCATTGTCGAATATTTCCGTGTGAATCACTATTCCTGGATAATGCTTGGACGCGGCAGCAACGTGCTTATCAGCGATGAAGGAGTTCGCGGGGCTGTCCTCAATATTGAAAATTCGCTTTCAGGCATCCGCATGGAAAATAGTTTAGTGTTCGCTGAGGCTGGCGTGCGATTAACCAAGTTCGTGGATTTCTGCATCCAGAATGAACTTGCCGGCGTAGAAATGCTTGCAGGAATTCCAGGCACGATCGGCGGCGCGGTGGCAATGAACGCCGGTGCGCATGGTGGAGAAATTGCAGATCATCTGGTAGAAGTGGAAGTTATTCATGATGGCATTGTTCAGCGAATTCGAAAAGATGAAGAATCTTTTTCGTATCGCCGCTCTCGTTTTGCTGCTGATGTTGTGTTAGGCGCAGCATTCCAACTACAACATGGAGATAAAGAAAAGCTTTCAGCAATACGCCGGGAGTTCATTCTCAAACGCAATGAAACACAGCCGCTCGAGTATCCAAATCTCGGCAGTATGTTCAAAAATCCGCCGAATACATTTGCGGCTAAGTTGATTGAGCAAGCCGGACTCAAAGGCAAGCGCGTAGGCGATGCTCAGATTTCAGAAAAGCATGCCAACTTCATCGTCAACCTTGGCAATGCAAAAGCAGTAGATATCGTGAGACTGATAGATTTGATAAAGCGCACGGTATATCAGAATTCCGGTTTGATGTTGGAGCTAGAAGTAAAGATGGTTGGGTTTTCGAACTTCGCAAAGGAAGCAGCATGAGCGAAATGAAATCTAAAACTGCCGGAGTGTTGGTGCTCATCACCATTGCGATTTGTCTTGTATTTGGTGCGAACGCATGGAAATCAAGTCTGAAAATAAAACAGATTAAAATTGATGGCAACCGAATTGTCGGGGAAAATGAGATTCTTCAACTTACACAAGTGCAGATGGATGCGCTTCTGTATAAAGTTGATTTAACGGCAATTCAACGGAATGTAATGAGTCATCATTATATAAAAGATGCGCTGGTGGAACGCAGTCTCCCTAACTCCATTCACATTCAAGTTGTGGAGCGTGTTCCAATTGCAATAGTGAATCGCCCCGAGACAATGTACTTGGATGAAAATGGAGTGGTGCTTCCAAGAAGTATATCGCACAGATTGTTTGATCTGCCAATGATTAGTGGAATTTCGGCAGTCGAACCGATGGCATTAGGTTCAATCATCAAACAGCCGGATGTCATCGAAGCATTGCAGCTACTTGCCACAATGAAGACTGTGAATCGTCCGATGTATCACAATATTTCAGAAGTGCAAGTGCGGAATGGCGGTGACATTGTAGTTTATTCAGCAGAAGGCGGCGTACCTATTATCTTCGGGCGCGATGAAATGCCAAGCAAGCTCGTGCGGTTAGAAACTTTTTGGAACAGCGTAGTGCGCACACGCGGTACACAATTATTGCAGTATGTAGATTTGCGCTATCAAGATCAAATTGTTGCGCGTTGGAAACCCGAACCGTCAGCGACTAAAAGCCTGTAGCGGCAAATCTCTGATGGAAGAACTATTGACTATAAGGATGTAGCATGGAACAAGATATTGCAGTCGGTTTAGATATTGGCACAACGAAAGTATGCGCAATTGTCGCATCGCCGGATGATAATTATCCCGGTAAATTGAAAATTCTTGGCATCGGTAAAAGCGCGTCGGAAGGATTGACGCGCGGCGTTGTGACGAACATTGAAAAAACTGTTCGCTCCATTCAAGCAGCGGTGCTGGATGCCGAACAACAATCTGGTGTGAAGATCACGACCGTTACAGTTGGCATCGCAGGTGATCATATCCAAAGCTTTCAAAGTCGCGGTGTCATCAGTATCAGCAGGCCGGAGAATGAAATCACGCAGGAAGATGTTGATCGGTTGATCGAAGATACAAAACGAGTCGCGCTTCCGCTCGACAGAAAAATTATTCACGTTATCCCTCAGCAATTTATTGTTGATGGGCAAGATGGAATTTATGATCCGGTTGGCATGTCCGGCGTGCGGATGGAGGCAGTTGTTCATATCATCACAGGACTTGTGACAGCGGCACAAAATATTTATAAATGTGTTCAACGCGCCGGTTTGCATGTCAACGATATGGTGCTCGAACCGCTTGCATCAAGTTATGCGGTATTGGATGATGAAGAAAAGGAAGTCGGTGTGGCGCTGCTGGATATTGGAGGAGGCACAACGGATCTCGCTGTCTTTGAAGAGCGCACAATCCGTCATACCGCTGTCATCGGTATTGCCGGCAAAAAAGTAACAGACGACATTCGCAAAGGCTTTGGTATCCTGACAGATCAAGCAGAAAGAACGAAAGTCGAATACGGTTTTACCTATGAACCGGCAATTGTGGATAACCAGCCGATTCAGCTTCCAGGTATTGGCGGCCGTGCGCCGATAGATATTGACAAACGGCTTCTCTGTAAAGTCATACAACCGCGGATGGAAGAGATTCTCGAATTTGCCGCGATGGAGATCAAACGATCCGGATATTCCAAACATCTATCTGCCGGCGTGGTTCTTACAGGCGGCGGCTCGCTTATCAAAGGAACCGCTGACCTTGCCAAAGAAGTGTTGGGCATGCCCGTGAAAATCGGAATACCTGGCGGCTTTAGTTCGGGACTCGTACGGGAAATTGAAAATCCTATTTATGCAACCGGCGTTGGATTAGTGATGCATGAGCTGAAAAATCGGGACAGGTCTGGAGTGAAAGCCGTTATTCAAGATGGAAAAGGGAAAACAATTTTCCAAAAAATGAAATCATGGTTTGATGAATTGTAAACGAACCAGCAGAAAAACATATTGCAGCTGACAGAAAAAAGATAGAGCCATGCATAATTTTAGAAAATTACAGGTATATCAAAAAGGATTATCGTTAAGTATGGACGTTCGAAAAGTGACAAATGATTTTCCAAAGAGAGAATTATTCTCGCTGACGTCTCAATTCAAAAGAGCTGTAGATTCAATCGTGCTTAATATTGCGGAGGGTGCAGGTAATCGATCGAATAAGGAATTCGCTAAGTTCTTAGATTATGCAATCCGTTCTGCTCATGAGTGTATCGGATGTGTTGATATTGCTTTAGAAAGTAAATATACCACTGAACAACAACATAAATATCTGTTTGAACAAATTGATGAAATCATTGCAATGCTTATAGGTTTTCAACGAACAATCATTAAAGATTAAGTTTCAGTCTGCATTCTGTAGTCTGCCGACTGTGTCGTGTAATAGAATTAGTAATTACTAAAAAACAACAAACTAACAAAAGGAGAATATACCGTGCCTATCGAACTTGATATCCCATCTGGTAGAGGAGCAAAAATTCGTGTCATTGGTGTTGGCGGAGGCGGAGGCAATGCCGTCAATAGCATGATCGACAAAGGACTTACCGGCGTCGACTTTGTTTCTATCAATACAGACCTTCAAGCATTGGAGCACAGCAAAGCTGAGCACAAACTTCAAATTGGCAAAAATCTCACACGCGGACTCGGCGCGGGTTCTGATCCCAGCATCGGTTTCCGTGCCGTTGAAGAGGACAGAGAAGAGATTGCCCAATCGCTAAGCGGCTGCGATATGGTTTTCATTACTGCAGGAATGGGTGGCGGCACTGGAACCGGCGGTGCACCATTGGTGGCAAATATTGCAAAGAGCGTTGGCGCGCTGGTAGTCGGCATCGTTACAAAACCATTTAGCAGTGAAGGGAAAAAACGAAACGAACAAGCCATAGAAGGAATTGAAGAGCTGAAAAAGAATGTCGATACACTCATCGTCATTCCAAACCAGAAGCTTCTCGATCTCATTGATCGCCGAACCCCAATCATGGAAGCATTCGAGATAGCAAATCAGGTACTCTATAATGCGACCCGCGGAATATCGGAAGTTATCACTGTTCCCGGATACATCAATGTGGACTTCGCCGATGTCCGCACGATCATGAAAGAAATGGGTGACGCGTTAATGGGCACCGGTATTGCGACTGGCGATAATCGGGCAACGGAAGCAGCGCAAATGGCAATTTCCAGTCCATTGCTTGAAGGTGTTTCCATCGCTGGTGCGCAGGGTATTCTTATCAACATCACAGGCGGTAAGGAACTCAGTCTTATGGAAGTGGATGAAGCAACAAAGATCATCCATGAAGCAGCAGGCGAAGAGGCGAATGTCATCCTCGGTACTGTCATCGACGAAAACATGACGGAAGAAATTATGGTGACCGTCATTGCGACAGGATTCAACAAACGCGCAGCGGCGATCCAGCGGACTGCAAAACCAACTGCAAAATTAATTGATCATGTGCCGGTTGGTCCTACCGAACTTCAACGGTTCGATGTGCCGACCTATGCACGGCGCGGTGTGGAAATTCCAAATACACCGCTTCGCGAAGTTGGTATGCGCGAAAAGATTGATAAGTCCGATTCAGAGCGTCCAGCGTTTCTGAGAAAAATTATGGATTAAAAATACGATCGTAGCATATTGAAAAATGAATTTCCGTCTATTCTCTCTCGCACGGTGGGAATGAAGGATGGTTTACATATCTCCGGTTTTCCGGTTTGGGTTGTTATCTCCGGGAGACCGGAGTTTTTTATTGTTTCGACATCACATCATGTCCGGTTTGGGTTTCGGCGTTTCGATAATTATTTTTTCTAATGCTTGTTTTAATGAAACCTTTATCGTATTATTACGATATAATAACTATGGGAACATCAAAGAAAGAAGCTTTCAGCAATAGCCAAAATCGCCTCGCTGATCTGGCGAAAGCCCTGGCACATCCGGCACGTATCGCGATCCTCGAATTTCTCGCCAAGAAGAATACGTGCATCTGCGGCGACATCGTCGAAGAACTTCCACTGTCTCAGGCAACTGTTTCGCAGCATCTTGCCGAGCTGAAACGTATCGGCCTTATTAAAGGTGATATTGAGGGACCGCGAGTCTGTTATTGCATTAACCAGAAAGCATGGAGCGAGGCGAAACAGCTCCTGTCTCAATTTCTTATTGATGTAAAAAATTGTTGCTGATATTTTTTTACCCTAATCAATCGTAATATTGCGATATATAATTATTGGAGAATATATATGAACACAGAACAAGAAATAAAAGAAATGGTAAAAGAGAAATACGGAGCCATTGCCAAACAATCAAAACAACAAAACCAATCTTCCTGCTGCGGGAGCGGATGCGGATGCACGAATGTCGAGTTTTCAATTATGGCTGAAGACTATAAAAAACTTCCCGGTTATGTTCCAGATGCCGATCTTGCATTGGGATGTGGATTGCCGACAGAGTTTGCTGAAATCAAACCGGGTGACACTATAGTCGATCTTGGTTCAGGCGCGGGTAACGATTGTTTTATCGCGCGCTCTATTGTCGGCGAAACCGGTCTTGTCATCGGGATCGATATGACGGAAGCAATGATCGCCAAAGCAAAAGCAAATGCGGCAAAACTTGGATTTAAGAATGTAGAATTTCGTCTCGGCGATATCGACAATATGCCGATTGAAGACAAGGTGGCCGATGTCGTTGTAAGCAATTGTGTGATGAACCTCGTGCCAAACAAGCAGAAAGCATTTGCCGAAACATTCCGCATTATCAAACAAGGCGGGCATTTCAGCATCTCGGATATCGTTTTGCAAGGAGAACTTCCGGATGATTTGCGCAAAGAGGCAACGTTATATGCCGGATGTATCTCCGGTGCAGTTCAAAAAGAAGAGTACCTGCGCATCATCAAAGAAGCTGGTTTCATTAAAATAACTATTCAAAAGGATCGAAAGATCGATGTTCCCAACGAAATACTTGCTAAATTTCTTACAATAGATCAATTACGAGAATATAAGAAAAGTAAAATTGGGATATTTAGTATAACAGTTTATGCGGAAAAACCATGAACATCTCATTTCGTCAGGCAACAGAAAGAGATTGTACAGCTATTCGTTCGCTTCTGGAAAGTCATAAACTTCCAACAGAAACTGTCGGAACATCAATAACTGACTTCTATCTCGCAATTAATAATGAAGCCATCGCTGGCGTTGCGGGATTTGAATATTACGGCGAAGATGTTTTGCTCCGATCTGTTGCTGTGCCAATTTCGTTGCAGAAGAAACAAGTTGGTTCACAATTGGTAGATTGGATGATATCGCTGGCAAAACAGAAAAATGTAAAGAGAATAGTGCTGCTTACAGAAACAGCTCCGAAATTCTTTGCTAAGAAAGGATTTATGACAGTGGATCGATCTGCTATTACAAATGATGCAATGAAAAAGTCATCGCAATTCGGCGGAGGTTGCTGCAATTCCGCGGTCTGTATGATACTTGAATTACAATGATGGAGAGTTGTATGAAAACAAGAATACTTATTCTCTGCACAGGCAATTCCTGCAGAAGCCAAATGGCAGAAGCGTTTCTGAGATCCCTCGACTCGACGCTGGAAGTCTTTTCTGCAGGAACGAATCCGGCAACACATGTATCGTCACGTGCAATTCAGGTTATGAAAGAAATCGGCATAGACATCGGTGGCGGTCATCCGAAATCGGTTGATCAATTCACCAGTGAACCGTTCGATTATGTCATCACAGTGTGTGATCATGCAAAAGAAGCTTGTCCGATCTTTGTTGGAAAAGTAATGCATCGGCTCCATATCGGGTTTGATGATCCGGCAGAAGCAACCGGTATAGAGGAAGAAGTGCTTGCAGTATTCCGCCGCGTGCGGGATGAAATCAAAGAAAAGTTTTTTGAATTTTATCAATCGAAGCTGAAAGATAGTCAAGGATAGAATATGGATAGTTCGAATCAGAAATGCGGTTGCGGGAATTCCAATGAATTTGTATCTCTCCAGTTAAAAGTTCCTGACGATGGATGTGATTGCCAAAACGTTAGCGATAGTCCAGTTCGAGATTCAAAGCACTACATCGTTGGTAGTATTCAAACGAAGGTAGGTGAATTTCCACAAATTGCAACACGACTTGACTGGAAAGATTACCTTGGCGCGTTCAGAGTCCGCTGGGGAATTCGTCGAGATAGTTACCGTGTCAATCCGGGATTGTACGCTATTGGCACACCGAATGAACAATCTGATGTTCTCGTTACAGCAAATTATAAACTCTCTTTTGATACCGTGCGTAAAAATCTTAATGGACTGAATGTATGGCTTCTGGTATTGGATACTAAAGGAGTGAATGTCTGGTGTTCAGCCGGGAAAGGAACTTTCGGAACGAAAGAACTTATCTATCGGATACACGTAACTTCAATTGATAAAATCGTCCGGCATAAGCGGGTTATCCTTCCACAACTTAGCGCGGTTGGTGTTGCGGCGCATCAGGTTAAAGAATCTTCCGGTTTTACAATCATCTATGGTCCGGTGAGAGCTTCGGATATTCAGTCATTCATCCGTGCCGGCCACAAAGCAACGAAAGAAATGCGGCGAGTACATTTCGAATGGTATGATCGTTTAAAACTTATTCCAAATGATCTCGTCTATAATCTGCGATACCTCGGCTTATTGCTGATATTCTTTTCTATTCTTTCAGGAATCAATGCAGACGGATTTTCTCTCCGACAGGCATATGTGCATACACTTTTCCTTTCACAAATAATTTTCGTAGGGTATATTTCTGGAATAGTCTTAACACCGCTACTCCTTCCATATCTTTTCTTCCGCAGTTTTTCTTTTAAAGGATTCCTCATGGGAGTCATTGTATCGTCGATTATTGTATTGGGAAAGATATTTGAAAACACCATCTTCATTACCCCTATGATATTCTTTCTTCTTTCCGGCATTTCCTCGTTTCTTGCGATGAATTTTACCGGAGCGTCAACATTCACATCACTCGCAGGAGTTAAGAAAGAAATAAAAATTGCAGTACCAATTCAAATTGTTTCCGTGGTCATTGCAGCGATTCTCATCATTCTTAATGGTACATTCTCAGGAAGTTAATCCTATGAACAGACTAAGATATTATTCTGAGGTTATCACACTCCAGCTGATCCAGGAAAAGTGCAATAACTGCGGTATGTGTATTAAAGTATGTCCGCATGAAGTTTTTGAAATGAAAGGTAAAAAGGTTCATATTATCGGCCGTGATTTTTGCATGGAATGTGGCGCATGTAAAAAGAACTGTCCGCAAGGAGCGATTCTACTTGATGTTGGAGATGGATGCGGATGTGCCGCTGGAATTATTCAAGGTGCATTTAATGGAACGGCTCCAACATGTGGCGGCCCAGATGAAGGTCCATGCTGTAATTAACACAATAAAGAATATTGAATAAGGAAGAGAACATACACGATGACTTCTCTAACAAAGCAATTATCATTTGTAGATAGATTCTTAACACTCTGGATATTCCTAGCAATGTTCATTGGTGTCTTTTCCGGTTATTTTTTTCCGGGAATTGTACAATTCTGGAATTCATTCCAGAGTGGGACAACGAATATCCCGATAGCACTAGGTTTAATTCTGATGATGTATCCGCCGCTCGCCAAAGTGAAGTATGAAGAACTTGGCGATGTGTTCAAGAATGTACGCTTGTTGACACTTTCACTCATACAGAACTGGCTTGTTGGACCTGTATTGATGTTCATCCTTGCGGTAATATTTCTTCGAGGATATCCGGAGTATATGGCTGGTCTCATTATGATTGGCCTTGCTCGATGTATTGCAATGGTGATTGTCTGGAACGAATTGGCAAAAGGCGATACAGAGTACGCCGCAGGACTTGTCGCATTCAATTCGATCTTTCAGGTGTTATTCTTCTCGGTATATGCTTACGTGTTTCTCACCGTGTTTCCTACTTGGCTTGGTTTGCGAACGTTCGCAGTCGATATCACGATAGGACAAATAGCAAAAAGTGTTTTTATCTATCTTGGTATTCCCTTCATTGCCGGCATCATCACAAGGTTCACATTGCTTAGAGTGAAGAACAAACAATGGTATGAGCAGAAGTTTATTCCAAAGATTTCACCACTCACCTTACTCGCACTGTTGTTCACTATCGTCGTTATGTTTTCGCTGAAAGGAGAATACATCGTTAAGATTCCATTTGATGTCATTCGAATCGCGATTCCACTCGTCGTATATTTTGTGCTGATGTTTTTAATCTCGTTTTATCTTGCAAAGAAATCCGGAGCCAATTACGCAAAGTCTGCGACGCTTTCTTTTACCGCTGCGAGCAATAACTTTGAATTGGCAATAGCAGTTTCAATCGCAGTGTTCGGGATTAACTCAGGAGTTGCATTTGCGGCTGTCATAGGTCCGCTGGTTGAAGTTCCAGTACTCATCAGCTTGGTCAATGTTTCTTTATGGTTTAAGAAGAGATACTTCAGAAGTGATGTAGTTGTATAGAGGATCGTAAGGAAAAAAGATTAAGCAGCAGGGAAACTCCATCAGGATTCCTTTTCTAAAATCAGCCTCGTGTTTCATCTGTTTGTACCATTGAAATAAAAATAACTTGACAAAGCAATATTTTCTCGTTATCATATAAACACACGTTTATATAAGTATATATTGATATGGATGATGGCGTAAAATTACAGAATCTTTTTCAAACGCTCGGTGATGCAAACAGACTGCGAATTATTCGTATCATCGGTGACCAAAGCCGCTCTGTTTCAGAAATCGTTGGGATGTCGGGGTTATCCCAGCCGCTCGCGTCACACCATCTTCGAGTGCTGAGGGAGCAGAATATCCTGAAGACAAAGCGGGAAGGGCCGTTTGTCTACTATGAATTATCGGATGTACGGATGCTCGATGCTCTCGGTGTTTTTTCAGAACTTCAAATTAACGCAAATGGTAAAACAAGGACAAAAGAAAATATGTTTTCCTGCCGCGAACAATGGATGAAATATTTTAACAGCAAATAATCATAGGAGGAATCGACAATGGGTATCAAAAATAAAATGGCAGACTTCATAATGGGGAAAATGACATCGGAGGAAAAAGGTGTCATGATGGATCAAATGATGAACAAATTCTTCGAAGGCATGAAGCCCGAGGAGAAGCAAAAGATAATGGAAGACATGATGGGGAAATTTATGGGCACTATGACAGGTGAAGAGAAACAAACGATGATGCAAACCATGTTGCCGAACATAATGGGCTCTATGATGGGAGGCGGAACAGGCTCGCCGATGATGAACATGATGAGTATGATTATGGGCGGCAAAGGTCCCATGGGGATGATGAAATCTGCAAAGGGGAATGGCGACAGTTCAGAAGGACAGATGGAAATGCCCTGGGACATGTGCAAGAAGATGATGTCCTCCATAAGTAAAACGAGTGAACTGGCTACATTTGCAACTCCCGAAGTACGTCAACTTTTCGAAGAATGGGCAGTTCAGATTGAAGACGAAATATTGAGTTATGTTCAAGAAACTAAAATCAATGAGATAGAAAAGATTGCCGAGCACTTTAAACTCTCGCGTGAAAGTGTTACCTATTTTCTCACAAGGCTTGCAAACAAAGGAAAAATAAATTTGAAGGCTCAAAAGGTTGATTAATACACATTGATTCACATACTCCTTCAAAATATATTCAAATCTATACGTGATCTTCTCTTATCCTCGGTGTTTAGCAAAGCATCGAGGATTTATTTTATCAGTGTTATTATAATTTCCATTTCGTCTAATTCAATGAAATTAATATGCTGTCAGAATAAAAATTCCGCAATGATTTTCAACTGTCAATTGCTGTTGCCATAACAATTTTTGAGCTTAACTTCGGAGAAATATTTACCGCTGTTATCACTCGCTGGTGAAAATGCCGGTGATAGTTTTTTTGGTGGATGTTGCGTTATGGTTCGGAAAAAAGTATTTTAAAGGTGGCGAAAGAATTTCTGTTCCCCTATAATTTACGAACACATTAAAAAAGGATATCTCCATGAACGCTAAACCAGATCAGGCAGCAGAAACTTTTATTAGAGTCTATCTCAAAAATGAAGAAATGACTTGTACTTTGCCAGAGTGTCATGTATATTTTGATTACTATGACACCACGAAACGAACTCTCTGATATTCAATGGACACATATAGAGTC
>JBEKAY010000034.1:0-41086 GCA_050015675.1 Bacteroidota bacterium | reverse complement strand
TTGTAATTTAAATTCACGGGTGAATCGCTTGCGTGTAACTGACATGGGACATCTCCTCTCGGAAATATGTCCACCTTAATACTCAAAATATTTGTCTCACGCAAGGGGTGCACTCCAGTTCACTTACTTCGCCAATGCTACCGTTTCCATTGTAAATGGAGAAGTTATATCACAATATGGAGGGCAATCTTGACTTTTTTCCATAAGACTTGCAGCTACCATATCCTTTCCAGCCGCATCTACTCCAACAAGCACTACTGTAAATTTGCCGTTTGGCTCTTGTGCCCAATAAAACTTTATTTTTTCACAACCTTGCTGTGCAAGTATTTTCTCAAAAGCGCCGCGCTCGAATGAAGCGCCTTGACTTGTTGGCGCTTGAGGATTCTTGCGGAAGTTTGCTACAAGTTGTAATCCTTCACTTAATGCAATTTCGTGTTTCTCTGCTCCGATAAATACTTTGTCTTTTGAATCAGTTGCACTAACTTTTGTTCCAATAAAAAACGAAAGCGTACAAATAACGAGGGCAATGAGCCCTCCCCACAATAATAGTTTCTTCATTTTGCTACTCCTTATGTGTTGTTTGTGATGTGCTTATTGTACCGGTGCTTGCCGGCTTATTGATTTTGTAAGTCGCTTGTGGTGCCCGAGCACCAAATTGCACGTGCATAGAGAAGCTGAGTAATAATGATAAGAATCCAGTTGATGTAATAAAACCTTCTTGTTAGTTCAATAGAAACATTAAGCAACGGTGTAAAAAGTGAGAACAAAAAGAATGTCCCTGTAGAATAAATAATAAAAGCAGACGTGGTTATTAATTTTGGATTCTTCAGAATAGGTATCATCATCTCTTTCTTAAGCAACGCTAAGAGGAAATTGACACCAACACATATTTGTATTAAACGAGATAATGCCCATGTCGTTTCATCTGCCCCAGAGAATGGTTCGAATGTAAATTTACCAACGATCCATATTGTTATAAATATAATCAGGGAGCTTAGTAGGATTTTTCCATTATGTTCACTCGTTCGCCAAAAGTAATATATCATAATAAAAAAAACCATTTCAATGACATTGTTAATATGCGCAATCCAAACATTATTGATATTACGTTGATTAGTAAGATATTCAATTATTTCGGCTATCAACCAAACAAGAATAAGGCCAACGAGTACTTGAAGAGCTTTTGAAAGTTTCTTAAATCTACAAATTCCAAAAGTACATACTCCACTTTCTACAACAAATGTTGCATAGTACAATGCAGGCATTTTCATTTTGTAAACCTATGCAATTAGTTCTGACGTGCTATCACACCAAGGTGGACACAAACCGGATCGTTCTGCAATCGTTGCCTTAGTCATATCTTTTCCCGTAGCGTCTACGCCTACAAGAATTAAAGAAGGCGTGCCATCCTCATTGCGTCCTTGGTAATAACGCAAATGTGTACAGCCGGGTTGTGCAAGAATTTTATCAATCACACCGCGGTCAAATGAGCCGCCATGGTGTTTTGGATGGATTGGGTTTTTCTTGTGGCGTTGTATGTGTTGCTTTGCCTCGTCCAAAGAAATCTCGTGTTTTTCCGCACCCGGAAATTTTGCATCTACGTTTGGTGCCATGATTAGTTCTCCTTATATGGTTAATAATTTAGTGCTGTTGTTTAGTAAAGCGCATAAAAATATGTAGTAACGAACTCATACGAGTCGCCCGTAACATTATCAAGAATGAGATTTGTTGCTTTAGAGACTGCCCACAAGTTAATGATTATTTGGAATTATGCAACCATTTATAACAATAGGGGTTGTATCCTTTATCACCTCTCCGGGCCGCTCGAACCTGCCCGCCACATCCCGCTTCGCGAGACTTTGGCAGGCTCGCCTAAGCTCTTCGTGCGTCGGCGAGCAGGCGGGGCAATCGGAGAGGTTTAACCCTGCAAAGGTTTCTTTGCGTGCAAGTATTTGTGTTCGGGAGACTATGAGATGAATTTGTTATTTGCTATCGCCAGTATTTTAGATTAGGCATGAACGGCGATTTCAAATGTGGCGAGGAACGACTTATCTATGGGAAGGGGAGGAAATTTTCCAGATAAAATTCATATTACAAAATCGCCCCGGAATAAAAACCCCGCTGTCCGGTGGAAAAAAGTGGCAGCGGGGTAAATTCATAGATAAGATTTCTCCGGACGTCTCTTAAAAGCCGTAAGGGAACGGAATCTTCAGTTTCGCCAAGAGTGTCTCTGATTGCTGTACATTACTAGAGACAGAGCGGGAAACGGGGCTCGGACCCGCGACCTCAACCTTGGCAAGGTTGCGCTCTACCAACTGAGCTATTCCCGCATTACCTGCATTAATATACCAAAAACGTCTGTACTCCGCAAGATTTTTTTTCTCTATACTATTTTGTGACAATTAATCTTAAAAATAGTCTGTTTGCATCTCTTATTTTTCAGCGCCTACTTCTTTTGAAGAAGCATATCAGAATAGGAAAAGGCAAGTATAGCGGTTTGTTTGATTGCGAATTCCGTAGAGAGCACTTCCAGCAGCTTTTGCGCTTGCCGTATTCCATACCTCACGAGCACTTCAAATTCAATAAATGTACCAAGTCCGCGCACTTCATCAAGATGAATACGGGAATTTTTATAGAGAAAGAGTCGGCGTTTTTTTTCCACAACAACCTTCTGTCTAAATGCCGCTGTACACAAAGCATTTGTGCGTATTGCATCATCGATGGGAAGAACAAAGTAATCGGAATATCGGCTTCCTTTCTTATTTGGACGATTGTAAAAGATTAGTTCTGCAGAACCACCGTTACTGATTCTGAGCTTAAGCCTGCCGCGAGAAACCTTATAATAGATATCACGCTGTTGTAAAATGCCCTTTGCTTGTGCTTTAAGACGGTGCGCGGTATGAAGAGCCTCGGATACTGATGATATGCGTGCTTTCAATTCTAAATTCTGCGGCATAATTTATTTTGCAGAAACAGCGAATGATAAATTTAGATGATAGTCGTAAGAATTTGGACAAAACAAGGTTTTGTTTTTCGCTCGGCAAATTTTCTATCGGCCGATTTCTATAATCTTATACTCCAGCATGCCGGCAGGTACTTTGATTTGTACGGTTTCACCCGGTTTCTTTCCGAGCAATCCTTTACCGATAGGCGATGTGAAGGAAATTTTATTATTTTCAAAATCGGCTTCTTCAGGTGCAACAAGCCGGTACTCGATAATCTGCTTGGTCCGCTGATCCTGAATTTTTACAAGCGAAAGAATGTAGACTTTGTCTGTTTGCAAATTATTAACATCGATGATTTGCGTACGCGAAAGTGTTTCCTCTAACTTAGCAATTCGGAGTTCAAGGTGCTGTTGTGCTTCTTTTGCGGCATCGTACTCTGCGTTTTCACTCAAGTCACCATAGCCCCGCGCCTCGGCAATCTTTGCCGCCATATCTGCACGACCGATCGTTTTCATTTCACGCAGTTCATGCTCAAGTTCTGTGAGTTTCTCGCGTGTGAGATATACTTTACCGTTATTATTTTCTCCCATATCAACTTCCTTCGACCGAAAAAAATCCCTTCAGCTGAACGGCTCTGAAGGGTAAATGCAAAAATAAAAGCCATCATCTTCTAGGATGGTGGCTGTACTCTTCTAAAATTAAAGTAGGTTATTAATTAGATAGACGCAAGAATAATTTTACTACCTAACTCTTCTTACCTTTTCCCGAGCTCTTTGGCTCTATCAAAATTAAATGACCAAGTTTGTCACGTTTAGTTTTGAGGTACCGATCATTGTACCGATTTGGATTAATTTCCAAGGGCATGCGCTCTATCATTTCTAATCCATATCCGGTAAGTCCAATAATTTTTTTTGGATTGTTCGTAAGCAATCGCATCTTCCCGACGCCAAGATCGCGGAGAATCTGCGCACCAATACCGTAATCTCGCAAGTCGGCGCGAAAACCGAGCTTTTCATTCGCCTCAACTGTGTCAAGCCCGTCATCCTGCAGGCTGTACGCTCTGAGTTTATTTGACAACCCGATGCCGCGTCCTTCCTGCCGCATATAGAGAACGATGCCGCGTCCTTCTTTTTCTATCTGTTCCATCGAAGCAACCAATTGTGCATTACAATCACATCTGAGTGAACCGAAAACATCACCCGTCAAACATTCCGAGTGAACACGTACGAGTGTTGGAATCTCCGGAGAAATTATTCCTTTCACCAATGCAATGTGTTCTTTATTGTCAGTCTGACTTTTATAAAGATGAATACGAAAATTCCCGTACATCGACGGCAGATTTGTTGAGACTACGCGCTGGACAAGTTTGTCACGCCGCATTCTATATTCAATCAGTGCGCGCACGGTGATAATTTTTAAATTAAATTTTTCAGCAATTTTCAATAACTGAGGAACCCGTGCCATTGTGCCGTCTTCAGCAAGAATTTCACATAAAACTCCAGCCGGAGTTAAACCGGAAAGTTTACAGAGATCCACAACCGCTTCTGTATGTCCGGCGCGACGTAACACACCACCTTCCATTGCACGTAACGGAAAGATATGGCCAGGCCTGGCAAAATCCTGCGCTTGAGCTTTTGGATCAGCAAGTGCACGCACAGTAATAGATCGATCTGCTACCGATACACCGGTGGTTGTTCCATGCAGATAATCGATTGAAACTGTGAATGGTGTTTCATGAAGTGATGTATTCGCCTCCACCATCAAATCAAGGTTCAATTCCTTTGCGCGTTCTGATGTAAGTGGCGCGCACACAACTCCGCGTCCTTCTGTCACGAAAAAATTGATTGCACCCGGTGTCACCTTTTCTGCTGCAAGAACGAAGTCTCCTTCATTCTCACGGTCCTCATCATCTACAACAATGAGAATTTTCCCATATCGGAAATCTTCAATTGCTTCTTCAATCGTATGAAATTGCTCTTCTGCCATTTGCTCTTCGGTTATTTTATTTCTGGCGCAGACTCCGAAATAATTGTCGCAATGGCGCTGCGATCTAATTTCACTTTTATCTTATCGGCAATCTCAACGAGCACAGTCTTCTCATCCAATCCGGCAACTGTACCGTACATACCACCTGACGTGATGACTTTATCGCCCTTCTTCATACTTTCAATAAGTTTCTGGCGCTCCTTAGTCCGTTTCTGTTGCGGGCGGATAATCATAAAATAAAAAATAAGAATGATAGAGCCGAAAAGGATAACATTCGACATCAAGCCGGGGCCTTCCCCTTGATTAGGTTGACCCATGAGAAGTGTGAAATAGTGTAGCACTGTATCCTCCTGTTATATGTATGATTATGGATTTTTTGAAATTCCACTATGTTTGTGTATCTATTACTGACGATACTTGCAATCTTGCAAGCATCACCGCTTTCCATTCTGTGAAACGCTTTTCTAAAATTGCTCTTCGAGCTTCGCGAGCTATCCATATGAAGAGCGCAAGGTTGTGGATCGATGCTAATTGCAGCGCTAAAATTTCTTTTGTGATAAACAGATGCCGTAAATAGGAGCGCGTGAATGTCCGGCAAGTGTAACAATCGCACTCTGCATCAACAGGTGTGAAGTCTGTCTTATATTGCGCATTACGGATGTTGATGGTTCCATCGCGCGTCCAAAGCATTCCGTTCCTGCCGTTCCGCGTCGGGATCACGCAATCGAACATATCCACACCTCGTTCAATAGATTCTAAAATATTCTCCGGCGTTCCGACTCCCATGAGGTACCGTGGTTTATCGGCTGGAAGAAATTGTTCGGTAAATTCTGTAGTCCTATACATTTCTTCCAACGGTTCGCCAACCGCTAATCCGCCGATTGCATAACCGTCAAATTCTAATTTGGTCAAGGCGCGTGCACTCATCTCGCGGATTTCTGGATACACACTTCCCTGCACAATACCAAAGAGCGCTTGTGAATGTCCATAGAGAGCAGACTGATTTTCCGCAGCTATTTTGCATCGTTCCGCCCATCGCACTGTCATCTCGTTCGATTTTTTTGCGTATTCAAATTCGCAAGGATATGATGTGCATTCATCGAATACCATCATAATATCCGAACCAAGCTGTCGCTCGATCTGAATAACACTCTCCGGTGTAAAGACGTGTGGCGAACCGTCGAGATGCGAACGAAACGTTACGCCGTTATCGGCAATATCCCGTAAGGCAGTTAAACTAAATACTTGAAATCCGCCGCTGTCCGTCAAAATCGGTTTCTGCCAATTTATGAAACGGTGCAAACCGCCCGCTTGCTCAATGACATCCATCCCGGGCCGCAGATACAGATGATACGTGTTGCCAAGAATGATTTGCGCACCAAGCTCAATGAGTTCGCGCTGTTCCGTTGCCTTAACAGTTCCCTGTGTTCCGACTGGCATGTAAATAGGTGTTTCAATCACACCATGATCAGTTTCAAGGACACCGGCACGGGCTTTACCGTCTTGTGCAATGCGTTTAAATTTCAAATGCGTCCAGCAATAAAAAACCGCAGAAGATAGTTCCTGCGGCTGAGTAATAAATTATTTCAAATTCTTCTTATAAAATATAGCCAGAAAATGGACGGTTGTCAAATGGTTTAGCGGCGAGGAATCTTATTGTGAATTAAATGAAATAGTCATCGATGAAATGAAGAGAATGAGATGATTCTGTTGCAATGAGAATACATTTGGCATTTCTCTTTTCGAATTTATCATTCCAGTAATCATTTTAAACTTATGGTGCTCCGCCAGACTCCATCATAAGTCCCTGCAAGAATATCATTACCGGCAACTATGAGTACCTTGACACTAATATTAGTCAATCCAACATTGGTCCAGCTTGCGCCGTTGTTGGTGGAAAGAAAAACCCCACCATAAGTCCCGGCAAACAGACTTGTACCATAAAAGACCAGCGCACTCACATAACTGGAATAATCTCCTGTTAATCCTGAATTGATTGCAGTCCAGCTTGTACCGTTGTTCGTGGAAAGAAAAACACCCCCGCCATTAGTCCCTGCAAAGAGATTGGTTCCATAAACGGCAAAAGAAGTAATATAATTGTTTCCAAAGTCAGTGTTGATTTCGTTCCAATTTGTTCCATTGTCTGTGGAAATATAGGCTACGTTTCCAGCTTCTGTTAAGAAATTTGTTCCCGAGATTCCGAGAGCTTGGATAGTTAAGTTCTTCAAACCATTATTGATGGCATTCCAATTTGTGCCGTTATTTGTAGACAGAAAGACACCGCTGCCCTCAGTCCCTGCAAGAAGAGTATTACCTGAGACGGCAAGAGCGTATACATATTGGGAACCGTAGCCATTTAATCCTGCATGAACTGCATTCCAGCTTTTGCCGTTGTCGGTGGAAAGATAAACGCCACCACCCTTAGTCCCAGCAAAGACATTCGTACCAGAGATTGCAAGGGCGTACGTATCATAAGCGTTCCATAAGTAGGTACCAACTGCATTCCAACTTTTGCCATAATTGGTAGAACAAAAAATACCACCGCCATAAGTACCTGCAAAGAGATAGGTACCAGAAGCCACAAGAGTGATGACATTCATATTCGTTAAACCGGAACTGATTTTAGTCCATGTCATGGAAATATTTGGCTCAACTGGATTGCTTGTTTTTTGACTGCAACTATAGAGTAAAATGAGAGACCCTATTAATGAGATATTTATTAAAATATTTTTCACCTGTGACCTCCTTCTTGGGAAAACAATTGCAAATAACGGCAGTAGCCATGCTGCTATATTGAAATTGTATCACTTCAGCAAAATAAGTTTCTTTGTTGCAGTAAACGAATCGGCTTGCAATCGATAAAAATAAACCCCGCTTGACAGCGAGTGTGCATTGAATGTCACTTCATGCACTCCTGCAGGCTTCTGTTCGTTCACCAATATTGCCACTTCGCGCCCCAACAAATCAAACATCTTCATTGTTACATAGCATTTCTGTGGTAATTCATATCGGATTGTAGTTGATGGATTAAATGGATTTGGATAATTTTGGTGTAATGAGAAAATAATTGGAAGATTATTAATGTTTGTCTTATTCACAGCAGTCACAGGTGCATTACTTCCACTAAACTTTCCAACACCGAAAGCAGGTTCAAGCACCCAGTCGGACGAATTGCCTGATTGATCTACGACATGAAATTTTAGATCTATACCTGCAGAATCATATTGCGTTGTTGAAGATAAATCGGCATTATACACTATTCCTAAATTTGCCGTATCCTCAATAATTTTGGAAACTGTAAGCTTGTTCCAACTGGTTGTTCCGTTCTTCCTAAAAAACAGTTGCATAGAATCTTTATTGATCGATTGGTATTGATAATAGTAATCTCCAAATATCTTATTATAATCCATCTGATAATCTATTGAAGAAAATTCAACTGTTCCTTTTTCTCCAGTAGAAAACATATCGGTAAGACGGCTATTTTTATTCAGAACCCTTAACGAGGTAAATTCCGGTGGTTCCGCATCAGGTTTCCGTAAATCAAATTGTGCTGTTAATATTGCATGACATTGTCGCCTATTGATATAATAATCATGATTATCTGCAACAAAGCTATATACATCCGGAGAAACATTTATTGGTTGTAAATTTCTTAATGAACTATCCGTTGCCACAATATTGCCTTTGCCATTATACAATGTATAATGCGTGCGGGCATAGGTAGACATTTTATATTCATCGAGCTGCCCATAAAAATATGGATAGAAATATATGTTGGATGAACCATAAACATTATTACGGGCTCCTACTGTTGTATACATTGGTCCCTCGCCGACAGTAACAGTATCGCCATTGCCAACAACATAACAATTTATTGGAGGAATACCCTCGTAGCAGAATTTGACACTGTCACCAATTGTTCTCGGTGGAAGAGTTTCGAACCAATCGCCTATGTTCTGGTTTTGTGCGGCTACCACGGAATCCGTGCCAAGTAATGTCTGGAAAAATCCGCAAGTTGTATCTATATCTTTTGTGAAAAACATTTTAGCAGTGTAACTGCCGGTTTTCGTTTTATTGAGGCCGGTGGATGCAAGTCCTCCAAATGCAAAGGAAAAGTCTCCTCCCAAGATATTATGCTTATCCACCCAAGTGTAATACACATAATCAATAAATCCCAAACCTGAAGGTGGAAACTTTGTAACTATATTTGCCGATTGAAAATCATTTGCGCTATTAGTCAAGGTAATACTTTGATTCAGGCCTCGTATGGAATTAAACTGCACATTATAATAATTGCCACCTCCATCAGTTGCAGATTGTCCATGATAAAGAGTAAATCGGTCGGAAAATTTAGAATATTGCAACAATGTGTCTGGAAAACCTGTGAAGCTCGAACTCATAAACAAGCTCGAATCAGGGAATAAAAGAGTAGTATTTATCATACTAACAGGCATCGAATTAAGAGATTGTCCGGTATTTCCTACTCCCTTTGTTGTAATAAAGTTTGATGCTTCTGTTGAAGAAACAGTGAAAAAGGCATTCTTATTGACCTGAAGTTGTTCTTTGATAACAAAAGCCGGGAAAAAAAATGCCGTCAAATCATAAACTCCATTCGGACAAATGAATTCTACAGTTGGTGATGCATAATAGTCATTTGAAAAGGTGTTATTTGAAAATGTAATTGTGGTTGGAATATCGACGGCAACCATTACCCTTGCGGCCTTCACAAACGCCCATGGTATATTTAAAGTGTCTTTACTGCCTATGAATCGTGTTTTACCGCTATATGCCAGTGAACCATGCTGAGGGAAAGAAACAACGGCATTATCAACATTCAAATAGACAATCACTTGCTGGGAATGATTTTGCGCTAATGTAAATGATGATGGATTTGCTGTAAGCGATATGCCGGATTGAGTTCCATCAAATTCCACTCGAAAGGATTGGCCTTGTGATGCAACATTTGAAATCTGAAGCGTATCAGCAGTATTCCAAATAGAAAAATTACTGTTATCTAAACCAAAACTGAGAGGTGATGGAACGGCAAAAGCCGTAACCTTGGCAGCATTCAATGCATCCACTCTCCCGGCACCTTGTATCATTACTTCAGATCCAATATCGACTGCCGAACTCATAACGGCTGATTTTATCTGGGCCGGGTTCCAGTTGTGATGAAGAGATTTCAGTAATGCACACACTCCGGTAACGTGCGGAGTAGCCATAGATGTTCCACTCATAGTTTCTGTAGAATTTTTAAGATAGGTCGAAAGAATATTTACACCCGGCGCAACAATTTCCGGCTTGATCGAACAGATTTTTGTATTCGGCCCGCGCGAGCTGAAAAAAGCAATGACGTCATTACTATCTACTGCACCGACGGTAATAGCTGATCGCGCAGTTCCTGGGCTTCCAATCGAACTAAACATTGGATCGTTTCCTGCAGCTATGCAAAATACAACTCCAAGCTGAACCGCATTATCTACCGCTGTAGACATTGCATCATCCGGATCACCCGATCCACCTAAACTCATATTTGCAATATCAACATGATCTTTTGTGTTCCCATCATCGTTAGGATCAACGGCTCTTTCTATTCCAGCCATAACTTCATCTTCAGTTCCACTTCCATATTGATTAAGAACCTTAAACGCCATAAGCTTTGCATGCGGAGCGACGCCTCGTAGTCCCGCACCATTTGCTGCAATGATGCCAGCGACATGCGTTCCGTGTCCATTATCATCCATCGGATTACCAGTCGAGTCAATAAAATTATATCCGCCTATTACTTTGTAAACCGGGCCAAAGCCGCCACCAAGCGCAGAATCCGTATAATCAATACCTGTATCTAACTCTCCAATAATAACACCATCCCCTTGAGATCCAAATTCACTCCATACAGAATCAGCCCTAATTTGATGAACGCTTTGTTCCAAACTGGCATACACTTGTTTATTAAGATGGACTTTCTTTACATAGCTCAAAGCTGCAATTTGACTAAGCATTGCTCTTGGAACCTTTACTGCAATTCCTGAAAACACTTTTGAGAATTCCCGTACTATAACAGGGGCGACAAGGTGAAGCTTTGTGCTTGCCATGAGTGTTTGGTGCAAAGAGGTTAAATCTGATCGGAACTGGTTCACGTGAATGCGAGGATCAGCACTCTTCATTAATGATCCAGTACTATGAAGTTGTTGTATAAATAACGGCTCATCCTTCAGTTCAATGATGAGTGAGATTTGTTCTGTGAGATCGATTATAAGATCTTTCGATGTTCCATCTCGACGTATTATTCTTTGAACAATCTCACCAGGCTTTGCATTTACTTTTTCTATATGCAATGGCTGTTTGCCCTTTATGGCAAATGGAATCATTGAGGGTTGAGCACTGGTTTGGACTATAGAGATGAGAACTAAAACAAAGATGGAAAACGCGATTGTGAACGATGAAGGATTGCTCTTGAGAATAAGACTTGAGCGCTGAGATTTGGTACACATGGTAACTCCTTCATGATATTTGAGACAACCGTGAATTAGGAATTATTATGTTTGTACCAATCTTCTGTCTTGCGCCTTTATTTTTCTTCTCGAAGTGTTAACCTATGAAGCGATGCATTGATAGAGCACCTCTTCAAATAGCCAGCAGAATCCTACACTTAATTTCTTTGAATTGCAAGTAAAAAAGCGGCAACCATCGCTGTGCTGCTATAAAAAATGCATGACGAACCTTTTCCTCCACATACCCACTTAAATTAATTGCATTGCGGCAGGTAAATATTCAATAAGATCATTTGCCAGAAGACCTCGCTCTCCTATTTTCTTTGCGGCAAGATCTCCTGATAATCCGTGGAGGTACACACCAGCCCAAGCGGCTTCTACATCCGACATTCCTTGCGCCCATAAGCCGGCAATAATTCCGGAGAGCACATCGCCCGTACCCGCAGTTGCCATACCGGGATTTCCTGTTGAGTTGAGAAAACAGTTCCCTTCCTTTGATGCGGTAACAGTTGGAACACCTTTGAGCACGACCGTTGCACCAATTTGCTTTGCTAAGATACAAGCCGACTCAATACGGCGGTGTTCAACTTCGATCGATGGCAATCCTGTAAGACGCGAGAATTCTCCAACGTGCGGCGTCAATATAAATTGGGCGCGCGCATGACGGAGCTTAGAAATTCCATTGGCAGCGACTGCATTTAATCCATCGGCATCAACCAGAACTTTTCCGCGATACTCAAGCAGGAGTTTTAAAATTAATTGCTGAGTTTCAGGATTTTGAGATAACCCTGGACCGATCATTAACACATCCGCCTAAGAAAGTCTTTCGCGAATTCCATCAAGCGCGGCAAGACTTAATGTTCCCTCACTCGTTGCCGGAAGTGGAAAAGTCATCACCTCCGTCAGTTTGCGGGCAAGAATTGGATACACCGGCTCCGGTGTTCCCAACACAACCGCACCGGCACCGACACGCATTGCAGCGGTACTGCATAATGCCGCCGCACCGGTCAATCCTTTTGAGCCCGCAATCACCAGTACTTTACCGACACTATACTTATGCGCGTGCATCGATCTCTTTGGAATAATCCGGCGCACATCCGATTTCTCAATAAGAAAAGTTCGTAATCGTTTGTCCTTTGTGATCGAGTTTGGAATTCCGATATCTGCTATAAATACAGAACCAACCAACTCGCGTCCTTGATTGCAAAGCAATCCGGATTTGATTGATCCGAAGGTCACCGTTATATTTGCCCGCACTGCGTAATTCTCAACTACTCCGGTTGTCCCATTTACACCTGAAGGAATATCCACCGCAACAATCTGCACTCCTTGTTTATTCATCCAATCAATGACCTCTGCAAATGGTTTGCGGACAGAGCCGGCAAAACCAGTACCAAACATCGCATCTACAATGATATCGGGCTGAGGAAAAGAAGAGAGAAGTTTTTTTGAATATCGATGAAGTGTGAATTGATGAGGCGATTTCTTGGTGAACTTTTGCAGAGTGATAAAATTCTTTTTTGCATCACCCTTCAATTCAGAAGGTGATGC
The DNA here is from genome assembly GCA_050015675.1 of Bacteroidota bacterium. Lineage (GTDB taxonomy): Bacteria > Bacteroidota > Ignavibacteria > UBA10030 > UBA10030 > Fen-1298. Next base: position 28,110 of record JBEKAY010000034.1, on the reverse strand, counting down.
CATTAGCAGAACACTTATCTTTTCACATGAATTTGAAAGCAATCGTGCGATAACAAATCCATCGCCGCCATTATTTCCTTTGCCGCAGATAACGAGAACTTTTTTGTATTCAAGCGTGGAATATTTTTGCTTGATGATTTCGACTATACCGCGTCCAGCATTCTCCATCAATAGTAATCCGGGGACGCCATAGGTATTGATGGTGGTTTCATCACACCAACGCATTTCTTCAGCAGAGACTACACGCTGCATAAAAAACTCCGTTTCGTGAATTAGAAGAAACGTTGAGCAACTTGAATGATGAACGAAGGAAACAATCCGAGCACAAGCACAGCAACCGCGCATGCCACCACCACCGCCAATGCTGCCCGTGATGGTTTGGAAGCAACATCAGCATGCCCTTCCCGGAAATACATCAATACCACAACACGTAAATAATAATATGCAGACACAAGACTCGCAAGTACACCGATAATCGCCAACCACGTCATGTGTGATTTGATTGCCGCAAAGAAAACGTAATACTTGCCGAAGAATCCGGCAAACGGCGGGACTCCAGCCAGTGCAAACATAAAGACCGCCAACAAGAAAGCCAAGAACGGCTGCTGGCGGCTTAATCCAATATAATCATTGAGTGAAAGATTTTTATCATCTTCTCGTTCTACAAAACTAACGATGGCGAAAGCGCCAAGATTCATCATCGAATAAGCGACAAGATAAAACATGACACCCACTTGTCCATCGAGTGTACCGGCTGCGATACCAGAGAGCATATATCCTGCATGAGCAATGCTTGAATACGCCAACATTCGCTTGATGTTTGTTTGTGCAATCGCGACGATATTGCCAAGAATCATGGATGCTGCGGCAAGAAGTGCGATGAGCTCATTTACTCGTCCGCCAAGGAAATCAAATGTGCGGATGAATACGATGATGAACGCAGCAAATGCTGCTGCCTTTACTCCTGTTGACATAAATGCCGTCACAATTGTCGGCGCGCCTTCGTATACATCCGGCGCCCACATGTGGAACGGTACCGCCGCAACTTTGAACGCCAACCCAATGATGAGCAAACCTGCTCCGATGACGAATAATGGGTTGGCCGATACAACAGCAAATACGTTTTGAATCATCAAAAGATTTGTTGTGCCAACCGCACCGTAGATAAGTGCGATACCATAGAGGAGAAATCCGGTTGAGAAGGCACCAAGCAGGAAGTACTTTAACGCCGCCTCATTTGCACGTTCCCTCGTGCGAATAAATCCTGCAAGCACATATAAACATACCGACATTAATTCGATACCGAGAAAAAGAATGATGAGATCATTTGCAGAAGCAATCAACATCATACCAACTGTTGTAAAAAGTAGTAGGATGTAGAATTCTCCGCGATGATACTTCTGCTGCTCAAAATAATTGCGTGAAAGTACGACTGTCATACATGCAACGACGCAAAACAACGTACCAAAGAAATTTGCATAACCGCCGTGCCGGATCATCGCACCAAAACTTTGTCCTTCAACGTTCAGATTTGAAACAGCGAATACCGCTGCCAACGCCAGCCCAGCCAAGCTGACGTACGAAGTTATAGCCGGTTTTGTTCGATGAGTAGCTTCCACTATCATAGCCGCAAGCGCCGTCACCGTCACAGTCATTACAGGCGCGTTGGAAAGTATATCATTCAAATAGGTATTCATAATCAAAATTTCATAGAATGAGACTACACTCACACACGAAAGAAGAGATACCAGATGCATGCAAATATTGGAATCAGAATCGGCAATGAATACTTCACAATGTAGCCGAAGAAACTTGGGCACTGAACTCCAGATTGTTCAGCTATTGATTTGACCATAAAATTCGGTACATTGCCGATATATGTGAATGCGCCAAAAAATACTGCACCTACTGAAATCGCCTGCACATAACGCCACGTTTGCGGTGTAATTTCCAAGGCACCGGCTTGTAATGGATTCGGCAAACCAGCCACTGATGGAGTTGTTATACCAAGCACCAAATTCATATGCTGCACATTGTCCACATTGGCTCCATGTAATCCAAACGCTGCTGATAAAAAATTGAGATATGTCGGTGCATTATCAAGCACGCCCGATAATATTCCTGTTCCCCAAAAATATTGCCCCGGCGTTACAATGCCGATGCTTGCCGCATTCAATTCCAGCCAATCAAGCGCCGGAATCATTGTAGCAAATATCCCGGCAAACAATATTGCAACTTCTTTTAGTGGCACAAAATTAAAATCATTCTTTTCGTGAATTTCTTTCTTTGTTGTCAGGAACGATGCAAGCGCCGCGCTCCATATAATAACTTCTCGCAGCATCAATGGCGCAGGCGATTCTATAAACACCGCCGCAATAATAATGAGAAGAAATACGATGTTGTGCAATCCAGATACTTCCGGTTCGTCTATCTCCTCAGTTGATTTCTTTACCTTAATTGATTCTTTCCGAAAGTTGTACACATCCATCACATAAAACACAAGCAAGATTATTCCTATCGTCAATATCCAGATGGCGGAGACGCGGGTGATTATCCAGAAAAAAGGAACACCTTTTAGAAATCCGAGAAACAATGGCGGATCGCCAATCGGTGTTAACGCACCGCCAATGTTGCTTACCAGAAAAATAAAAAAAACGACATGATAACCCTTGATGCGGTATTTATTAATCCGTAAAAAAGGACGAATCAACAGCATTGATGCACCAGTTGTGCCAAGAATATTTGCAATAGCCGCACCGGTCGCAAGCAATGCGACGTTTCCTTTCGGTGTTGACTTCCCGCGCAACCGTACATGGATTCCGCCAGACACAACGAACAACGATCCGATAAGTGAGATGAAACTTATATATTCATACGATGTCAGAAAAAGCCGCGGAGTGTTGTGAAGCGAGAACGCGTAATAGAAAACAACAATGAACCCCAATGTGTACGCAACAAGCGGATAATTCTTTTCCCACCAATGCCGGTTGATAAACGGTATGACGGCAATGGATAGAAGCAGCAGAACAAACGGTGCTATAAACCACTCGTTCACAGGTACTACTTCTACTGCCGCCAGATAATGCCCGAAGAAATTATACGACACTATCATCAGAACAGTGATGATTGCAAATTTCCAAATAATATTTTTTGTGTGTGATTTCAATTATTTTTCGGATTGAAGTTGCAATGAACCGAGGAATCTTATCTGCGATCCATGTTTCACACTCTCCATCTGCTCGACCGTATGTTTTACCATTTGAGCGGATTTGGTGAGAAAAGGTTTCGGATAAACACCAATCCACACAATGAACAATACAATCGGAATGAGCACAGCGATTTCCCGTTTCGTTAAATCGGTAAGATGATGTCCGCCATAAAGACCATCTTGGTGCACAGGGCCAAACATCACTCGCTGATACATCCACAACATATAGACAGCCGAGAAGATAATGCCAAGCCCGGCGATTCCCGTAAATACTCGATTGTCTATCAACGTTGACTTGAACGATCCTATCATGATCAAGAATTCGCCAACAAAACCGTTCAATCCGGGTAAGCCGATAGATGAAAAGGAAACAATCATGAAGAATGTTGCAAAAACCGGCATGAGTTTCGCTATTCCGCCATAGTCTGAAATCAATCGTGTGTGCGTGCGATCGTAAATCATTCCAACAAGCAAGAAGAGTGCACCTGTTGAAAGTCCGTGGTTGACCATTTGAATGACTGCGCCCTGCAATCCTTCTTCGGTCATCGAAAATATCCCGAGCATCACAAATCCCAAGTGCGAGACAGACGAATATGCAACAAGTTTTTTGATGTCGGTTTGTACCATCGCTACTAATGCACCATAGACGATTCCGATGACAGCAAGTGTACACATGAGCGGTATAGCACGCAGCGATGCTTCAGCGAAGAGCGGTAAATTAAAGCGGATAAAACCGTATGTGCCCATCTTCAATAATACACCGGCAAGAATGACGCTGCCAGCCGTTGGCGCCTCGACGTGGGCATCGGGCAGCCACGTATGCAATGGCCACAATGGCACTTTGATGGCAAAGCTCAAACCGAACGCCGCAAACATCCACATCTGCAAATTGACCGGAAGCAATGGCGCAATGCGATAGAGATCAATCAAATCAGTCGTGAATTGCCCGCCGGGAACAGTCGATGCAAAAAACCCGAGCGAAATAATTGCAACAAGCATCAACAAACTGCCAAACAATGTATAGAGAAAGAATTTTACTGCTGCGTAAATGCGGTTTTGTCCGCCCCAAATTCCGATGATAAAGTACATCGGAATAAGCATTGCCTCCCAGAAAATATAGAAGAGGAACAAATCGAGCGACGCAAAGACGCCGATCATTCCAACTTCCAGCAACAGTATCATCACAGTATAATTTTTAATCTGCTTCTGAATAGAATTCCACGTACCTAAGAGCGCCAGCGGCGTCAGAAATGTTGTCAGCAGAATCAGCAATAGCGACATCCCATCAATCCCAACGTGATAGCTGATATTCAAACTGCTGATCCAGATAGTTTTTTGTTGGAATTGAAATCCCAAAACTGTTGCATCAAATCCAAAATAAAGAACGAGCGAGACAAGGAAAGTCAGCACCGTCCCTCCAAATCCAATCAGCTTGATAATACGTTCGTTCTCTTTCGGAAGCAAGAGAACGACGAGTGCAAAAATGAGCGGAAGAAATATTGTTGCCGTCAGGATGAATTCAGAAATCATCGCATCAATTCCATTCTTGGTTACCTCAACAACAGCCACGTAATCACAAAAAGAATACCGCCGATGAACACCACTGCATACGACTGTGCCACACCGGTTTGAATTTTCCGAAGCACTTGGCCAATACCGTTGATAATTTTTGCCGAACCATTGACCGATCCGTCAATCATTGTAACGTCCATCGCCTTCGAGAGTATATCATTTGATATTTTCACGGTGGGATCGACGACCAATACATCATATATCTCATCCACATAATATTTATTGAACAACGTACGATAGATTCGAGGATATCGCTTAACAAGAGATACTGTGAACTCTGCGCGCTGTAGATAAATCCAACGCGCAACATAAATGCCGGAGGCGGCAATTGCAACCGAAACAAACATTAGCAGATATTCCATTAATCCACTGGCATGTTCACCAGCGAGTAATTTATATTGAGCTGGAGAGAAGACTGGTTCAAGCCAATGCTCGATAACGCTTGCGTGAGGGATACCGACGAATCCTCCAACTATCGACAGGACGGCAAGAATAATAAGCGGTATAGTCATTGTCTTTGGTGCTTCATGAGGATGCACGTGATGATAATCGAACCGCTTCTCACCTTCAAATGTAAGTGTCACAAGTCGGAACATATAGAACGCTGTCATTGCCGCTCCAAATACTCCAAGCAGCCAAAATACCCACGATCCTTGCTCGCTACTAAACGCCTTCCAGAGAATTTCATCTTTGCTAAAAAATCCGGCGAAAGGCGGGATACCTGCAATCGCAATCGCGCCTATAAGAAATGTTTTATATGTAACAGGCAAGTACTCTTTCAATCCACCCATCTTTTGAATATCCTGCTCATCGTGCATCGCATGTATGACGGCACCGGAACCAAGAAAGAGGAGTGCTTTGAAAAATGCGTGCGTCATCAAATGGAAAATGCCGGCGCTGAATGCCGCCACACCCATTGCAAGAAACATATACCCTAGCTGACTAATTGTGGAATATGCGAGAACCTTCTTGATATCGTTCTGCACCAATCCAATAGTCGCCGCGAACACAGCCGTCACTACGCCAATGATTGCTATAAATTCCATCGTCACCGGAGCAAGTACGAAAAGAATTGAACAGCGTGCAACCATATACACACCGGCAGTAACCATAGTTGCGGCATGGATCAATGCGCTCACAGGCGTTGGGCCAGCCATTGCATCAGGCAGCCAAACATACAAAGGAATCTGCGCCGACTTACCCATCGCACCTATGAATAACAGCATCGTGATCCATAAAGCAGTTGTATTCCCTACCGATAACAATGATGCTGAATTAAAGACTGTACTGAAGTTCAAACTGCCAAATGTGGAAAAGATCAGCAACATGCCGAGAATGAATCCAAAGTCGCCGATGCGATTGACGATGAATGCTTTTTTTGCGGCGTCGCCTGTGAATTTCTTTTCGTACCAAAATCCGATGAGCAAATAGGAACAAAGCCCAACACCTTCCCAACCGAGGAACATAAGCAAAAAATTATCTGCAAGAACAAGATTGAGCATCGCAAAAATAAACAAATTAAGATAGGAAAAGAAACGCCAGAAACCGACGTCGTCGTGCATATAACCGATAGAATAAATATGAATTAAAAATCCAACTCCGGTCACAATGAGCGCCATCAAAATCGATAATTGATCAATTTGATATGCGACGTTGACTGTGAGCGAGTTTGTTGAACCAGTGAATGTCGAGAGCCATGTGAACAATTCAACTGACTGCTTTCGTTGTCCCGGTTCAACTCCCAACATTTGTACAAAAAGGATTAAAGCGAGAAGAAACGACAATCCCACTGTACCGCTGCCGATCGCCCCGATGAGTTTTTCATTCTTCATCCGCGAACCGAAAAGTCCAAGAACAAGGAATCCTATGAGAGGAAAGACTATAATGAGTGGTGCGTATGAAAACATTTTTCTAGAGTATATTATTTAAGAAGTAGGTGTTAGGGATTAGAGATTTTTTCTATCTATTTTTTACTTTTTCATTTTTCATTTTTACTTGATATCACCACTTCATAATATTGATTTCATCTAAATTTATTGTTTGTTTGCGTCGGAACAGGGCAATGACAATTGCAAGACCAACTGCTGCTTCCGCCGCGGCTACCGTCATAACAAAGAACACTAGCACTTGACCGGTCGCATCTCCAAAGAACGCGGAGAAAGCAACAAGTGTCATATTGACGGAATTCAACATTAACTCGATAGATAAGAACACTATAATCGCATTTCGGCGCATAACCACGCCCATAGCACCAATAATGAACATAACAGCGCTTAAAATAAGATATGCTTGCAATGGAACCATAATCAATGAAGAATGTTTTAATGTAAAATTAAAAATGAAAAAACTAATCGAGTTTCTTTTTTGCCAGAACAATCGCACCAACAATGGCCGCTGTAAGCAAGAGCGATGTCACTTCGAACGGAAATAGGAAGCGCGTGAAAAGCACACGTCCAACCGCCTCCACTGTTCCTATATTTGTGGCGCGCTCCATTTCAATGGATGGTATTCCGGTTTGCATCATAAATATGTAAATCAATTCCATTAGCACGCCCATGCCGAAACCACCAGCCGCGACTTTTTTCCAAGTAAATCCGTCTCGCAAACGGCGCTCGTCGCCAAGATTGAGCAGCATAATCACGAATACAAACAATACCATAATAGCGCCCGCATACACGAGAATTTGAATGACGGCAATGAACTGTGCATGCAATGTCAGATAAATACCGGCAAGACAGAAGAAATTCACTATGAGATATATCGCAGAGATGATTGGATTGCGGCGCGTTACAACAAGCAATGCAGATATGATCCCGCCTGTTGCAAAAATATAAAATAATATTTCTTCGAGTGTCACGTTTTTAATCAAGACTAATGATTACATACATAAATATTATTTCTCACGCACCCAGCGAATAAGTTCAGGAAGCGACGGCCGCTTCCCGTATGACAAAACTGCTACTCGGAATATTTTCCCCGCCGCCCACATCATAACAATGGAAGAAATAATAAGAAGTGCAATAGTACTCAATATTTCCCAGAGTGCCGGCATCTGCACGGAAATTCGCAAGACCATCAACGTTGGCGTAAGTAATGGAATAAAAGATAACACCTTAATCCAAACTGAATTTGCATTTTGCATCACAGGCATCGCAATAATTATTGGAAAAACAAGCAATAAGCTTACATATGATGTAATTTGTTGTGCTTCCTGCTCAGTGGTAACAGGAGAACCGGCAGCGACAAATATTGCAGAATAGAAAATATACCCCAAAATAAAATAAACAAGTGAAAGCATCAGATTCATAGATGTGAAGATGTTCGTCCCGGTTTTTAACGATACCGCAAAGCCTATCATACCCCAAATCAGCATCTGTACAATTCCAAGCCCGCTAAGACCGAATATTTTCCCCACCATTAAATCTCGCGCAGAGCAGGATGAAAGCAGAACTTCAATAACACGGTTCGTTTTTTCTACTACAACACTCCGTATAAGTAGCTGGCCCGACGTCATCACTAAAAAAAGCAGCATCATTATAACTATATAACCACTAAAAAAAATCTCAAGAAAACCAGTTTCCTTTTCATCGCCTTTTTCGGAAACTTTAATAGATTTTACATTTATGTCCGCAGTAATCTTTTTGATGAGCAAAGGATCCAATCCTTGCTTAAGAATCCGACTTTCGATTATTACCTCTTCTATCGTTCGAGAGAACCGTTCTTGAATTTTTATATTACTAACGTTCTCTGATCGATACTCAACTTTACCGCTATCGAAGATGACAGAAGGAAAATAAAAATAACCGGTAATATCCCCCGCCGTCACCATGCGGTTAGCTGCCATCTTCTTTTCTTCAATAGCACCTTGCAAGCTTAAATTTCTTACAACATAGTTTGGTTGACCATCGGGTAATATAAATTTTTCATCGAGTCTTTTGGCAAGCGGGCCAATAATGCTGTCGGTTTCATCAATTATTCCAATGATAGTCGCACTGGCATCAGGTCGAGAAATAAGCAAACCCGGTAAAACACCAAAAAGAATCATAATAACCGGCATAATGACAAGTGAAATAATGAACGCTTTCGACTTAACCTTTTCACTAAATTCCCATACTGCTACTTGGAACGCTTTGGATTTCATAACCGTTCTTCCTGTGATGCTTTTGCCATGAATTCTTCTTCCACTTTTTTCTTTGTCATCACCCATCGTACAGTATTGGCGATGACACCAAGAAATAAAATCATAGGCGCCATCCATTGCTGTGTTCCCCGAGATAAATTGTAAACGATAAATCCCACAGCAAAAACAGCAAGCACAATTGTTGACTGTACTAATCTTTTCACACGCGGGTCATGATTGACCTGTTCAGCAATCCGATCGGAGTGAAATGCCGGGATAGGCTGCGCCGCAGCTTGTTCAATTTCTTGAGGGCCGCCAACAACGTTGATAAAAATAGAATTCAGTGAGGGTTCGACAATCTCAAATTTTCTCAGCGATAGTTTTCCGTTAAGACTCGCAAGCAATTCGCTGCTCTTAGAAATATCAGTAAGCTCGAGCTCAGCATAATTCTGATAGACGTCCGCCCGACGGATGAAGCTAAAGTTTTTCAGGAATTCACCATCGCCTTCATATTCAAGATGGATGGAGTTCGTTCCGTACCGTTTCTTTATCTCATATAATTCTCCGTTGAGCACCGGTTTCCCTTTGTTGATCAAACAAATACTGTCGCACATTTTTTCCACTTGTTCCATTTGATGTGTAGAGAAAACGATGGCGGTATTCTGTTGGCGAAGCTCTATTAGAATATCTTTTAAGAGAATCTGGTTGACTGGATCAAGTCCTGTGAATGGTTCATCAAGAATTAACAGTTCCGGACGGTGGAGAATGGAAATGATGAGTTGAACTTTCTGTTGATTCCCTTTTGAAAGCTCTTCGATCTTCCGGTGACCTTCATTTTTCAGTCCGAATCGTTCCAGCCAATAGAATGCCAGCGGCTTGGCTTGCTTAGCAGGAATTCCCTTGAGTGATGCGAAGTATAAAATCGTGTTTATGATTTTACTTTTGCGATACAATCCTCGTTCTTCCGGTAGGTAACCGATAATGTTCCATATTTCCTTGGTGAACGGTTTGCCATTAAATATAATCTCGCCGCTGTCCGGTTGAATGATGTTCAGCACTATGCGAATAGTTGTCGTCTTGCCGGCACCATTGGGACCGAGCAAGCCAAACAACTCACCGCGTTTTACTTCCATCGAAACGCCATCCACTGCAACGACGTTATCGTACTCTTTTCGTAAGTTTTTAATTTTGAGCATGTTCAATCACAAACACATAAACAAATATAGTATAATGAACAATGGTAGATGGAATGCATTGTTCGTTTAAGGTGTATTACGATAAATCATGCGCGGGAAAGGAATAGTTTCGCGCACGTGCTCTAATCCACAAATCCAACCAACGGTACGTTCTACACCAAGTCCGAATCCGGCATGAGGAACACTGCCGAAGCGCCGCAAATCGACATACCACTCGAACGCTTCCTGTGGAAGTTTATGTTCCTTGATACGCGCCAGGAGAACGTCTAAATCATCTTCGCGTTGACTTCCGCCGATAATTTCGCCGTATCCTTCCGGTGCAAGTACATCAACTGCGAGAGCAACTTTTGGATTTTCCGGATCGCGTTTCATATAAAATGCTTTTACTTCAGACGGATAGCGATGCACCATCACCGGGCGGTCGAATTGCTCGGAGATAACGGTTTCATCTGTTCCGCCAAGATCGTTTCCCCACTCGAAAGGCAATCCTTTGTCGTGAAGAATTTTGACGGCTTCATCATACGTAATACGCGGCAACGGTTTTTTCACATTTTGGAGTTTCGTAATATCACGCTCCAGCACTTTCAATTCCGGCAAACAATCTTTTAAAACGCTTTGAACAATATATTCCAAAAAATCTTCTGCCAGATCCATATCATCATTTAAATCGTTAAAAGCGACTTCCGGTTCAACCATCCAAAATTCCGTCAGGTGGCGGCGTGTTTTCGATTTTTCCGCACGGAATGTTGGACCGAAGCAGTACACTTTTCCCATCGCCATCGCGCTTGCTTCTGCATACAACTGACCCGACTGCGTGAGATATGCTTTACCAAGATCAAAGTAGTCAGTATCAAAAAGAGTCGAAGTTCCCTCGCAGGCAGCAGGCGTGAGGATCGGCGAATCGACAAGCGTGAATCCGCGTCCATCAAAGAAATCGCGAATCGCTTTGATGATACGGTGCCGCACGCGCATGATCGCATGCTGACGTGTCGAACGCAGCCAGAGATGACGTCGGTCCGCTAAAAATTCGATCCCATGCTCTTTTGGAGTGATCGGATATTCATGAGCAATTTGATAGACCTTTGGAATATCGATTAAATCCAATTCATATCCTCCGGGAGCGCGGTCTTCTTTTCTTACCTTACCTCGAATCGATAATGAAGATTCCTGTGTCAACGACTCAAACACGTTGATTACATCATCCGATACTTGCCCTTTTACAATCACAGCTTGCGCAATACCTGTACCATCTCTCAGAATGAGAAATTTTACTTTTCCGCTGGAACGTTTGTTATATACCCATCCATGCAGTTGAACTTCTTCACCCACATGTCGGGATAGTTCGTTGATATAGATTCGCGACATACAATGCCATTCAAAGTGATAAAAGACGTTTGCAAAATATAGGGAACTAACCGGACTTGTTCAAACAAAATGATGAACTGTGGAGATATGATTCAGCTCGGTGAATCTTGATGATCTTCGGTTTGTTTATTCGGAAGTTCGACAAACTTGGCATCTTTCACATCTCTGTAATCCTCTTTTATTTTTGGATGCTTCTCTTGTTGAGGATCGCGTGGAGATGATCGGGAACGTCCTTGTAAGGTTTGTATAATTCTTTTGAGAAGTGTAAGCACAAAGTAAATAACAAGTGCTATAATGAAAAAACGAATGAGAACGAATATAAATAAACGAATCATACTACTTCTTCACAAGTGGGTTGTAATATTCCACCGGCGCTCTATTCGGACGGAGTATTTGCGTCAGCAGATCTTCAAAATGTTCCGGGTTATTAACGAAGTCAATATCCGTCGCTTTGACGATAAGCAATGGCGTAGATTTGTACCGGAAAAAGAAATAGTTATACGCCTCATTCAGTTCTTTAATATATTCATCCGACATGTACTTTTCCATCTCTCGCCCGCGTTTCTTGATGTTCGCCAGGAGGCGGTCATTGCTCGATTGGAGATAAATAACAAGGTCGGGCGGCGGAATCGTTTTCTCGATGGCAACGAGCAAATTCTCGTACAATTTCAATTCATCGTCACGCAGTGTTAGGTATGCAAAAATTTTATCTTTTTCAAAAATGTAGTCGGATACAATGTGCGAGTGGAAGAGATCTGCTTGGAATAATTCCTGCTGTTGCCGATACCGGCTAAGCAGGAAAAATATTTGTGTCTGAAAAGCGTAACGTTCCGGATCCTTGTAAAAGTTTGGGAGAAAAGGGTTTTCTTCAAATTTTTCCAATACTAAACGTGCACCTAATTGGTCAGACAACATCTGAGCTAATGTTGTTTTCCCTACGCCGATGACTCCTTCAATTGCAATGTAATGAATTTCGGAAGGAAGCTGTGCCCTCATACCTTTGCCTGCAAAGACATTTGTTGAGTAGTTTTGCGCACAGCGCTGGTGTCTGAACAGCGCTGGAGAAGTTCTTCGATGCTTAAGTGCCGCAAAGGGTCTTGAAACTCAGCAGCAATTTCTTTGAGAGGCACAAGAACGAAGCGTCGGTTGGAGATTTCCGGGTGCGGTACCTGTAATGCTGTTTCATTTAGCATCTCGCCGCCATAATAAAGTAGATCAAGGTCGATTTCGCGCGGTCCCCAATGTTCACTAAACGTTCTACCAACGCGATGTTCAATTTCTTTCATTTCGCGTACAAGATCTTCCGGACGTAGTATAGAATCCAGCTCAGCTACCATATTCAAAAACTTCGGTTGATCTTTTACTCCTACCGGTTCAGTTTCATAAATCGATGAATATTTCTTGACGGTCGTTTGATGTAAATTTTCTAATTCCGAAAGCGCTCGATGCAAATACTTTGCTCGATCACCAAGATTCGATCCCAATCCTATAAAAATTCGACTCATCTCTTTCAGTTACCTCCGCGTCTCAGTAAGTTCTACTTCCACATAATCAATTATGCCTTTAACGGGTGCGCTTGGTTTGCGCACTTTCACAGTCACAGAATGCACTTTAGAAAAATTTTTAAGAATACCTCTCCCCACAGCACTTGCAAGCGATTCAAGCAGTAAATGTTTCTTCTCCAGTACCAGCGTACGAATGCAATCATAGACACGCTCGTAATTGACGGTATCATCAAGATGATCGCTCTTTGCACCGTGCGAAAGATCGCAATGCAAATCGACATCCACCTCAAACTTGCCGCCAAGGTTTTGCTCATCCAAAAGCACACCATGGTATGCATAGAAGACCGCATTATGCAAACGGATAATGCCAAAAGTTTTTTTCTGTTTTATCGGCATAGAATGTCTTTTAAAAGCAGATGAATATAGAGAACCAAAGCCGGAAAGGCAACTTACATTGCATTGAATTTTTTTATCGCTGCGCGTACACGACGAACAACTGTTTCTTTCCCAAGCAATTCTATCATTTCAAATAACCCAGGACCTATGGTTCTTCCTGAAAGCGCTAGCCGTGTCGGATGGATAAGTTTCGTTGGCTTAATCTGAAGCTCTTCGGCTAATTGCCGCAAAGTTGTTTCGATAGAAGCATGAGAAAATTCCAAAAGCGCTTCAAGACGATCAGCGAGCAATTTTAACTGATTGTTTGTCTCCGGCTCCCAATATTTTTTCAGCCCCGCTTCGTCGAAAGATTCTGGGTCGCGGAAGAAATACATGCTCATTTCAATAAAATCTTTCGGAAAGCTCAGCCGCTCTTTCAATAATCCAATGACTTTGAGAATGTAGCTGTCATTGAAGTCCGTTAATGGAACAGATTGAAGATCCGGTTTGATGAGTTGAGCAAGTTCTTCGTTCGATTTAAGCTTAATATACTGTTGATTGAGCCAATTCAATTTTTCGATGTTGAACACAGCGCCAGATTTGCCGACCCGTTCCAAGGTGAATTCTTTAACAAGTTGTTCCATAAAAAAGATTTCCCGCTCGTCGCCAGGATTCCAGCCAAGAAAGGCAATAAAATTCACAATTGCTTCCTTGAGATATCCTTTGGCGCGATAATCTTCTACCGCCACATCTCCTTGCCGTTTGCTAAGTTTAGATTTATCAGGATTTAAAAGTAATGGAAGATGGGCAAGTACCGGCACCTCCCATCCGAAATAGTTATAAAGCAGAATATGTTTCGGAACACTCGACAACCACTCTTCACCTCGAATGACATATGTAATTCCCATAAGATGATCATCAACAACAACCGCAAGATGATAGGTCGGAAACCCATCCGATTTGATGAGCACCTGATCGTCTATCATTTTATGAGCAATGGTAACCTTGCCGCGGATGGCATCATTAAACGCTAATTCGCCTTCGAGTGGTATTTTCATGCGGATAACATAGTGCTCGCCAGCAGCAATTCGACGTTCCGCTTCTTCGCGAGATACATTTCGGCAATAGCGATCGTACGAAGGAGAAAGTTTCGCGGCTAATTGTTTCTGACGAAGTTCCTGTAATCGTTCGGATGTGCAGAAACAATAGTACGCTTTATCCTTGCTGACGAGTTCTTGCGCATATTTACGGTACAATTCTAAACGTTGAGATTGTACATACGGACCATAACCGCCATCACGGCCTGGTCCTTCGTCATATTCAACTCCGGACCATTTCAGTGTTTCAATTAAATTTTCAACTGCACCCTCTACTTTGCGTGATTGATCTGTATCTTCAATGCGAAGAATAAATTTACCGCCAAAGTGTTTTGCAAAAAGATAATTATAGAGTGCCGTGCGCAATCCACCGACATGCAAATACCCTGTAGGGCTTGGTGCAAAACGAACGCGAACCTGATTTTCCATTTTCAATAACCTGTGATATAAAAAAAAGCGTCCCGAAGATACGAGACGCTTATCCATCTTTCAGGACTTGCCTGCTCAACGAAGTCGCGTGGTTTTTACGCGATGTAGTTTAGCGGAGAGAGAGGGATTCGAACCCTCGATAGCAGTTACCCACTATGCAGGTTTAGCAAACCTGTGCCTTCAGCCACTCGGCCATCTCTCCGAGCTGAATTTGTTTGATTTAATTAAGTAAAAAGAACCCCGAAAAGCAATTTGATTATACTGTTTGCTTGCTTAACGAAGTTCCACTTTTTTTTGTGGAACGTAGTTAAGCGGAGAGCGAGGGATTCGAACCCCCAAGGGCTTACGCCCGCCAGTTTTCAAGACTGGTGCAATAGCCGTTCTGCCAGCTCTCCAAATAATTTATTTTAATCATAAGGGCTTATGCCCGTCCCGACTTCATGTCGGGATGCAATAGCCGTTCTGCCAGCTCTCCAAATAATTTATTTTAATCATAAGGGCTTACGCCCGTCCCGACTTCATGTCGGGATGCAATAGCCGTTCTGTCAGCTCTCCAAAATCGATATTATTTATATTAATATACGAAAACGTGTCCGTGACTGCAATTCGTTTTGTTACTCGAAGCTGTTTCTGCAACTATTGCATATTTCTCTTTTAAATTTCTATCAATCAATTACTATTAGCTTATTACTCCAAACTTTTTTTTATCACTCCTCAAACATCATCATAACAGCGTCTATTCTGCCGAGTGGTGCGGCAAGCTGGACTCCGTTCACTTCAGAGCGTACTTGTTGATACGTCTCTTTTGCAATTTTAACTCCTTCAAAAAGTGCTTCTTCCTTTGATTTTGTTTTGCGCATGCGCTCAAGAATCTCAGCCGGCACAGAAGCACCTGGTACTTCGTTGTTCATAAATTCTGCATTTCGGTACGAGACCAGCGGCCAGATACCGCAAAGAATCGGCAATGTGATGTGTTCTATTCTTTTCAGAAATTTTTCGAGAATGCGTAAATCGAAGACCGGCTGTGTTATGATATATTCAGCACCTGCCTGGATTTTCCAATCAAGACGGCGTAATTCTTCATCGAGATTAATAGCACCAGGATTGACACCGACGGCAATAGAAAATCCAGTTGGCTCACCGATGGGATTATTTACGAAATCTAATCCATGATTGAGCCGGTTAATGAGATTGGTCAATCCGATAGAGTCAACATCGAATACCGCAGTAGCATCCGGGTAATTTCCAAGTTTCGGGGGATCGCCAGTAATCGCGAGAATATTCCGAATACCAAGCGCCCATGCACCTAGTAAATCCGATTGCATCCCGATAATATTGCGGTCGCGGCAAGCGATATGAAGCACTGGTTCAATACCAACTTCGTTATGAATTTGTACAGCCATCGCCAAAGCCGACATCCGTGCTGATGCGCGAGGCCCATCCGGAATATTAATAGCATCGATCCCATGCTCGAATAATGTTCGTGCTTTAACAATTTCTTTTTCTGCAGAGATTCCTTTCGGCGAAACAAGTTCGACTAATTTCACGAACTTTCCTTGTGCAAGCATGTTGGAAAGACGTGACTTTTCCTCTTTCGGGTAAACACGAACTTCTATTGGTTTTTCTATAATGAGCGATTCGCTTTTTACATCCATTCTCTTTGCCGGTTGCAATGCTTGCACAGCACGATGAATCGCTTTGATGTGAGATGGATTGGTTCCACAGCATCCTCCAATAATGGATGCGCCAGTTTGTATAAATCGCTTTGCATATTCTGCCATATATTCCGGCGAAGTCATATAAAGATTTCTACCGCCGATGTTCTGAGGAAGTCCGGCGTTTGGCTGAACAGAAAGCGGAAGTGTTGTTAGTTCCCGCAGACGTTCAAGCGATTCCAACATAAGTTTGGGGCCTTCCGAGCAATTCATTCCAATCGCATCAACCTGATATTGAGAAATTATCTCAACAAATCTTTCCAGTGTCTCGCCTGAGAGCAAGTTGCCCTCGTTGTTAATTGTGACCTGTGCGATAATGGGAATGTCTGTATTCAACTCGCGTACGGCACGCACACCTTGTACAATTTCTTCGATCAGGCTAAATGTTTCGAAAACGATAATATCGACTCCACCATCAAGTAATCCCCTAATCTGTTCTGTAAAAGCGTCTTTCGCTTCATCGTATGAGAGTTTTCCTAACGGCTCAATTTGAATACCAAGCGGACCAATTGCTCCGGCTACAAGCACATTCTCTTTCGCAGCCGATTTTGCTACCTGCGCCCCTTTGTAATTGAGCTCGTACACTTTTGATTCAAGCCCCTGTGTCGCAAGCCGGTATTTGTTTGCGCCGAACGTATTCGTTTCAATGACATCGGCACCGGCGTTGATGTAATCTTGATGTACTTCTGTCACCAATTCCGGATTGGTCATATTTAGTTCTTCAAAACATCGGTTGATGAAGACACCTTTATCATACAGATAGGTTCCCGTGCCGCCGTCAAATACAATGATTTCGTTTTGAAGCCGTTCTTTGAAAGATTTCATTCGCTGAATTCCGAGAAAATGCAAAAAATGATGTTTAAAATAAAATAGGGATAATATGGTTGGGCTTCAAGAGTACTATATGGAGTATAATCAAAATAACATAATAACATGTTGCGGAATATTGTTTAGACTTGATTCAAAAATCAGGTTTTAGGCAATGGGTTAGAAGAACAAGACATCGAAAGCTTTTAACCTTCGAGGTCTACATAAACTAGGTATTCGTCTTTTTATGCTTACTTTCAAGAGGCAGGGGAAGTGTTCGCTTAATTACATCTAATCGAGATTTTACGAAACGGGCATGGACGTTTTTCGGGTATAACAAGCTCAGTTCTTCATATGCCCAGCGGGCTTTGACTAAATCGTCAATTTGTTCGTATGATTTGCCAAGCATAAAATATGCATCTATTTTTTTGTTTGATGAATCAAGAGTAAGCACTTTCTGAAAAAAAATAATTGCATGATTGTAATCCTTTTGCGCAAAGTGACATTCACCTATCCAATATTCACAATGATCGGCAAGTCTTTCTTCAATTCCCCTATCGAGTAAGCTGCTGAATTTCGTAAGAGCATCCTCATACTTCCTTCGCTTGAAAAGTGAAACTCCTTCGGAATACTCATCGCTAAAAGAAGTAATTGAGCGTGCCTGCGAATAAATCGATGGGTCTGATTTCATATTACCGGTAAGAAGTCTTGTGCGCAATTCCATCAGTTGTTTTGAGAATTCTTTATTCTCGGATTGGAGTACAGCAACATTTTGTTCGAGTTCTCTTTGCTTATTAGTTGCTAGAAATTCACTCTTTTCCAATTCGTTTATTTTATCAACAAGTGTGCGCGTTGATGCAAGCAGCGACCCGGTAAATTGCTGGAGCGAATTTAGAGAATCGCGCAATAAAATAACTGCCCTCGTCGCTAATTCGAGTTGATTTTTTAAATTCCCAACATCGACGGATGAAGACAATGAGTTGTTCTGTTGTGGTGCCGCTAATACAGGTCGGAAGAATTCATCACGAGATTGTACGGGTTCACGCGTGAATGAACATCCTGATAGAATCAAAGCCATCGTGAATGCCTGCAGAATAAGTTGTCCATTTGTTTTCATGATCTATCCCTTTTATTCGCTTGGTGGATTCTTTTTCAATGATAAGACGTACGCAGAAAATCCAAGAAAACCTACAGTAATAACGGCGGTGGTCACATTATCCAATGCCGTTACAGCATGCTCAGGCATTGGCGGTGCCGGCACCCGTTTTAATGGCACGTAGTCTTTCCAGGCAATTCGCTTCACAGAATCTACTTGAAAATCAAACCTGTAATTCTTTTCTGTCGATCCAAACATCATAGGAAAGATAAGACTTACACGTTTGCCCACGTTTTTTTTAATTGATTCCTGCAACAGCAAAGAACGATGATCGGTAGTTGGCAGTAAATCTAATTCCACCCATTTGCCACCAGCGTTATAAATGTTATCACGCGGAATTATTACATCGCGAACATATCCGAGTGGAGGCATAATAATGGAACTTGAGCGGATAGTGTCTCCATAAAAGTTACTGGCATGTCGGACTGCGAAGTACCTATCACTGATGCCTATCGATGCCCTGTTCCAGTCAACGGTAATATTAGATCCAGAAATATTTTGGAGTTGAAATCGAATCGCCGCTTCATCAAACTTGAATTGAATGATGACGCTATCATCCCGAAATAGGAGGTTTGAATTCTTCACAGGTGATACCAGCTTGTATGTGTACCGATATTTATTACCACTTCCAGGACTAAATTGGCTCGTTGTGGCACAAGATATTAAAAGTCCGGCAAACGATATGATAACAATTACGTTAAGAAGTTTATTCTTCATCTCTTTCCCTAATCAATTTTTAGCTCTCAGTCTTTAGCTATCAGTATTTAGCTTTTGGCTGTTTGTTACAATCGGCTGTCTGTACTCCGCTATCTGTTTTTCTACTTTTTCCATTTTACCTTTAACTTTTTACTTGAATTTATTTTTTATTTCAACATAACCATTTTCTTCGTGCTTGCATATTCTCCGGCGAGCAAGCGATAGAAATACACACCGCTTGCGACACGAACACCGTTTTCGTTCGTTCCATTCCATATCACCTTGTCCCTTCCAGTGTCATGTATGCCATGCTCGAGCGTCTTTATCTTTTGTCCAAGGATATTGAAAATCTGTACGGCAACTCGCGGTATCTTGCCAGCCACTTCGGGCACGTCAAATTCGATTGTCGTTGTCGGATTAAACGGATTCGGATAATTTTGATATAACATCCAATCACGCGGTATTGAATTTCTGATGTCTTCCTGCATAGAATTTAAGAGCAGTACCTCATTGTTGGAACCTGAACTCATGAGAACATGAATCGAATCGATATTATTATTCGTCAATTGAATCGGCAGACGGAAGATTGCAGAATCGCCAGGTTCAATAGGTGAGTTATTGACATTCCATAATATTACACTGACTTCTTTACCCACGCTTTTCACATTCGCTTTCATCATACTTGCACGCGAGAATATAATATCAGTTGTATCAAGAGAAGCGGTATTCTTCATGTAGATTACCGCCTGCAAGCCCTTGATAGGTATGGTATTTTTCAACGAGAAACGCGAGCCAATGTATGTTGTTTGCACATAGCACGAGTCTGTCTTTGATGTTAAGAATGTTGAACCGGAAGTTAACGGCACCGAACCTCCTTCTACCTTCGACATTGTACCAACATTTGACTGCAAATAATTGCATGTCGGATTCCATCCATTCTTGAGCAAGCTATCAAGACATACTTGCACATCTCGTATATCAACTATTCCATCACCTACCGTTCCATCTGCATGACGTGGATACATATCAGCATTTATAAATTCGTATCCGGTTAATAGTTTCCTGCCAAGGACATGATCTATGATTGCGGTTAGATCGCCAATGTTTCGATAATTATCATGGTTCACATCCGCATAGAGTATGATAGCACGAGCAACAAAAATGGTATCCTTTACACCTGCAGCAGAAGCTTTCACTGTATATTGACCCGGTTTATTACCCAATACCAATGAGGTGGAAGCATATCCATTTGAATCGGTCGTAGCTGCGAAGACAGTCAACGTATCATGTTTTGCAAGTGTATCATGCGGCAAAATCGAGAATGCCACTTGCGTGCTTGGCACGGCGTTGCCTCCTGTATCGCTTACCAACACTATGAACGGATTCAAGGTATCGCCAATTTGACCTACTTGTCCATTGCCGGACTGATGCGCCAGAATCTTTGCGATACCGTGGTATGCACGTGCGCTGAACCTAATGGTTGTATCGTACGATAGCGCTGTCGATTTCGCACTCACACCATAAGTGCCAATCTTGGAGCCAAACTTCAGCCATGTTCTTGCATATCCAGATGAATCGGTGATACTGACACTGTCAGTCAACGCGTAACCCCATGCACCTGTTGGGATAGTATCAATTACGAATTGTACTGACTTACTCGGTATCGGATTACCGCCGATATCTCTAATCTGCACAACAAAGGCGGTATCAAGTTGCTTGAGAATTTGTTGTTGTTGACCTCTGCCCATTTGATATACGAGTGTCTTCGCTGAGCCATGCATTGCAGTCGCTACCAACTCTACTGGTGTACTCAATCGTCGCGAACTCGCTTTTATCTTATAAGATCCAACTTTATCTCCAAGCGTTAACCTTGTAGATGCAAAACCATTCACATCAGTGATTGCAAGCGTATTGCTGAGTGAAACGCCTTTCGTGTTCAATGGGGTATCTGTTATCGCAAAGAATACCGTATCGTTCGGTCTCGAATTACCTGCTCGATCCGTCAGTCTGACGGTAAAGACTGAATCCAGTGGCTGCAAAATTTCTTTACCCTGACCAAGACCACCAGCTACAAGAATATTTTGCGCTATGCCTGGTTTTACCGTAATCTTAAATGTATCCTGCAAGCCATTCAGAGTTGCATAGACATTGTATGTTCCTGCTTTAGTGCCAATAGTAAATCTGTTGGATGCTTTTCCTGTTATATCAGTATGCACAATCGCACTGTCAGCTGTGCCTGCAATCGTTGTATCCGTAGAATATCTCACAAGTGCATTCGATATTGAATTATCATACTTATCACTGAGCAGTGCAGATAGTTGAGGAATCACAGTTCCAATCGTATCTTCGAAGAAATTCGCACCGGCAATCATCTTCGCTGGAACATCTGGAATAGCAGTGAGGACTTGTGATGAAGATAATGCTACGTTATTCTTTGCTCGCGCTGTTAATGTATAAGTGCCGACTTTCTCACCGAGCCTAACACTTGCCAAGACTGTCTTATTTGTATCAATAATGATGAACGGTGTAAGAAGACTATCATGTACGGAACTTGATTGCTTCGTCAACGAAATCAGTACGGTATCTCCTTGTTTTGGATTTAGTTCAGAATCAAAGAGATTAATAACAAACTGCTTCACTTTCATCACAGTATCTTGTGCCAATCCACCAACGAGTATATTGTTAATCTTTGCAGCGGTTCCAGGTGTTGCGTTTAAGTCTATCGATGTTTTTACTGATGGATCTTCTATGGAAAATGCACTGACAATCACCGATCCACTCTTCTTTCCAAATGTGATGTTCACTGAAGCTTTACCATTCGCATCTGTGATTACCGTATCTTTATCTGCTCGGTAATTCGTATCCGGTCCATTTATTTTGAACGCGATCGGTGTCTGGCTAACAGTCAGACTATCCTGATCTTTCGCAACAAAAACAATCGGTGCAATAACCGACAATACAGAATCTGATGTTCTTGGGATTTGAGCTATCATTAATGAAGCAATAGAAGTATTTGCTGTCGCCATGAAAGTATCAATTGTAGTTGGTACACCGGGCACAAATGCCAGAACACGATAATTTCCCTTGAGACTTCCGAATGTAATCTTCGTCTGAACTTGGCCCGATGCATCTGAGGTCGCCGATGTTGCTGATAATGTTTGTCCGGTTGCACCCAGCGGATTATCTATAATCGCAAATTGGACATTCTGGCCACGCAACGATTGATTAAACGCATCAACAACCCGCGCTACGAATGCCGTATCTGATTGTTTTCTCACACGGCCATGTTGGTTGTTTCCTGCAATGAGTTTTAAGGAATCAGTTTCCCATTCGTAATTCGCAATGCCAAGCAGATGGTTCGCATCCGCTGCAGTCCAGCGTCCATTGGGTCCAAACGAAGGGATATTGGAACGGGTAAGTATATTTCCAATTCTGTCTACTCGCTGTCGACGCCATGAAACTCCGCTATCGGGTGAACGCCAGAGATCCAACGAGGATGGATTTTGTCCTT
The DNA here is from genome assembly GCA_050015675.1 of Bacteroidota bacterium. GTDB lineage: Bacteria > Bacteroidota > Ignavibacteria > UBA10030 > UBA10030 > Fen-1298. The sequence goes on along the minus strand of JBEKAY010000034.1, from coordinate 5,358 downwards.
GCAGTTCACTCGAACCATAAGTAAAGAAAAGTTTTGCATTGAGCGATGTGTCGGTCGTTGTATTGATATCGAAGAATCGCTGGATAGATGATTTTCCATTAATGGATAATGCTGTGCCTGATGTCCGAGTGATTGTGGTGAGACCGGGATTTGTGCCATTCCAAGAAATCGATGCACCAATTCCTCCAAAGTCCGATGAGTCGGAGGTTGTATTGTTGAGATCTACTATTTTTTTGACTTTGCCAACAATAAGTCCGCTTTCATTTGTTATTCGTCCTGTGATTTTTTCCAATGTCATTGTTGAAGCAATATCTAATTTTACACCGTTAGTGACTGCAACGGTGCGGAGAATATTCACATTATTTATTGTCGTTTTCTTTGTGCTGCCATTTCCTGTTAACAGAAGATTTTCATAATTCTTGGCTCCAATTTGTTGTGAATCTGTTCCGAAATATTCGAATGTACCGGTCACTGTATCCGGCAATCCAATCGCTTGACCTTTTACCTGAAAGAGTCCGGGGCCTTTATAGGTTCCGTTTTTTGCATTCAGAAAATCTTGTGATTGTGCATTGTACGTTAAGAAAAATAACGCAGCTGCCAATGCAGCCCAGCCACATCGTGCCTGCCAAACTCTGTGTCTGGTGAGACATCGCGGTTTTATTTTATTTAGTTTAGCGACCATTTGAGTCACCCTCATTTAAGTCTCTTATCCATCGAGACATTGACAAGTAAATTCTCTTTTATCAAAGCAATACTCATCAGGGTCGTTTTGTGTAAACGACTCTGATGAATAGTACTATGAAGCTCTTGATACACATGAGAAGCCGGATATTTCGACTGATAAATCTTACTATTGATATTCCATCTTTGTCCCAACTTCGCCTTTAAATTCATGGAAGACGGGCAGAAGTTTCCCCATCTTCCATTTTGACCTATGAGCGTCTCGGAGAAAGAACTTGAGCAGAGTTCTCTTTCCAAATAATTTCCATTGTAATCAATGTTAATTCCAATTGTCATAAAAACCTTTTCAGATGGACTTACTGTTTGTAACCATGTGATGCAGCCGAGAGATCCAAATAGAGGAGCACAGCAAGGCTTCATTGAATCGCTTGCAGTTGTCATCGTATTATGGTTATTCCAGTTATCCATTCTGTTACATTTCTTTCAGGTTATTGAACTCTAATCGTTCCAGCGTTCGTAATCGCACCGGCATTTGTTACAGTTCCACCAGTGACTGTAATATTCGCACCCGTTGCAACTGTAAGTCCATTTCCTGCACTATTACTGTTTGCTATTCCACCCGCACCAACCGAAAGCACACCATTAATACCACCACCGACAGTTAAGCCTTTTGCGGGACCTTCATCAATTGTGACTGAATTTGCAGCGGCGGTGATCCCGTCTGGAACGGTAACATTTGTGTTAATTTCGACATCGTCTGAACTTGTTGGAACTGCAGCTGCATCCCATGTTGCTGCCGAATTCCAGTTTGCAGCCAAGATGGAGAGATATATGCTAAATCGAGTATCTAGTGGCAATTCGTCACCGCTTGCGAATGTTGAGTTAGCCAAATTCGTTTGCTTTATGTAACCAAACGATCCCACTCCAGAAGGTTGACGAGTAATTGTAGATGCTCCTCCCAACTTGTTTGCCGATACAACAGTTCCATGAAATTCCTTCAATCGATTTTGGGTTAAACTTCCATCAACTTCGCCGTTTTGATACGCTAATTGTATGTCTGCCGTACCAGTGGACCAACCTGCATATGTCGCATTGATTTTTCTATTGACAGAAGTCGCCAGTTGATAACCTGTTGGATTTGTTGCCGGCTGAACTTTCAATTGAAACGTGCGCGCAGCATCAGCACCGCTAAAGGTGACAACGGTTGAAGCATTATTGAATGTATAAGACTGGGCAGAATATGCTTCCCACTTCATATTTCCAGTAATTTCTTTAAGTGCAGCGAATGTGGGCTGCGTTGATTTTGCCGCATCCTTCATTGTCAAAAGACGGCTACTGGCTGTATCCATAATAAGATTCTGGTTTACCGTCAGTTGACCTTGAACTGTTATATTCACACTTGCAGTCTTAACGTTAGTACCTGCAATAGTCAAATTATTAAACGTTAAAGCGCCTCCTGAGATACTCTGGGCGGCACCATCCAACGTTACTGTCCCTGCTATAGAAGTGGAAGCAGCGCTGGCAATATTGCCTGCGATATGATATTGACCATTGCCAGTAAATGCTGCTCCCGCGCCTATGTATACATTTTGCCCCATGGCAAGTGTAGCGGCGATCGCGAGAGTGAGTAGGGGTATAATTCCTCTACCCAAACATCTCCTACCTATTAAGTTTTTCATTGCTGTGCTCCATAAATATTGTTCTTTATCTTTTTATCCAATTTCTTGAACAAGGGCACATTTCGCCCCTGAAATAAAATCTGAAACTTGGTTTTCATGACATGATCCATTTGATCATTTTTCATCTACCTCTGTTTAATAATATTTTTTACTTCGTTGTTCTTGCTCAAAGAGACAACGCCGTTAATGACACCTTTATATTGGTGCGTGACTTCGTACCCGCATAACTACCTCCTTCCTTTCAGTAAAAATCTATTTGTGATTCATTTTTAGTCATTTGTTTTTAAAAAAATATGAACTCTCATTTCTATCTCAATTGACTGTATCAATCAGTATAAACAAGAACCTTGTTTTGTCTTCACCAAGATTCCGTGTGAAAGCATCGCGGAATGACAATCCTTTTTTCCTGTCATTCCCATATGTTTCTCCTTGTCCCGATATGTTTCGAATCGGGAATGGAAAACCTACTCTGCATATTCTGTTGTAAAGGAGTCGATTTGTCCGTCGTCTATTTGGCGAAACTCCTGAACAGCATGAATTTAGATGATCTCTTTCTATTTTCATTACTATAAAGTTGAATAACCACCAACTCACTTTTCGGTTCAGCCATAGACCGTACCATCTTTTCCTCATCGCTTGTTTTGAGTATGGCGTATTCATTGCCTTCTCCACCAGAAAACTGGGATATGATGGAATCGTCTGTTGAACCAATATTTTGATTTACATGCATCCATTTAATTTTATCTAACTACAATTTCCCAACATGGTCACTATCCTCCAGTTGTGAAGGAGTTGAATTCCTGAACAACATAAATTTTGATGATCTTTTTTAATTTTCATTACTATGCTGAATAACCACCAACTCACTTTTCGGTTCAGCCATAAACCGTACTTTCTTATCCTTGTCTCTTGGAGAAGGTTTGGCATAATCATCGCCTGTTCCTCCAAGGAACTGGGATACGATAGAACAGTTTCGTGAATCATTGTATGTGGGTTGTTTTCACTCATTATATATTCTCATGCGCTATCTCTTCTTCACTGCAATTAGTGTCATTCCGCAGTATCTCAAAAATATTAACAATCTTCGGTACGATATACTCGTACAACCTAGGGTTCATTAGAAAATCCCTATTTCTTCGTTGAATTGATTTATTCTCAATTTTCACAATACTCTCCAATATTTGGACAGAGTTTATTGACACTCACTTTCAAACTTAACGGTTCTTTTTTCTCCTTCTACCTACTCCTTCTACCTTTTACCTTCTGCCTTTTACCTTCTACCTTTTTCATTTTACTTTTTTCATTTTTCATTTTATCATCTACCTTTTACTACCGCTCCTTGATTATAAAGATGGCCAGAGAGAAGACGAGAAGGAGTAAAACTCGTCCTCTCTCCATAATCATATCACACTATGTGATGCTGATGCCATCATATTTCTGAACCTTTAAGTATGATCTGAGCATATCATTCTCCAGGCCGACTTCGTTTTTTAGGGCATAGAGCAAACACATTCTGGTGTTTCTCTTCGCTCTGGTTACTGCGCATGGTTTGAGAGAAGGAGCAAACTCCTCTCCAGCGCTGCAAAACGAGTCTAACTGATTCGACCATAACAGAATCCCATGTGATTGGCAAAACAGACTGATGCCAACGAGACCCGGGATGCCAATTTTCAGTCCTTCGGCTTGCTTCTGGTCCGGCAGAGTTTATCGCCGCAGTAGAATCGCATTCTGAAAAATTTGAATACGTTTCACCTACTTCAAGCCAAAGTCTATTTACATTTATAGATTCATTTCCACTAGATTCAGGCAACTTACTGCGTGCTGCCTGAATTGCTTCTATCATTGTAGAACGAGAAACATTTAGTCCTCGTATCGATACAGTGTATTGAAACGCTATCGACTGCTGAGTACTAGTTCTTTCTAAGCACCTGTCGATATCTAATAATGGCGGCTTATAATTTCTTAGAAGCGCCTGTTCCATCGTGAGCTCGCAGCCATGTCGGACTTCATCATCTGTCAACCTCGTTGTTTCCAATTCAGATGACACAAGTTCGTCCAGCATTCGACCGACATCGCATTCTACATCCGGCGGTTCGCCAACATCGAACTGCACGAAGCCGCTTGATGCATCGCCTTTAGGCGGACTTGACTGAATTAACCCGCCGCAAGTCGAATCATTGCGGGTGAACCAACTGGCTTTCTTCAGTTCCATCAAGAGCCGGGAGTATTTTCTATCCTCGTGATGCACCCAATCATTATACTCGACTAATCGAGCGGGATGATCTTTTGGAGGATCACTATTCATCGGCTCTTTTTCATATGGGAAGCCTGTCCCACCAGAGAATCCGACATCTCTCTGGCAAGTTCCGCTTTCCGGAATCCCGTACTGCGGGATAGGCGGTCTATCCGCTTTGTATGTCCATCTATCGTTTTTCACGATGACGCCTTTTCATATTTTTGTTTCTGATCGCTAGTTCTGACATAACTGAAACCTTGTACTTTCCATAGTAAGGCAACAGTCGTGACGGACTTCATCATCTGCCAACCTCGTTGTTTCCAACTCGGATGACACAAGTTCGTCCAGCATTCGACCGACATCGCATTCTGTGCCTAGCGACCCACCAAACAAACGGTGGGCAGGTTCGCCAAACCGCCAAACAGACGGCGGTCGAGAAAGACGGTCGTCAGACCGCGATCGTCGATTCCGACGCATTCTGTCGAACGGACTCGTTGAGCGGATGAATTCGCCTACATCCGATTCCGAGAAACTGGCTGGAGGTTTTCCGTGAGGCGGACTCCACTTCCATCGCTGGTCGGAAGTACAACTCCCTCCCAACTTTTGGTGTGCAATGCTTTCGCTGCCTGTATCACCACGTGCCAGCGGTAACCATTCAGATGGCGAACACTGAAGCATGTATGTCTGTCTATCGTTCTTCACGACGTTTCTCCAATATTACTAATTATCGAACCGTCATCATAGTTACGCCTTGAGTTCGAG
>JBEKAY010000033.1:0-41399 GCA_050015675.1 Bacteroidota bacterium | reverse complement strand
GCAATGGATCTCAAAGTACTGTTCAGATTCTAGTGAAGCGGAAAGTCATAGGGAGAAGAATCTGGTTAACGATATTCTTCTGTCAGGAAGATATCTAGCCGCTCATAGCTCTCCTATGACTTTGCCAATGGATTAGGATACGAAAATATTTGTCACAGACTCAACATACGAGCGGCTCAAGCTGATCGAATGAGCCACAATATTGGCACATTAAAACAAAAAATCCTCACCAATTTTACTTGATGAGGATTTTACTTTAGAGTTTGCAGCGGGGGCAGGTCAATTTACTTTTCAGATAATATTTTATCTACCCCTAACACTGAAAATAAATAGGCACATGGGGCTGTGATTATATATTCTCTTTCCTGCCACATAAAAGGCCAAGTTTTATCTTCGGCTAAATCCGGATTAACTAAATTTACTGCATTCCAGAATGTGCCTCCGGGTATATAACTCCAGTCTGCCCTGTTTGCGCCATATGCAATTGTTGGAGAATTAACACCTACACCCGAAACCAGACTGTTGGTAGAGCTGCCCGGTTTGCATCCTAAAAGGTAATTAACAATCGAGAATAAATGATCAGCAGAATAAAGATCCGGCCAGAATTTATGTAAATAGTACGATTGAAAAGCAATATACTCTGCATGAGACATCGGTGAACCAAATGGAGATTGTGATAAATATTTTTCCAGCATCGGTTTGAATGCAACAGCTGCTGCATTAACTGAATCTTTAAATTCAGCACAATCAATATAATTTAATACCCTCCCTAAGTTCCAGCCTGCAAAGGGAAATGCTTTTTTAGCTTGTGAGCTCATTTTGCATAAGTCATCTTTATATTCGGATTTTCCGGTTGTAATTATCAACTCAATAAGTGTTTCAAGTTTTTGGGATCTCATCCAGAAGTAATCCTTTCTGACTTCGATATCCTTATTCTTCCGATATAAATCTTCAGCAGCATCCAAACACTCTTTTGCCAGCGAGGGATTATAATCCTTTAAAACACGGGAAGCTATGGAAAGGCTGCTAGCGCCTATCAATTGCCAATCCGGATTTGTTTCCATGAACACAAATCTGTCATCAAGGTCCGGTACAACCAATTCAATCTGATCAAGATTTAATTCAGGATCAAAAATGTTGGAATAGCGGTTAGCTACTTTTTTGTACCACAACTCATTAAATATTGCAGCTTTTCCAAGAAGTTCCGTGTCATTGCAGACTTTGTTATCTGTCTGAGTCGATGCGTCACCCAGATGTACATATTGTCTCAACGTAGGAACAATTATACCCCGGTATAACACACCCATTTGGCGGTATCCCGATAATATTGCTAAAACACCATGTTCAACTTGTTGTAGAATGTCGGGTTTTCCGTCAGGTTGAAATAATTCTACGAGTCTGTTTTTCTGATCAATATAAGTTTCATCATTATTAATACCGAATTCTTCATAAGCTAAAGCGAGTGTTATTACCGTCTCTGCCTGACTTTCAATTCTCAGATCATCGTCTCCGGCATCGTGCCATCCTCCAACATTAAGCCCGGGCACATGTTCAAGCGGTTTAAATTTCGATAATGTCGATGTTTCACCTTCATTACTGTAGCCATCGAAATGGCGGATATTCAAAGGAGCCATTAAGGCATCATCAAGATGACAAGCGCTATGCCAAACACGGTATTTCTGATTCACCCGCATATGGCACATCTGAACGGGAAGAAAATACTCAAGAGTTGGCTGCCAGACATTATGTTTATACACATCTTTATTTATTCTGAATACATTTGTCGTAACATCACCATATTGAACTTGATATATACCTGATTCTTTAATTTCTGAAAAATCGAATTTCGAATACTGATATCGTAAATACTGACCCCAGGGTTGAGGTGCTTGTTCTTTTACAATTTTATGGTCTCCATTACTTTCAAGCTTGAGCAGAGAAACTTTATTTAGGAGTTTATCGTTTTTATCAAGTTCGATAAAAGCAACTTTCGGTTGATTCGGATGATATCCTACCTGACTTATATGAACAACCGGCTTATCAATCCAGCCAGGAATTACATTAGGTGATATTTTCCACTGTATTGCTCCTTTTGTAGTTCCGGCAGGAACCAATGAGCGAACGACAAACCATCCGTTGTTATGTTGAAGGCTGCCATCTAATAACTGCAATTTCGCATTGGGACTTTCAATAACCATCCTTAACAAATCACTTTCCGGAGCAATAGTAAATCTGTTGCCTTCAGCTAACGGCATAGCTTCAACTTCCTTATTTGCATTAAAATAAGTTGGCCCACTTGCCTGTCGCGGAAATATTCCATTGTTCGCATCCATGAAATATGTTTTTCCGTAAAGATCCTCGGGGAATAATTCCAAAATGTATCCCACTTTACCTACCCATTTAGCCGGAAGAGGTTTTTCAAGATCGACAGTTATAGTAAAAGATTTACCTTCTGCTTTCACCCGGACATTATATTTTAATTGTACATTGGGATAAATAATCGGATTAAAACCTTTGCGCATCCGACTGCTGTCAGGATAACTGCATGATATACTGATTTCGTTCTTCAGTGAATCAATAACCCGGCCTTGTGCACTCCCATCCTGCGGACTGACACCGATGGATTCGTGGCCGGCGCCAAGTTTGGGTATTGGCTGCCACTGGCCTGGAGTAGCGTTTAGGCGTAATTCGCCATTTGTTGCCACACGGTTTCCATGCTGAATAATTTCAACTCCACCCTGATGTCCTTCAGGAAATGTGTTATTATATACAAGCACGTTAAGTCCGGGCATTTCAAAATAGCCTGCTTTTCCTATTACTAATTTATCCTTTTGAGTTTGGGCAAATCCTAAACTGAAACCCAATAAGATGAATAAAATAATTTTCTTGTAATCTGGCGTGGAACGGATCATTTTAACCATAGTATTAACTTTCATATTTGTTAGAAAGTGTAAACCGTAAATCTTTTATTTAAAATACAATTTAATGGTAGAATAAAAAATTATAATTTGCAATTGAGTCTAAAAGGCCAAAGAGACTTAATGCTTGAATATTTCACTTTATCTGTTTCTGTGTGTAATGCAAAATTGATACTTAAGCGTCTAGAATAATCTCTGAATCGATAGTTAGTTGAAATATATGCGAGTTCATATGTAAAAATGGCTGGCGCTTTTGGAAGTATCAAAACTCCGAAGGGAAATAAGTGGTGTTGGCGGAGTTGTTAAAGAAATAATTGTAGCTGCGATCGATGATCGTGGGTTTAGGAAGAAGAGATAAAGATTGTGAAAGGAAGGGACAATGCAGAATCGTAAGGTATCCGTAGGAACTTCCTTTGTAGTCATCATGTTGAATGTTTGAAAGGAGCGCAAATAAGAACATCGACATAAAAAATAACACCAGGAAAGGAGATTCAATAATGAAAAGAGCATTACTCATTGTGCGTATTTTAATGGGACTTATATTCCTATTCTCGTCCACTACATATCTCTTCAAACTCATTACGCCGCCCGAGCCAACAGGTGCGATGAAAATATTCAGTATGGGTCTTCAAGCATCGGTGTACCTCATGCCGCTGGTGAAGATTGTTGAGCTGACATGCAGTATTGCTTTTCTGTCTGGAAGGTTTGTTCCCCTTGCAGCGGTACTGATTTCTCCTGTTATCGTAAATATTGTCTTTGTTCTTGCTTTTCTTGGTCCCGAAGGATTACCCCTTGCAATATTCTTAGTGTTAGCAAACTTGTTCGTAGCATATAACTACCGGGAAAGGTACAAACCCTTGTTTATACCTTAGGCTTCATTTCCTGAAAATCCAGTTGCTGTTCAACTCAAAGGAATCAAGGGAAAAGCCGATGATCTTGCCCCGATATTTCGGACACCAAGAAAAGACATTATATTGTGTCAGGAGGTGTCCATATGTCAGAGCAACAACGTCGACGATTCGACGCACAATTTAAACACGATGCTCTTCGATTAACACAAGAGAGCAATCGGAAAATCAGTGATATAGCAAAAGACCTAAGCATACGTCCAGAACTGCTATATCGATGGAAAAGCGAACAGGCAGCCGATCCAGAGCATGCGTTTCCCGGTAAAGGACGTATGAAGCCGGATGAAGAATACGTACGGCGTCTTGAAGGGGAGCTGACACAGACTCGTGCCGAACGTGACATTTTAAAAAAAGCCCTGGCGTACTTTTCAAAGAACGAACGATGAAGTATCGATTTATTCACGACCATCAGCCGCTGATGGACATCAAGCGTTTGTGTTCTGTGCTGCAGGTCTCACGCAGTGCCTATTATAGCTGGCACGAGGCTGGTTCTTCAATGAGACAACAGAACAATCAAGCACTCGTTGAGCACATCTCACAGATTCATCAGCAAAGCCATGGAACGTATGGAAGCCCACGGATATGGCACGCCTTACGCCAGCAGGGTATCCAATGCTCTCGCAAGCGCGTTGCACGCCTGATGTGTCTCTACGGCATCCGAGCAAAGATGGTACGCCGATTCCAGGTTACCACACGTTCGCGTTCCTCTCAAGCGGTGGCTCCAGATTTGGTGCAGCAACAGTTTCTAATTCACCAACCGAATCGTGTCTAGACATCCGATATTACCTACATCTGGACACGCGAAGGATGGGTCTATCTGGCTGTGGTTTTAGATCTGTGTTCCCGAATGATCGTAGGCTGGGAAGTGAGTCCACGGCTTACTGCTTCCTTGGTCACGACGGCTGTGGAACGTGCGCTCTACTGGCGCAAACCTGCCGAGGATCTCATTCTCCACTCGGACAGAGGTTCTCAGTATGCCAGCACTGAATTACGATCTCTTGCCAAAGAACAGATGATACATTTGAACATGGGAAGAACCGGAAGCTGCTACGACAATGCAGTCACCGAAAGCTTCTTCCATACTCTTAAAACTGAACATATTTATTTTCATCACTATGAAACCAGACAAGAAGCAAGAACCAGTATCTTTGAATACATTGAAACGTTTTACAATCAACAGCGTTTACATTCTACTCTCGGAAATGTATCGCCTATGCAATTTGAATTACAACTCACTATGACTTAACTTACTGTCCGTTTTATCGGGTAAAGATCAATAAGCCATGACACTAGCTTTTAACAGAAAGAAAGATCAAGAAAAGAGGCGTTCGCTCCGTTTGACGGAACAAACTTCATCCAATCATCCGCTCATCTTGTTTGACGGCATGTGCAACCTCTGCAACGGATTTATCCAGTGTGTTCTAAAGCTGGATAAGAAAGATGTATTCAGGTTTGGACTTCTTCAATCTGATAACGTCCAGAAAATGCTTCGAAGATACGAACTGAAAATTTCCGGCCTTGCTTCGATTGTCCTGCTTGAAGGTGAGAGGATAGCTGTCGAATCTGATGCTGTATTAAAGATCGCCCGGAATTTAGGAGGCGCATGGAGCCTGATTTATTTATTCATTATCATACCAAAGTTTATACGAGACGATGTTTACCGAATTATTTCGAGACATCGGTACCGTCTGTTCGGGAAGCGAGATGTGTGTATGATACCAGCACCGGAAGTTCAGGATAAATTTATTTGATCAGGAGAATACTTATAGGGACGGACGGCCCGCCAAACCCGACATCTCGCTCAAAACCAGCGGGACGCAAAAAACGCGCAAAAACATGGTGGGCAGGCAGATGGCGGGTAAAGCAGAAGAAATAAAGATTGTGGAGAAAAAATCCTTGTCGGGATTTGATTTATCAAATCTCTGTTGATAAGGACGTGATGAATCACGTCCTTACATAAGCAAAACATTGTAACCCCTCGGATTGATCACGGGATACAAAAATCGCTGTTAATGATTTTATTGACGATGCTGTTGAGCATAAGGAGTCGCGCTTTGTCTGCTCCCAGCAGGTGAGCGGGATTGACCACTATTCAATTATGTTAAATTGAGACGCTACTCCATTGGCAGGTAAGGCATTTATTTTGTATTTTTTTATATTGGTAAATACAAATAAGGTGATGCGTCAATATCACCCACGAATTACGGAAAAGACAAATATTCTTAGTTGCCTATTCGATGAAAGGTAAGAATAATGGCTCTCTCAGAAAAGATTAATGAAGATCTTAAAGCCTCGATGAAATCCGGTGACAGCATTAAGTTAAACACAATTCGATCTATTCGAACAAGAATTATAGAACTTTCTAAACGCGGTACAGGCTCAGATATTACTATCGAAGACGAACTGGCAATTCTGTTGTCTGAGGCAAAGAAACGAAAGGAAGCAATAGAGATGTACGAAAAAGCCGGCAGGAAGGATCTTTTAGATCAAGAACAACGTGAGCTGGAAATCATTAACGAATATCTTCCTAAACAAATGAGTAGGGAAGAAGCAGGCGACATCGTAAAAAAAATAATTCAAGAAGCTGGGGCAATCTCTGCAAAAGATTTTGGAAAGGTGATGCCTGCTGCCATGAAAGAATTAAAAGGCAAGATCGACGGCAAGGTCGTTCAAGAAATAGTCAAACAACAATTAGGGGATTAATTATATGCTATTAGACATTTTAATCTTTATTCCGATCCTTATGTGTATTTTGTTTGGCTTACGTGACGGTATTGTACGGAAAATTGTTGCGAGTATCGTGCTTATTGTCGGACTCATACTAGGACAACTTTATATGCATGATGTTGGAAAATATTTAGTTGATCATGGGGGCGCCAGCCAAGAAAATGCGCCAATATATGGATTCTTGTCTATTTTTCTTGGTATACTTCTCGTGCAAGGATTTTTTTATAGAATCGTCACTAAGAATTACAAAATTGGTGGAATTGCTGATAGAATCGGTGGGATAGCCCTGGGATTTATTGAAGGAGTCCTTTTTGTCAGCTCACTGCTCTTTATTTTTACACTATCTGGTTTTCCTGATAGTGCAACCAAGCGTGATTCTCAATTTTACAAGTCAGTTGTAAATATCGCTCCAAGAATTTTAGATCTCACATCGACTGTTGGTCCTGAGGTACTCGATAAACTAAGAGATGTGAGCTCGCCAGAATCTGTTGATAAAGATAAAGTGAAAAAAGTTCGCCCTTGATCCACTGAAACTTCAAAAGATCAGAAATAATAATAGATTCAGCTGTTGAACAAATACCAAAATCGTCAGGAAGTAAAATCCATAGTGTCTCAGCCGTATTCAAATCCATCACATAACTTTGTTGACGCATTGCGGAAGCTGGAATATGATAAAGTACTTGAACGGATAAGTAAGCTTGCTTTTTCAGAGTCAGGCAGACAAAATGTATTCCATCTTATACCACAAACCGACATCAAAACAATTGAATTGGAACTTCATAAGGTTTCGGAAGCCAAGGAACTTCTTATTGCCGAAACTGCAATTCCGTTAGATGGATTTAAAAACATCACAGCCGCATTAAAGAAGACAACTGTCGAAAACCAGGTTCTTACAATTATCGAATTGTTAGAAATCGCAGCTGTAATTCGCGTCTCTCGTTCACTCAAGACATTTCTTGCAAAGCGGATTTTACAATATCCGACTATTGGTGTGTACCACCAATCTTTGTTCGCCGATAAAATTGTCGAACATCATATTGATGATGCACTGGATGAACGCGGATTTGTGAAAGACACAGCAAGCCGAGAATTGCGTGAGATTCGGCGTTCGATGGTATTAGCGAGCGATGCATTGCGAAGGCGGCTTGAATCTATACTTCGAAACGTCGCGAAACAGGAATTTCTCCAAGACGATATTATCACAACACGTGACGGCAGATTTGTGATTCCTATTAAAACGGAATACAAGCACAGCGTACCAGGATTCATTCATTCTACTTCATCAAGTGGCGCTACCGTATTTATAGAGCCGGCTGAATCACTCGAGTTGAATAATGCCTTACGCGAGCTCCAACTTCGCGAACAACGCGAAATTCATCGTATCCTTACTGATCTCACAAAACAGGTCGGTGAAATACGCGAACCACTTGCGGTAAGTTATTCTGCTCTTACAGAACTTGATGTAATCTTCGCACGCGGAAAATATTCGATTGAGATTATCGGAAATCCACCTGTGATTTCTTCGCTTCCATGTGTCAAATTATTCAATGCCCGGCATCCAATTCTCCTTCAGCATCTCAAAAGGGAAAAAACTGTCCCGCTTTCCATAGAACTTGGCGGCGACACACAATCGCTTATCATCACAGGTCCAAATGCCGGCGGTAAAACTGTAGCCATGAAGACAGTTGGTCTCTTAGCATTATGTGCACAGGCAGGCATTCATATTCCTGCGGATTCTGAGTCAACACTATTTCCATTTCAAAAAATATTTGTCGATATCGGCGACGACCAATCTATTGAGAATGATCTGAGCACTTTTAGTTCGCATCTTCATTCTCTCCACACGATTCTTGAAGAAGCAGATGCATCATCGTTGGTTTTGATTGATGAAATTGGTGCGGGAACAGATCCATCTGAAGGAGGTGCGCTGGCTGCGGTAGTGCTACAAGATCTAACTGCTCGGCAAGCGATCACTATAGCGACAACGCATCACGGTATCCTGAAGGTATTTGCTCACGAAACGTTAGGCATGGACAACGCTTCTATGGAGTTTGATCAAGAGTCATTGTCACCGACATATCGTTTCCGAAGCGGGGTTCCAGGAAGCAGTTACGCATTCGAGCTTGCTGAACGTTTAGGTATTTCGCCTAATCTCTTGAATCGAGCACGTGCTCAAATGGGAGATGAGAAAACGAAGCTTGAATCGCTTATTCTGGAACTTGAACGTCAAGCTCAAGAATATCAACATCAATTGCGTCAAACAGCAAAAGAAAAAGAACATTTAGAATCAATGGTATTGTCATACGAACAGAAGATGACGCAATTAAAACGCGAATTAGGGACAATACGGAAAAAAGCAATTGAGGAAGCAAAAGAAATCGTTCAGCAAGCTCACTTAAAAGTTGAACGTTCAGTAAAAGAAATTCGTGAAAGCGGCGCTCAACGAGAAGTTGTACGCTCTTCACACCAAGTGCTCAAAAAGCTTGGCGAAGAACTGGAAAAATTCACAAGTGAAGAACAAACAACGACTCCGAACGTTGAATCAATTGAAAAGGGCGATGTCGTTCGAATTCGTGATGGACATGAAAAGGGAGAGGTACAAGAAATTCACGGAAAACATGCTATCGTCCTTTGTGGCGATGCACGGCTTCGCATTGCACTAACGGATTTGCACAAAGAACAAAAACAACAGAAACAGTATCCTATCTCTTCATCGACGATAACTGCTCCCGAAACAGCAAATGAAATCGATCTCAGAGGACTTTTTGGTGATGATGCTATTGCACAAGTCCAGACTTTCCTCGATAATGCATATGCGGCAGGATTACATCGTGTTGATATTATTCATGGAAAGGGCACGGGAGCGTTAAGAAAAAAGATTGGCGAGTTCGTAAAAATGTACCCGCATGTAAAAGCGTTCCGGTTAGGCGAGTGGAATGAGGGGGGGACAGGTGTGACGGTTGTTGAATTTAATTGATCTATCAAACTATAAACCACAGATACAGAATGTATTATATTAATCTAAGTGAACTAATAAATACTAGATAAGGCTGTTTTAAAATATGAAGAAATTCAAAAATCTACCGGTAAAAGGAATCGATCCGGAAATTACACTTGAGCTTGTAAAAGAACACGGTCTTTCGAAAGAAGAATATGATCGTATTTTAAAAATATTGGGACGTGTACCAACTTTTACTGAGTTAGGTATTTTTAGTGTTATGTGGAGTGAACATTGCAGTTATAAGAACTCTATTGCACAATTAAAAACATTACCGCGTAAAGGTCCACACTTATTAGTGGAAGCTGGAGAAGAAAATGCGGGACTAGTGGATATCGGCGAAGGGCTTGCAGTCGCATTTAAAATTGAAAGCCATAATCATCCTTCAGCTGTAGAGCCCTATCAGGGTGCGGCAACAGGAGTTGGAGGTATTCTACGAGATATATTTTCAATGGGTGCTCGACCAATTGCTGTTTTGAATTCTTTAAGGTTTGGTCGATTAACTGACCCAAGAGTAAGTCATTTATTCAGAAGAGTTGTAAAAGGCATAGCTGATTATGGAAATAGTTTTGGCGTCCCGACGGTAGCTGGAGAAGTATATTTCGATGATTCATACCAGGATAATCCCTTGTTAAATGCAATGGCAGTTGGAATTGTGGAGCATGGTAAAATTGCGAAAGCAGTTGCAAAAGGTAAGGGAAATATTGTAATGATAGTTGGATCAAAAACTGGTAGAGATGGAATTCATGGTGCAACATTTGCGTCGGAAGAAATTTCAGAAAAATCTGAGGCAAAAAAATCTTCAGTTCAAGTTGGTGACCCATTTGCCGGCAAAATATTATTGGAAGCTACTTTAGAGGTAATTGCAAGCGGATTTGTTATTGGTATTCAAGATATGGGAGCAGCTGGAATAATATGCTCAACCTCAGAGATGAGTGCAAGAGGCGATTCTGGAATGGTCGTCGATCTTGAAAAAATTCCATTGCGAGAAAAAGAGATGACTCCATATGAAGTCCTGCTATCTGAATCACAAGAGAGAATGTTATTCACAATAATAAAAGGACACGAGGAAGAGGTAGCTAACATCTTTAAAAAATGGGATATAGAAGCAGAAATTATTGGAATCGTTGAGGACAGACCAAATATAATTTTCCGTTTGAATAAAGAAGTAGTAGCAAATCTTCCCGCTGAACCTCTCGTCCTTGGTGGAAGCGGTGCACCAGTTTATATTCGGGAAATAAAAAAACCAAAATATTTAGATCAGTGCAGGAAATTTAATCCTTTCTCTTTACCAGAGTCGGGCGATATGAATGAATGCTTGTTTAACTTGCTCGCACGCCCATCTATAGCGAGCAAGCGATGGGTGTATGAGCAATATGATTCAATGGTACGGACAAATAGCGTTCTACTATCAGATGGAGACGCAGCTGTAATTCGTTTGAAAAAATCGCAAAAGGGGTTGGCACTTAAAACAGATTGTAATGCAAAATTTGTGTACTTGAATCCAAGACGAGGCACACAAATAGCAGTAGCCGAAGCTGCAAGAAATGTTGCATGTGTTGGTGCGAAGCCAATTGCGATTACAAATTGTTTGAATTTTGGCAATCCATACGATCCGGAAATCTATTGGCAGTTCACAGAAGCGATAGCCGGTATGAGGGAGGCATGTGTAGCATTTAACACACCGGTAACCGGAGGAAATGTCAGTTTCTACAACGAGAGCCCGAGTGGCGCTATCATGCCGACTCCTGTTATCGGCATGCTTGGACTGTTAGATGATGTCAGTAATGCAGTGGGTTCGCATTTTCAGAATTCAGGAGATGCCATTATTGAACTAGGGGTTAATAAGGGCGAAGTGGGCGGTTCAGAATACCTTACATTGTTAAGAAATGAAGTTATCGGTGATGCTCCCGAATTGAATTTAACATATGAAGATAATTTACATAAGCTCTGTGAATCGCTTGCAAAGAAAGAAATTGTCGGGTCCATGCATGATATTTCTGACGGCGGTATTGCTGTCGCGCTCGCCGAATGCTGCAACAGCCACCTTGGTTTTGGATGTAAGATAAATCTCGATTATGCTTTCAAGATGTCGAGAAAAGATTTTATATGCTTTGGCGAATCTCAATCAAGAGTAATAGTTTCATGCCCGGCTGATAAAGTAGATAACATCATGAACGAAGCGGGCAAGTTCTCTATCGACGCAAAACAAATTGGTATTGTAACCAACAATAAACGCATAGGTATAGAATCGGCGATAGACCTGGATCTCTCTGAGGCGTTAGTAGCTTACAACGAAACTATCGAAAAGAGAATGCCTATTGAAGAGGAATAGGGTCGATAAACATTGTGGGGAGCATTGTTTGTCTCAATAGAACGCTCTAGGATCATGTATAAACGACGAACGCCGATCAACTTGATGAGTTGACCGGCGTTTTTAGTATTGCCTTAGTTTGAATCGGTTATTTTCGCTGTTCTACGAAGTCAAAAGATCGATCAAGAAATCTTCATACGTGTGCTTGACCGCATAAGGATAATTAATTACATTTATTTTGACGAGAGAGGAAGGACATGAATACGCATAATATTACTAATACTCTAAATCCATTCATTGACGCCTTCAAGTCTATTGGTTTTCAGAAAGAACAGATAAAGGAACGGTACGAGTTTGTAGACCTTCTTGGTCAAGCACAAACTCGAACAGTTGATCTGGGTGTTTTTGGTCGAGAACCATTAGATTACAAATCGGCATGTTTTGGAATTCACTTATTGCGAGAGGGGGGAGACGAATTTGAGACGGCGAAATCCCTTTGTTCTTTTGGTGCCTCCCAATTATTTATCGTCCTTAATGGCTCCACGCAAAGATGGTTTAACTCTTCATCTAAACCCAAACTTGTTCAATCATTGCCTACTACGGATGTACCGAACCTGATTCGTTCGAATAGTATAGTCTGGAATCCAGACTATATGATGAAGGTCAGATCGGGACTTGAGCTTCCTAAGCCGGAACAAATTGATTTTGTTGACGTAGATTTAATTCCAGCACTAGAAAAAGAAGCTTCAGTTAAGATTGATTCGCTGATTAAGCGGGCGCTATATAAAGTAGAAATCAACCGTAAGAAACACAGAATTAGTCTTAGTGAAGAGAACGTATATAGAACCCTCTTTAGATTGTTAACAGCAAAATTATTGTCTGATCGGGGCGTACCGGTTAATGGAGAAATTGATTTTTCAAAACCACTTGATACACTGAAGTCTGTTAGTAATTTTTACGGAATGACTAATCAGAATTTTAATAAACCTTTCAATCATTTGCTTGCAGAAATATCTGGTATAGTCGGCGACTCATTCTCTTTCAAGAATTTATCCGTTGATACATTAACATATGTATACGAAAACACTCTTGTCACCGAGGCTAAGCGTAAGGAATACGGTATTCATAGCACTCCTGCGTACTTAGCGGATTTTATAATAGCCAATCTTCCATTAGATGGAATTCCTCTAAGGAATTTGAATGTAATTGATCCCATGTGTGGTCATGCGATTTTTTTAATCGCCGCGATGCGTCGCTTGCGCGAGTTGCTTCCTCCGCAATTGGATGGGAAGCACCGACATGAATATTTTGCAGATCATTTGCATGGTATAGAAATCGATTCATTTGCTTGCGAAGTTGCACGCATGTGTCTAACGTTGGCTGATTTTCCTCAGCCAGATGGATGGGATATTCATAAGCATGATGTTTTTCAAGGCGATATTCTTAATAAAGCTATTCAGCAAAGTACGGTTGTTGTTGGAAATCCTCCATTTGAAACAATTCCCAATGTTTCACCAAAGACGTCAAAGGCAAAAGAATTATTACGTCAAGTTTTACCGAAAATGCCGAAAGATGGAATTATTGGAATCGTCTTGCCGAAATCTTTTCTAACGGGTAAGGACTATAAGGTTGAGAGAAATTACTTATTAGATAAATTTACCATTCTAAATGTTACAGAATTACCAGAACGCGTTTTCACGCATGCTACTGTAGAGACGTGCGTAATTACAGCTAAGAAGTCTAAAACCGAAGCGAAGGCAAAATACTTTATGGTAGATCGTCCATCGCTGGAATTGTTCAAGTCGAAATATTTCATCCCCTGTAAGGACGAGGTAAAGCAAGATTATTTCACAACTACTCAGCAAGGACAAATATTTGTCCCAGTAATGAGAGGGGTGTGGGATTATCTGAAGACAAATCCTCGGTTTGAGAGTCTTGCAAATGTACATAAAGGCGTTGAGTACGAACTTAGATTAATTTCTGAGCATCGTGAGTCTGTAATAAAATCTCGACCATTCCAAAATTCTCAACCGGGGTTATGGAACATCCCTACAGATCAATTCCAATTTGTAATAGGTACAGGTGAATATTTTTCTCTTGATAAGCGCTACTGGAGAAATCAAAATTCTAAAGCTTGGCGTCTGCCTTGGAAGACTCCAAAGATAATTGTTCCTCAATCGCGAGATTCAAGCAGCCATTGGCGATTCGCTGCGGTGATAGACAAGGAAGGTTTGATTGTTGGTCGAAACCTCTATGCGATATGGCCTAAAACTAATAGTGTTTCTATGGAATTTCTCTGCGCTCTGCTTAATTCTCCAGTGGGTCAAGCCTATTGTCTTGCTCACGGTTACCAACAATTAACAAGGGGAAGAGACTACGAATCGATCCCAATCCCGCGCTCAATTCCTTATCCAACTACGCTTATTGATGGATTAGTAAATTCCTATTTGACACTTTCGAAGAATGAACAATATAATGCTGCGCGGGACGCACTTTTACAGATTGATGCGGAGATTCTTAAATTATATGAATTGCCTCCGAAACTTGAACGGGGGTTACTTGATTTTTTTTGGGGGCATAAACGTAGAGTACCATTTGATTTTCAGGGATATATTCCACCAACATTCGACTCATGGATTCCACTGCACATTTATATTTCTAAAGATTACAAAGAAGCTACGATTGCAGATACTCTGCGTAGATTACCTTCTATAACTGACAAAGATACAATTAAATATCTTGAGGAATTGGGTCATGAGTAGAGATTATTTGCTCGATACTTCAATTATTTCATGGTTTGGTAGACTCAAAAGCGGGATGAAATGTCCTGAGTGCAAGGCATTAGCTCAGAATCTGGAGGATCGGAAAAGTGCGAAGATATTTCTCTGTCCAATACCTATCGGAGAAAGTCAGCGAGGTATACTCTTGGCTCCTAAAGGAAAAGTTATTGCAGACATCAATAGCATTATCGACAGTTTTAGTGGTGTAATATCAATTGATGGACAAACCGCAAAGGAGTGTTATGCGGAACTCTATGCGAGACTATTCAAAAATTACTTACTGACAAATAGAAAGGCTGATCCGGCTGGGAAATTGAGAGTAAAAGATCAAATTGACACTATAGCCACTTCAGAGATGGGTGCACAGGAAAATGATTTATGGCTGGCAGCTGTAGCAATGCGTTACAATCTTATCTTAGTAACAAACGATGGGATGCGAAGGATTAAAGCTATTTGTCGCGACGAAATCATTTTTGAAGATTGGCTTATCCCTTAATAAAAGATTGGATTAGAAAACTACACAGAGTAGAATATGAAAAAACCAAAACACTCACGCGATATTAATCAACTCGCAAAATCAATCGTCGCGCTTGCAACAAGAGAAGCTACAGAGGAGGCTGTAGAGAAAAAAAATCCTCATGCCGTCGCTTTAGGAAGAATGGGAGGCTTGATAGGCGGCAAAGCAAGGGCAAGGAAACTCTCTGCAACTCGGCGAAAAAAGATCGCTCAACATGCTGCTAAAGTACGCTGGAGAACAAGGAAAGCTAAAAGATAACCTAACAGTAGGAGAGAATTGCAAACTGAATAATTGCCTACAATACTCCTGAACCATTTTCAAACTGACAAAATTCATTCGTTAAACCGTTAGCTCACGAACAAAGCGCATTTCTATTCCGTGGGCATATTCCGTAATAACTCGTTTCGATGCTTCCGATTTCGTGACAATTCCGTCCTTGTTAAAATCCAATTGCTCCGCTTCCGATTTTATTGCCAACGGAAGGGGAGAAGTTCCGGCGGATTTAAGTTTATCTTGTTCTAACTTGTCGAAACGTCTCCAATAGCCTAGGATCTTCTCGACCTTAACATCGATGAAAGTTTTAAGTAGAGGTTTAGCAGGTGTAGGAACGTTCTCAGGATGCTTCCGGAAGGTTTTATTGACAAACGTACCTTTACACTAATGTCGAATTTAACATTTATATCATTCGACGTGTTCATTTTTGTGAAGGGTAGTATCAATCTTCTTATTTTATTAACGTATGCCATCTTTAAGATCCGAGAGGATTAAGGTTGATATAGTGCCTCTAATATTTCTTTTAGCTGTTTAACAACGCTTAAATTCCTTTATTTCCCACCGCTTCCAAAACCTCATTTCCCGTCTACTGTCCTATTCTGCATAATATGTAGACTTTGCTACAAGCGGTTCTAAAAGCTTTGGGAGCAGGCGATAGAGAGAGGGGCGATGTATGCCCCCTGGCTCTATTATGATGTAACCACACTTTTCAAGGTTTTTAAAGCCCAAAACCATACTAGTTCTTTCAACCCCAAGTATTTGGCTCAATTCGTATGTGCTACTTAATATTTGATTCTTTTCACCGTTGTTAGTGTTCCAATCCAATAGTTTTATTCCTACCTTAAAACCTGTAGAGGTAAGGTTCGGATCCTTTATAAAAGTTCGTGGAATTGGGGTTTTAATCTTAACAACAATTGAGTCAAAGTCCATTTTTAGCTCCTAAAATTTAAATTTACCTACCATTTCATTGTTAATAAAAACCATCGTTTCATAACCAGAACCGATCCCGAAAAAACCAGGGCTGAAATTTACTACCAATCTAATTTCTTTTCCTTTATAATTTGATTTTACATCAATAGAATAAGTAAAGGGGGGCATTCCCTTATCAATCACAGTTGAATCGTTGATTGTTACCGTAAAGTTGTTAGCAAAAGACTTATTAACGTATATCTGCCATTGTGAACCTTCAGAATTGATAGGTCTATATGTTGCAAACTGTGATGAAGAACATCCTGAAAGGGTTATTAACAGGATCAAGAATGTTACAAATATTAAGAACTTCATAAAACCTCCAATATTAGTTTTAAAATATCTATTCCCATCTTAATCATCAATCGATATATCGAATGACATCCCCTTCAATTGTATATGTTCGTGCGCCAATTAAATCCCCCAAATACACACCATACGGAGGAAGAGCAAGACCTCCTAATATTCCAACCCCAACAGATAAGCATCCATCAAGAAAGGTTGTCTGACCTTTAATCTTAACATTTATAATTGCATCTCCTTTACCATTGAGAAGTTCATCTTGCATAGCATTTTTGATATTGGGATCGGAAACTGTAATAAGATTGAAAACAACAAAGTAACCTTTTAGCTCACGTTCAAAGTGTTTGACTATAGTGAATTTTTTATTCACGTTGCTAGTCATATCAACGGGCTTTTCAACTCCCTCAGAGGTTAATAATACAGTCATACAGCCCGTGGAGAGTGTTACTAACAGAAACGAGAAGATTACAAATATTGATAACTTCATAAATACCTCCAATGATTAGTTTTGAAACATCTATTTAAGTTTTCCAACACCTTTTAAACCTTCAATAAATCTTTTAATAGATAAAACAAACCTGTTAAAACCTCTAACCAATAAGAAAAACCTGTTTTTGATATGTTTATAACGTTCATAAACTTGTTTTTCTTGTTTCAATAGTTCTTCAGGTGTTATCAGGGGAGTGTTAAGCTCAAGATTGGGGTAGTATGAAACAATACGTGGCCCAATTTCAATGTCGCCAGGAATACCAAACTCTTTAAGTTTGTCGCAATGTTGCTTTTTCATAACTACCTCCAATAATTAGTTTGAAACATCTAATTGGACTTCCAACCAGCTTTTAAACCTTCTATAAAACCTATGACCGATAGAACAAACCTGTTGTTGATATGTTTATAATATTTGTAAACTTGTTTTTCTTCTTTCAATAGTTTATCAGATGTTATAAAAGGGCTATGGAGTTCTAAATTTAGACAAAGATCGACGTGCATAGAATACTCACGCTCTCCGTTTGGCAGAATTTGGTTTTTAACTGATATAGCTATCATTGGAATTTTTCCTCTTTTCTCTGAAGCCAATATACAAAAATGAAACGCTATTTGTCAAGCAGTAGAATAATATTTATCTAATATGTGTGAAATATTCATCTAATTTTTGAGGCTGTAGATAAATATTCATCTACACTCTATATCATAAGAAGAGTCTTGTACAGATATCTTATAAGTACTTATAAGTGATAAAAGGTCTGAAAACAAAAGAGTTTATAAATATCATCTTTCAATGCAAAATCAAACTTCCCGAAATTCCTAAAAAGATTTTAAAATTTTACTTTGAATCTCCTATTATAAGAATTACATTTGCATTGTTGTTTTTACAATGAACCTTTGGAGATGTAATGGCGAGAAAATTAAAGCGATTCCAGAGGGGAAGCCCAGAAGCCAAGCGTTATATGGCACGCCTCCGAAAAATGAAATCCGGCGGTACAATCAAACGCCGGTGGGCAACCTATACTGACGGAGTTTTTAACGCTCACCATAAGAAAAAAATCCGCAGCGCACTTTCAAAACTTGGATTGATATGAAATTAGATTTTCTCAGTGATAATTCACCCGTCAGCACAATGCGCGTTGCGTTTATTCTCGCGATTGCATTATTCATTCCGTGTTTTGTTTTTCAATGGACATGGTTAAGCGCAACAAAAGGCATTTTGCAAACCATTCCCGATTCAGTAATGAAGTTTCTTGAGGTCCTTCTTGGTGGAAAAATTATTCAAAAGGGGATTGAAGTTGTCTCAGGAATTTTTAAACCCAAAGATGATTCCCCCGTACCTCCAATACAGGGAAGCCAACAGTGATAACAGTCTCCCATTTCTGCGTTCTGTTGGCTTTATTTTTTATATCTCAAAAAAAAGGGAGCCAACAGTGATAACAGTCTCCCATTATCTGCGTTCTGTTGGCTTTATTTTTTATATCTCAAAGAAAAGAGTGCCAGGAATGAATGTGCATATTGTTTTCATCTCGCTGGCACTCATGTTTTTTATTGGTTGTTCTGCGATCAAAACTACAACCACAACCGAAACGGCTTCAGTAAATATTCCGGCAAAATCTGCAAGCGGTAGTGCTCAGATAAAAATAAAATTACCAATCGATAGCACGATAGCCGATTCTATCGGCAGGGCATATCTCAAAAGATTTTGTAAGGGTACCCTGACAACAGAGCAAAACGGCTTAAAATCGGTTACAGAGTTTCATACTGAAGATGTTAGCGGCACATCTCAAAATATTTCTAACACCCAAACTATTCAGACCCCCCCTTCTAAAAAGCCTGATTTAGTTATTCAGGCAAATACCAAGATCGAAGCCGCGGCGCAAATCATTCCTGCGGATGTTAAAAAAACCGTTGTAGAACAAACACCTTCGCAGCTATGGATTCTTTGGAACTCAAAACAATTTTGGATTACTACTTTCATTCTTGGCGCTGGCGGAATGTATGTCAAAAATAAAATATTAAAGGTATAATAATATGCTTTCATTCATAACGAATAAATGGTTTTGGATTCTTGGTGTGATTGTAGTTTATTTTTTCTTTATCAAAAATTCAGCGACAACGACGCAATCAGCGACACCATCCAGCATAAGCAATGATGTGCTTACGGCTGTGAACAACATAAGCTCACTATCGTTTTCCCGTGCATATACAGATTTTACAAACGGCACTCTTGCCAATAAAATCTCGGCGCTCCAACAGTCCGGGCTTAATGCAGCACAAATTACCGCAAACTTGATTAGCAGTTACAAGGGATAGACAAAATGAAAACGTTAGAAAAATACTGGCTATGGATTCTCGGTGCGATTGTAGTATATTTTATATTTTTTAAAAACAAATTTGATTAACAGTTACAAGAGATAGACAAAATGAAAACGTTAGAAAAATACTGGCTATGGATTCTCGGTGCGATTGTAGTATATTTTATATTTTTAAAAAACAATGTTGCTGCGGCATTGACACCTCCAACGACCACAACCCCGACAAACCCGGTTTCAGATTTAATTAATGCAGGTACCGGATTAATAAATTCTCTCGTTGCACCTACATCGCCGCCAATAGGCCCGACAGACGGCGTTCCGGTAAAACCGTCTCAAACGGTTACTCCCACAGATGCTTCAGGCTTATCAGAACCAAAAACACCAACCGTTTCAATCGTTGATAATCCGGTGCTTGATAATATGCCCATAGTAACACATCCCGACGCATCGCCAATCATTGCAAATCCAGATACAACAAATCAAACAACGCAATCAAATAACACCTCATTGATTAACGATATACTGACCGCTTTGAATAATATTAATTCAACTCTTTTTGCACTTGGCTTTGCAGATATGAATAGCGGCAATCTTGCAAATGCGATTGCCGGTTTAACCAATCTCAACACTCAGCAGATTAAAGATTACGTGGTTAATTATTATCAAACCACGGGCGTTTCGATTTTGCCCATACCGGCCAGTATAGCAGATCTTAGTAATTCAATTTTGAAACAAATCATTGTGAAAATGCCGTGGGTTGCTCAGCAGACATATCAGCTCGGATACATTACAGGCCGCGTAACCACATTGAGGGCGCAAGGCAATGCTGATGATGCAATACGGAAATCTGTTGTGAATGAATATTTTGCTTTTTAAACAATGTCCACTGCATACATAAATACTATCACCGCAAATTCAACTCCGGTGTACGGCGTGTTCTTCGACTATTGGGATCAAGATGATTGGATCCAGTGGCATAAGGCGCTTGTTGTAGCAAATGGAATTGCACTTGCAAATCAAATATTTATTAAAGCATGGAATGCCTCTCCCTGGTACGCAAAGAATCTTGATTTTAGGGATTCCCTTTTTCCATCGAATGCTGTTTTTATAGCCTATGCTAAGGCAAATAATTTTTACAATGATCTTTTTTCCGGATTCATCGGTACGATTGTCAAAAGTGAATCGACAGTTGTCGATACAACGGGGAATCTCGCAACTGGAATAGGTAATCTTGCTTCGGGCTTCGATGCAGTTGCAACTTATTTAATCCCCGCGCTCGCTGTAATCGGAATTGTATTTGCAATTTTTTATTTCAAAAAACATAAACTCACTTAGAAGGGATTTTATCATGAAGATTTCATGGGTTACTGTAGCAGCCGTTGTCATAGGTTTATTTGCATACGGCCTGTTCAAATCATTAGTGAAACCGATGCTGCCGACATCGATTCAAACGTATATTCAATAAGGTGATTATGTGCCGGATACAAGCGGTAATGACACTGCGGGCAATATTGCAAACACCATTGGTGGATCCACTGGTACAGGTGCTACCATTGGTACCGCAATTGGCGGACCTGTTGTTGGGACCGCTGTCGGTGGTATAATCGGTGGGCTTATAGGAATTTTTTCTAAAATGACAACTGCAACAAAACATCTTAATTCGAACCAGGGATATGCTATTGCGATTCCCTTGATGAATGCAATCGTCCAGGATATCAATAGCGACGCACCATCGAGCGTGCAAGATGTGAAAGATAATTTTCCCATCGCTGCATCAAACGCGATGAAGAATTGCAATTGGTGGAAAGTGGGCAACGATCAAACGCCGGATTTACCTGGCATCATTATTCAAAATCCAACGACAGAAAATGCAATTGTCAGTGTTTTAGACTGGGGCTTTCGCAATGCACCAAGCGATAATTTCCATGATGCTTATGCAGCAATTACGGAAATCTTTGATAAGACACTTTATCCGATTCTCGATAATTATAATCAGTCTCTTACGATTGCAATCGATAATGCTATTTCCAAAATTTGCGGTACAACTTCAACGGTTGTTCAAAAATCACCAGCGACAATCGCCAGCACTGGCACAAATAATCTTTCCAATGCTCTTGGTTCAATCTTAGGCGGCGGAACAACCGCTAGTACCAGCACCAGTACCAGCACTGGTACGGGTACTAGCGGTGTAACAAAAGCGGGACTGAGTCCGATAGTGATAATTTTGATTCTCGGTGCTTTGCTTGGTGTGTTTTATATGATCTTCAAGAAGGGGAAGCCTGCATGACCTTTCTCACATCTGGCGGTACTGGCACTGTTGCAAAACTGCTTAATGATTTGAAGATTAAAATTGCGTTCAATCATTTTACAGGTGATAATTTTATATCAACAATTTTTCCTAATGCAAATAAAGACGCCGATGGGAATTATGAGATCGTTGTTTATACGCCAGGCACGTCGGGCAGTACAACGAGCAGTATTTTAAAATCGATTACTGTTGAAAGCGCAAGGCTTGAATATTTTCTGTATGGTGCAGGATTTCTTTTTGCTTTGTTTGTTGTCTGGATGTTCGCACGAAAATGAAAACATATATTATCGTACTGCTTATTATTTTGATGCTGCTGATTTTAAATTCCAATCAATCTGAATCTGATACGACGACAGGTGCAACGTCAAATTATAATATTTCTCCGGCGATTGTGAATAAGGTAAATACATTTTCAAATATTATTTCGAGCATTGCGCAAGGGAGAGATATTCCTGAGCGAAGGATCAAGGCACATATCGCCGTTGAATCGGCAGGCAATCCCGATGCACTTGGAAGCGCCGGCGAAGTTGGTTTGATGCAAATGAAACCAACAGCATTGCAAGATGTTAATCAACGATATTTGCCGAATGCACCTTTTAAACTTACGGACCTATGGGAACCAAACAACGCCATAGCGGCTGGCACTGCATACCTACAAATTTTATACGACCAGCTTGGGTCTCTTGATAGAGCATCAAAAGCGTATCAGTGCGGAGCAGGGAACATCGATACAGCCGATAATATTTATTTAAACAAAGTTTTGACAGCCGAAAAATTATTTTAAGGGAAGGAATGGCAATGGAACGGAAAGTATTTGTAACGCCTAAAATAGATTTCACAGATGAAAAGACTGGACTCGAATTTAAGAAAGATAATCCACTGCAAGGATTATTTATATGCGATGTAGTGCGCTTTCCGGCCGGCACCTTACGTGTGGATGAAATAATAATTCCACTCGACAAATTCAGTGAGCGACTCGATCTACTTTACCTCACGGATGAACAAATACTAGAAAAATTAGTTCCGGCAAAGAATTAAATTAGCGAACCAATCAATAAACTTTTTTAAAGGAGTATTACAATGCGTACTGCGGTTTTGGAAAGTGTCTTATCGTTTGTTATCGCACCTGGTGCAATTGCACTTATCGATGCTATCCCGGCAGGGGCGGTCGCCGCAAATGGCCAATCATTAACCGTGAGGAAAGGGGACGGTGGTGATATCCTGAATCCGTGGGCAAATAACAATGTTACCGGCGGATTACGAATTTTATCATCATCTACACATGGCAATCGCCAGAATATCAATTTAGAGGCAATCGCAGGCGTTACCATG
Source organism: Bacteroidota bacterium (assembly GCA_050015675.1). Classification (GTDB taxonomy): domain Bacteria; phylum Bacteroidota; class Ignavibacteria; order UBA10030; family UBA10030; genus Fen-1298. Next base: position 18,248 of record JBEKAY010000033.1, on the reverse strand, counting down.
CCGCTCATGGGCGATGTACCAAATCATGTTTTCGCGAATGATACATTGCAAGTATCTCAGTATGGTTCTGCTGTAGTCGGCGATATTGAGCAGAATATCATACCGATCTGGTATCCCAGAGTCGAGGGGTTGAATGCGAATTTACTTACGAAACATGAAGTAATTGCATATCGTGCCAACGGACTGGAACAAGGCAAAGAAAATATCGCATTACGGATTCCGGTTGTAACTCTTGCAACTGGCCAGTGGAGTGCAGGTGTTCCACTGTCAACGTTGACAGGTTATTCGTTCAAGGCAAATCGGTATTATGCCGTAAGAGGCATGAGCGTTACAGCGCGTTGCTGCGCTATTGCATTCCGCTCGACGGAAAATGCCGGCGTGCGCACCGCCGTTCCGGGTGAACCTAATAACCCGCGCATGACGAGCAGGTTTTTTATGGACTTGAGCGAAGAATTTGGCAGGGCGACAGTTCCGATATTCAACGGATCCTCTCTCGCGGATGCTTCTGTCGAAGTTGCGTGCAATCAGGCGGGCGGAGGTGCTACATTCATCGTAACACTGCATGCTACTTTGCTGAATATAGATTTTGATCCGGCAAACTTAGTATAACTAAATTAATAAATTATAAAGACGGCTGAAATATTTCAGCCGTCCAAGATTTAAAGGATACTTTGTGAGCTTTCCGGTCAGCACATACAATACCCCGCGGATAAATGTAAAAACAACCGTTGCTATTATCATCAATGGATTGTTTTACATGCAGGACAAAAATAATAATGTAGTTATATTTCCCTTTAGATTTTCTTCATTTGACGCAGCCACTTCGGATATCGTCGGTAATAGTAATATAAAATTGTTCCCTGGTACGTTTCACGAGGGATATCAAATTCTTGGCTGCGTGTTATCAATGGAAACGGCTGGCATACAGTTCAATCAGTGTTTTGTGAATCTTGATATCCTGCTCGATGCAAATTCTCCGGTAATAATAAAGCAGCTTATCAGTCATAGTCTCGGCAGCCTATCGCCAATATGTTGGCCAGAAACTGGTTTTGAAAATTCCAACAGCGTAGCAGATGGTAAGGATACTTTTACAGTTTATCATCCTCTCAATACCATGGTAGGCGGGATCTTTACGGTGCCAGCGGGCTTTGTTATCGATATCGATTCACTGTTGTTAAAAGTCGTACCAACTGCAGCCATTCCAACGGATACATACGTAGAATTAAAACTAATCGGCCAGCCGATAGGCGACCTTAATTATTCGATTATAGGTGTAAAAAAGGTTTTGGATAATTCAATAGGCGATACCTGGCATATCACGTTCGGGAAAAATATTCCACCTTTTAATTCAATAGCCATACTTGCAGGTGCGATCAACACATATTATGATACCCTACCAATTCCCGACCTCAATCTCATTGCAGGGGACCAGGTGAAGTTGACCACCGTAAACGTTGATACTGCTAATTCTATTTTTACAATGCGCTATAAGCGCTGGATTTCTCAATGAGGTTAATCACCATGAGAAAATATTTTGTTTTGATATTGAGCGTGTTTGTTTGCTTGCAACTTTATGCAGGCGGAAAATCACGGCACATAACCTCTGAGAAGTGGATTAATTCTACTCATATTGATTCCGTGTTGTTCTCCACGTCTGGCCAGGATGTAACGCATTTAACGATCACTGCTGATTCTCTTCCGGGAAATCGTTTAAGATTTAGAACCAATCTTGATGTAACGGCTGCCGGAGCTATAGTATGGCGAACATTAGGTTTGAATGGCGATGCTGCTTACACATATCCAGCTACAGGTGGAACATATATATATCGCACTTCGGATCACGATTCCGTATATAGTCGCGTGTGGGGCGATTGATGAAAATAAAATTATTAATATTTTTAGCACTAATCCCAGTTACTTTGTTTTCACAGCTATCGTATAAAGCGCCTGCGAGCGTTGAAAAATACTTCTGTCGCATGAGTACCAATTTTACAACAACGAGTGACACTTATGTTGATGTTCCAGGTTTATCTTTAGATCTACCTGCAAATTCAACGTTTGTTATGTTTTTGAATTTTTTTGCTAATTGTACATATCCGGGTGCTCAGTTTAGAGCGGTTGGTGTTGGCTTTTCGGTTGTAGGTGCAACATACGATCCAACTCTCGTTTTTTTTACCTTCAATGATGTTATGGTCGGGGGGGGTGAATATTATTTAACAGACAGCGGAAATTTTGGATATTGTTCTAATTTAGGTTATGCAGTTACGGGGGCGTTCGGAGGCACATTAAAATTTCAATTAAGAGCAATAACAGGTTATCAGGCTACTGTTTATGCAGGGTCATGTATTTTACTAATCAAGTAATTTTATGATAATAAAGCCGAGCGTAAATAATAAGGTTATTGGCTTCTCAATCACCGATGATGTAGGCGATTATTTCTTTCCCGAAGCAACAGAAGCACTTGCGCTTGAAAAGTATAACGCAGCCAAAGCAGTGGAAGCCGCACCACCAACATATTCAGAATTAAGAAAAGCAGCATACCCCTTAATTGCAGATCAGCTTGATATGATTTACAACGATAAAATAAATGGTACAACGATTTGGGTTGACACCATTACAGCAATCAAAATAAAATATCCCGCACCTAAAACATAAAGGAGTACTCAAATGCGTACAATATTTTTAACTTTATTCACCGTCCTTGCTTTTGTAATCATCATGCCCACGATTTCAAATTCCCAAACGTGGTATATGGATCCAGGGACTCATCCAATGCCGTTCTATTGCCCGAAAGATTCTATCAGTTCAACGGATAGCAGCTTCGCGCAGTTCGTTCCACCGACCTCAATGTATTATATCGGGTTTTCAGAAATATCACGGACAGGCGGTATTGGAACGTTTCGATTTGTAAAATGCAGTTCTACAACAACGGCACTAGATAGCCTTGTTACAACAGCAGTTGGCATTGGTACTAATACAGGCCTTACAAGTGCACGGGCCGGAACACTCCATACATTACTTATTGCTGGCACTGCGTACCGTGTGGAATATATATCGACTTTGAATCAGGCATTTTTAAAACCGTCCGTTACGCTCTGGTTTGAATTAAGGTAAAGAGCAATCCAATGGAACCAGGAACCGATCAAACCGTAAGCTATAACTATGGCAAATCAAAGCAGCAGATCACCTTTGATTTTATCAGGTGGATTCTTGGTGCTGCCCTAGCCGCTGGTATAGCTTATGGCACATTGGAATCGCGATCGCACGCAGAAACAACCTACGTAAAAAAGGATTTATTTGAAGCGTTTGAAAAAAACAATGAACAGCAACACAACGATATGAAGGTGTTGCTAAAAGAGATTAGGGACTATCAGGCATTTAAGAAGCGCAATTAAACGCTCCAGGATCGCGTATAAACGACGAACGCCGCTCAACTAAACAAGTTGGACGGCGTTTTTTTGTTCTATCACCATCAACAAAGTTGTCGTTTCGGACCGTATCAACAACTGCTCTTTGATCGATAAGCCATTATATTTTCTTTTTGAGGCTGCATTTCTTATCAACTACAATATTTTACTATCTCCCAACTCAAATTCAAGCCCCAAATCATATTCTCTACCGTGTACAATGCCACCATCGTTTAATATGCAAGCTCTGCGTGAATACGAATCTTGATGCCAGGGACTTTTTATTGAATTTTGTAGATCTTCTTCAAGGACATGCTTTAACCAGGTATCATCATCTTCGATGTAATCGGGAGATTTGCTTATAGTTAAAAATTCTTTTTGTTCTAAAGACAAATTTCCCTTGCCACGTTGCACACAAAAATCAAACATAAAAGCGATCGATCGTTCAGTGTTTAGTTTAAATCTCGTACACTCATCAATCGCATTATCGAAATATTTTTGCGCTGCATTCATTTGCTGCTCTTTAAAATTAATACCTAAGCTCGCAAAAGTATTCTTCCATTCAGGCTTCAATTGCTTACCACCATTAAGATACCTTCCCTCTTTATCTGCTGGTAATACAAATCTATTGCCTGTTGTAATGTTTAGCACGAAATCTTGAAGTGTTTCAGGATCAGGGCTTAAACAAACATCGATAAGCGGCTGAGTTTTATCTTTTGCTAGATCCTTGAATGATTTAATATCAGCTTGATACATTGCGATTATTAGCGGTTGTAGGGTATGCTGACCTAAATTCCACTGTAGAATAAAAGCAGATACGCCCATACCATCAAAGTTGCCATTTGAACCTCCCCATGATGCACCTTCAAACGAACTTGTGATCAATAGGCTCTTCTCAAATACTTTTTTATGATTAACATCCAATGCGTCAATTTCCTCCGGTGGTTTTTATTCTTACATTTGTAATTTGTCTATCACAACAACCGAGTAATATGTCTATCGTTCCATCCTCGTTATCGTTTTGAATAAATTGAGCGCAATTGGTAACGCACGGCTGGCGTGTGAAAAACTGCTTGCCTGCATATGCACCGTGTAAATGTTTTTTTTGTTCCATAAGAATTGCAGGTTGAAGGGGACAGGACATTGGTATATTATCATCAATACAAAGGTTGCCGTTAATGATTATCATTATCTTCTCCATTTAATTCTGTTGTACGACATAGTACACCGCAGTAAGGCATTTATGTTTGAAAGATATTATCATGTCGCTTTTTGTAAAACTCGATTTTTCTCATCTGAATATTACATTGCTCTTCCGTCATTTCGAGATCGGCGGCGGTAAGGTATAACTCTTTTCTCTTTTCGATCTCGATTGGAATTTTGTTTTTGATCGAAAGATAGCGGAGATAAAGCCAACGAATAAATTCAGCCGATGACATTTCCAAGCGATCCGCCTCTTGTTCGATGATATTTTTTATTTCACTAAACTCTTCAAAGTGGATTTGTGCTTTTTCTGCCGATAATCCCTGCACCAATAAATAAGTACTGATCTTTTTTTCTATCTCGACAAATTGTTTATTTCGCTCTTGTTTTGGCATTATTATTCTTTGTCTGTCTAATCAGTAGTTAGGCGGATTGCGCCCTTTTCACTAATTCAATGTCTGTGCTACTTAAAGAACATCCTACCTTAAATTCATATTCGCGGCTCCAAACGTGTACTATTCCGTCTGGGTAATACATGTCTGTCCTAAATTCATAGCCGTTTGGCATGTTGGGTAACTTCCAGCATATATCATCACAATACGCGGCTATCTCTATTGGTTTTTGTTTTACAACGCCTATAATTTGAATCAGAGCATAATCGCTATCATGTTTGTCGCCGCTCGGAGCAATCAATATGCTGTCGTACTTAACAACCTTGTCCCAATTCCTTTGCGGTAGTCGTTTTATTTCCTTTAGCATTATATCGGCATCGGTAGGGCGCAACCGCCTAACCAATGCGTCAAGCTGACAAGACCAGCCCTGTACAATATTCCGTATCTTTTCAAATATTTTTAGCATCGGCATCCTCCGTTATTTAAATTCTATTCTCTTGCAGCTTACGCTTACCGTTAGGCAGATGCGCCCTCTTGGTTTCTAATATCCAACATTGTCTCAGGTTCGTTTTCCACGGCTATGTGTATTCCGAAAATCTTTCTGTCTTTTTCAAGTATGTCGGTATATAAATTGAGTTTCTTCCCCGTCATCAGGAGTTCGGCATATTGTTTTTGTGTCATCAATATCACTGGTGGGTAATTCCCGTGTCCGGCAATGTAACAACCTATGTCGTGCTTCAAGTTGTCAATCGCATCGGGCGCACTGCCTAACACGGCACTCAAGCGGACGGAATCAGCCTTCGGCGATTCGTCCGCATTATTATTGTTTTCTTGTTCCGGCATATCAGTTCCCTTCAAGTTTATTTTATCCGCCGCTTAGTGCCAAATCGTTATGCCGTCAAACCCCAAGAAATGAGGGGCGGCGGCTCGAACAGATAAACATTGTTTTTCGCTCATAAAAAGCATCTTTCCGCTTGTTTTGCGTTGCTGTTTTGATTTTTGCGCTCATTATCGTGTAACCTCTTATTTTGTTTATCGTTACAGCATTTCAAAATCATCGCACAAATCGCTTATACCGCGTTATCTTAATTGGTATATACTTACTATATACCCTTATATATACCTTGTCTATATCGCGTTTAATCATCGAATTTCTTTTTTAAAAATATTTTTATTCCCAATATTTGCAAGGGTTTTACACTGTAACATCCCGCGCCCGACTTGCGTATAGTATATACGCTGTATATATTAGTATAGCATTAATTAACGATACAACTAACTTAACATAGGAGATACGACAATGACACAGACAACTAACGCCCCCGATTTTTTGACAGCCTGCAAAATGACAATTGAGGAGCTTGGTGCAATCCCAGAGCAACCTATTGTGCGCGATCTGCGCCATCACACACTTACCGAGCATCCAACTTGCATTGCAAACTGCCGTGCAGATTGCGAGCGTCAATGTCGTTTTTTTCACCCGACCATAGCTACCTGTGCGGGAGAGATCAGTTATTGTATTAATCGCGGTAAAAGTTATCCACTCAGCGGTTACACTTACTGTACCCTCAATCAACCAATAATCCAATAAGGAGTAATCGCAATGCCCAAGCAACCATCTGTAATCACCATCGCCAAGTCTGGTAATAATTACCGCGTAGATGCTCGTGGAGCTTTGGGCGGAGGTTATACCCAGTCTGTCCCAAAAGAGGAAATCAAGTCCGCTCTTGCAATCGCTTGGATGCAGTACGGTCGTAATCCGCTCGGTTGTGATGTTGTCGGTACGGTAGACGGTTTGGAGGATTATATTGCCACGCTTAAGGGAGATAAAAAATCCACCGCGATCCTTGTCAAAGTTTCGGAGACGGAAAAACTTGCCATCGAAGTTGCCGCCAAAGCATCGGGCGCGGAAAGCGTTACCGATTATTTGCTCACTCTCCACAGGGCAAAGACAAAATAAACTCGCCGCCGCCTGACGAAATCCAAAGCCTTGCTCACCAAGCAGGGCTTTTTTGTTTGGAGGGGTTTGCGGCATAACCAAATGCTCATGCTGACCGGATGAGCATTGGTACTTTATTCCGTTTCTTATTGGGATTTTTTCTTGCATCGAATTTCTACGTTAATTTAATTTTTCGCATCGGCAGCATAACATTATCCGTTAGACGGCGAAATTAAATTCCGCTCATAAAGGGGAAACAATACGAAAGAAACTGTTGAGAGAAAAAACCAGTCGGATATGTTCTGATTCCCTCGGTTGTCGTTATATTATTTTTGACTGCATTGGCATTTAGCGCGTCTTGGCTTGTTTTAAAAGCGGAATACTTTGATGCCATATACAGCAATGGTAGGACTAAAACGATCAATAGTATTTTGGATGTCTTTTTCATAAAAACTCCTATCGCCGCCTAACCAGCAACTCAAGCTGAAGTTGCTCGCGTGGCAGTATTTAATTTGATATATTTAGTTTTCGCAACTCAGCTTAGTTGCGTTCCGTTAGGTTGACAAACGCCCGCCGAATTTTGCGTTGAGTTCACTTGATGCGTTCCATACATCGTCATAACTTTTCATCATCTGCATTTCTGATAGCACGGTCATAGACCAATTCAAATATCGAAAAGCTTTACGGGCGTTTGTCAACCTAACATGCCGCTCAATTTTGACGGGATCAGCTTTTGTACGTTTGTTCGTATTCTTGGATGTTTTCATAAACGCTGTCCCAATACATCCTGTCATCCGTCGTTAAAATAAATCCCTCGCCCGCCGTGTCCCCGTCTGTCATCAAAATGTGCGCGATACAAGTCCAGCCTTTTGCGTTATCAATTTGTTCCGGTGTAAGTTCAGCTTTCTCCAGAGCAAGAAGCATCGGGCATTTTCTACACTCAACCGCTAAACAACAAGTCAAGTGGTTATCTATTACCTCTTCTGTTTTGCTCAATGAGCATTGCTTGTGTATTTTCTTTAGTGTCCCCTCGCGTTCCATTTTGAACAAAAGTGGCAATCGCACGCACTCACTTGCCGCTGTTTTTCCGTCATACATAAAATCTTTTTGTGTGGCACAATCGCCCTCGAATTTGTTAATGGCTTCGTGCCACTTTTGATCTATCTGATATTTTTCTGTCATAGCGCAACAGCCTTTCTTTTTAAGGGTTAATTAAACTTTTCAGTACCACGGCTTAGCACGGTACCGTTGGGTGGACGGCGTGCAAACCATCCACCCCTATTTTCCTACTTATGCAAGTTGCTTCAGTACTTCGGCGATTGGTTCCATAGGTTTCTCCTTAAATGGTTTGCAAAAGCCGCCGCCACCCAACAAGCGCATCAAACTGACCGTATGAGCGTGGGGCGGTTACTCCGTTATTTATTTTAGCTCTTTATGGATAAGACTATTTTTAATCGTCCAATCCAAAACGGTATTTTTATTATACAATCCTTCTTTACAAGTTCATAATGTCCACAAAATCCAAATTGAGGAATTTTATCAAGCCATTGAAATTTCATCATCTTTTCTCCTTGTGTGCGGATGCGATTAGCTCGGTCCATTAGGTATAACAACCTCCTATGGTGCAGTTATAAAACGAGCAAGTTCTTCCTCTTTGCCTTTGATAATTTCAAACTCTCCACGCTCCAAAGTTTTGAGACGTTCCGCTATTTCTGGATTATATTCAGCAAAAAAGTCTATGGCCCGCTTTTCTGTCTGTACAAACGATATCACATAATCTAACTGTGAACGGAAAAGCGGATTAGTTTCTTTTGGAATCCGTGCTATACCAATCATATTGTTCCTGTTGTGCCGCCCGTACTGGCAGTGATCGCGTAGTATTGGCTCTAAATAGTTTGAGGACTGGTAAAATGTCACTTCTTCAACTGCAAACGTTGTATCGGTCAACGTAGAGCGTTTTTTAACATTGTTGTACCGGAACAAAGTGTTCATAATATCTAACTGTTCATCTTGTGAACATCTGCATACTAATCTGAAACCTCCCTTACCATCTGCACCGAGAAGTTTGATAAGTTTTGTTTTGAACTCCATAGCATCGGATACCACAGCATCATACTGTACATCGGTTGCCTTACAAAACTCTGCATTACCATAGTCTTTACAAAGCGTATCGAATATGATTAAACGCTTTTTTTGGGCAAGTAAAATTTCTTCAACCCAAGCAGTTTTTCCGCCGCCGTGATCTCCATAGATTCCGATGTTGCAATTCGTGTCCTGCTGTCGTCCCTTAGCAGTTGCTCGTGGTATTAATATTTCGTTATTCATTTTTTTGCCTCTTGCGTTTTCATAATTGTTATCGTTGTAATAGCACGGCCACCAAGCTGCATTCCATACCAGATACCAACTAAAATGAGATTCCTCCATTTGAAATCAAGCTGTGGTAGATATTCTTTTTCAAGAGCTTTACCGTATCTACCATAAGCCTCAATCTCTTTGTCATCAGGTTTCCAAACCTCTATAACCTCCTTAGGAGCTTTGGCGATCCTTGCAAACATCTCTCCAAGTCTGTTGGGAACGTTTAATATTGCTCCCGCAATCTCCTCATCAATAATAGACGGAAGAGCAGGGGGAGGAGGAAGATTGCTAACTTGATGAACTTCCTCAGGATAAAATTCGTAACGTCTCTCTTTACACTCCTGATGCTGGCAAGCGTTCGAGATTCCGAAAGCAAAGTGATCAAGCTCTTCAACAGGAACTCCCGCTGCCAACTTATCCATGTGCGCTTTGTACTTTTTATAGAGTCTGTCTTTCGGCTGCGGAATATCCTTTTCAAGAGATTCTTTCCACTTTGTACCGAGCCCTGGATATTTTGTGTTTGGAGTTCTAGCGGCTCCGGCTGTTTCGCGCGTTGGACCTGACTCCTGAGAGAAGGCAGGAGGATTACCGACCGTTGCATCGCTTGGGGAAGCGGGAGTAATCGGCGGCTCAGGGCCAACAACAGCCGGAGACGTAGAACCAAGAATTTCCTGTGCAAAATCAATTTTAGATTCTGTGTTTGTTTCATTGGACATTTTTAGCTCCGTAAATAATGATGGTGTGATATTATCATGCATTAATCGATCACTGACAACATTAACGAGGATATTGTGAGTTTTAGAAAACTCATCTCTTGCTTTCTGCTTTAATTCTTCTGTTGGCAGTTTTGCCAACTGGGCCGCCAGTTCATCGTAATCCTTTTTTTGGTATTTTTATTTTCAAAACGGCGGCTCCTCTATGACAACAGCCATATTTTGACAACTTGGTTTAAATCTTGCCTCTGAATTGTGGTGACTACACAACACACCAAGCGCAACCCCCGCTCTGTATTCTTGCCAATAACGCGACACTCTATGGCTATATTCAAGTTCTCTCGGTTCGTAGTCTCTACCATTTATATGATGTATCTCTAAATCGTCGGAATCACAATAGATCACAGCGCATTTACCGCCCAACACATGAATTAATTCTTTCAGCTTTCTTTTTGCCCATTGCCTTTGAATCTTACCCATACAATTCCCTCAAGTGCGGTTCCACAAATGGAACGCCAATCAGTTTGAATAAATCCTCTTCCTCATAAATAAACTTCGCTCTATGAGTATTATCATCGTACAGAACTCCGCCTTGTGATTTAAAACCTTTTTTCTTCCAACCTACAGCCAGTACGTTATGAGAAAATTGATCGCTCCCCGTACGAATCGCATAAATCATTCCCCAATTTTTAGGCGTTGCATGGAATAGATCTAGGTAAATACCTTCCGGCAATTTCCGTTGTGTGTATTTGCCGCATGCATCGCCTTTAACTTTGTACCATTGATTCACAAGCGTAAAATATTCTTCCAACGTTCTACCGGATGGAATAGCAACGATTTCGATATCATTCACCTCCGGCTTTTGGCGGCGAACACTGCCAGCGACTTCAATCCGATCACAAAGGGGGGAGAGGAGCGCTACATATTTCCTTGCGATATTTTCAGCTTGCTTTAGTTGCATACTCAATTAAAAGTCCAGTATTCCATTTGTTTTTGCTTGCATATAACCCTTTAGCCATATTTTCTTCCATTTACCTCGATAATTACAACTCTCGATTTTCAACTGTGCATAGTATGCAAGCGCACCACGACAACGCGTTAGTTCACATCGTAAATCATCAATTAATTTATCGTTGGGGGATTTCATAAAACTTCTCAATTCGGATTATTCACAAACTCAAAACATAAATAGCCGTATACAAGAGCAAAATCATTTTCATCATAAATATCTTTCAGGCACTGATAGTCCATAGTGCTAACCAAGTAATAATTAGAGAGACGGGCCACGACGTTGAACTCAGTCATGCGGCAATCACCATTCCTGCATTCGTACTTTCGCAGTTCGTGGCCCGTCGTAATTGATTCCATCACACGCTTTAAAAAGTATGCCTGTTGATTACACACTGGGCACTTTGCAAACGTGTGTATAATATTTTCGTAAATATCATTCATACTACAAGCAACCTTGCCAAACGTTTACGATCTTTTTTTGAAATATAGATTGAGAGTATTCCGCCTTTTTTGCCACGAAGAATAAGGCAGCCAGGGGTGCTCAAAAAAGATACAGCGCGTTTGCACTTTGGACTTTTGCAATCGCATTTAATATCGGATCTCAATATGCTCATGCTACTTGGTCCCTTTCGTTCCACTGTCTGCTTTGATTGATCTTTGCACCTGCAAAAAACCGGATGAAATATGTTCCATCGATCCGTTTGACATATCGGCAATTTGTAACCGCAGAAAAGCACGGCTGCGTAGTATCTGCTCGTCGATCAAAAAAAGAAAGTTCACAACCGCAGAGACAGCAGTAATCAAGCATACCACCATCAACGCTAACGCAGGTTGTTGAGGCATCACTATAACGAAGTCTTCCGCAATAGACGCAATAGGCTTCACCGGCTGCTTTAATGCGTTTAGTTTTTCCATACGCATATTCATACCAGGCTGTTTTTGTTTGCCCACTGCAAACCTCTTTAAGAACAAACTCAACATAGCAATCCTCTGAAAGTTCATTAGTGAACATCCTCAGAAGATGTTTGTAAGGTTGGTAAATGTTCTTTACTAATATTTGATATGTTCTTATTCGCATTCAAAACATCTCCCAAAGTTTGAACGCCTGACATCTTACGATTTAACGATTGTATTGTTTTCTGGTAAAACTGCTCTTTCACAGCTATAGGTTTGTTGTTATGTAAGAAATATCTATAGCCCTCCAATTTCTTATATCCGTTCCCGTAAGATTGTAAACGCATATCAAGCGGCTTTGTCCATTCCTCAAGTATCTTTTGATCGGGGAAATCCTCCCAATAAACAATCTCGTCAAGTGCAAGCTTATCGAATAGCCGTAGCCAGGCATCGTTTGTTTTTAATGTTTCAACATCTATTATAGATGTTTGCGAAGACGGGGAGGAGGTTTGGCTAATTGGTTGAGATGTTTGAGAAACATCGGGAACATCTATCTTTGATAGTATAGAAGTTGCTTCTTGGTCGGTAATCTTGTTAGAATCAGCCTCAAGCTCTATACAACGCCGCTTTATTGATACCGCTAAGTAAGCGCCTAACCCATCATGTAGAGTTTTATAAACACGGCCTTTTGGATTCTTTTCTAAATGACTATTAAGCCTAATATATTGCTTTGTTTTTGGATTTGTTCCACCGGCTTTAATCCAATTTTGACGTTTCTCTACACCTTTTAATATCACAACAAAATCATTAACAGACCCGCCAGCATTTAAAACTTTATCAAGCTGTGCAGCAATATCTTCACGCTTTAGAGAAACATTGTAACCTATGTTGTTGTACTTCTTTGAATGTATCTCAGAAAGAACAACATCTACAGAACTTCTCTTAGTAGTTTGAGGGATGTTTGGAGATGTTTGTAAACTTGGCGGCGGTTCTGCATAATATGTATTATAGCGCAACTGATAAATGCAGAAAAGAATTGGGGAAATAAAGAAATTACAAAACGTGATTTCCCTCTACCCGTGCATTATGTCAAAGAACATTATCGCAACCTAAAAGCGCAACTGCTGCAAATACAACTGATCTAACTCGACAGAACTGGACTGTTTTATATATTATCGCACATTTTAATAAAGGACAAAAAACATGTCATTCTCTTTAGATTTTCACTCAATTAATCTATTATTGCACATTATTCTAATTCTGAGGCATGATCACACTAATGGCTTTGGGAATCAAATCGATCTTAACATCAACTGCATTCTCTTCAAATATTTCACCATCGCCATGCAGTATAAACGGTTGTTCCGATGATATCCTCAATCCCTTTGAATCCCACAAAGTTACCTTAGTGTGTTCTCCATGCGTTCCCTGGATGATTTTTGGTATTAATGTAAGAGCATTCCAAACCGACATTTTTCGTATAAGACATATATTTAATTTTGAATCACTTGGATCAGCATCAGGTAACATTTTAAATCCGCCTCCCTCGTAAATTCCATTTCCAGCGCATATTAGGTAAGCTTTTTCTTTTCGAGTCGTACCGTTATCAGAAATAGTATATTCGTTTGGTGAATACGTGCTTAATGCCTTAAGAGCTGCAACGACGTATAAAGGTAATCCTCGTAGGTATTTAATACTTTGTGCCTCTTTCGCAATCTGAGCATCAATACCAATTCCTAAAGTATTGGTAAAGTGTTTCACTTGAGTCATCCCGGTTGAATTTTGTATCAGAACTCTGCCAAGATCAAATAACTTCTTCGTTCCAGAAATTATTGTATCAATCGCGAGCTTCATTGTTTTAGGGATTCCAATAAGTTTATTGAAGTCGTTTCCAGATCCAATGGGAAAAACCGACAGTGAAGCAGTGCTCCCAATAAGTCCCGCTGCTACTTCGTTCACTGTCCCATCGCCTCCCATAGCGATAATAATATCGCATTCTTTACTCATTTGACTGGAAAGATCAGTTGCATGCCTCGGACCCTTCGTTCTTTCAAGTTGAAAAATAATATTTCGGTGGCTTAAATATTCAACGAGAGGCTTTTCTATCTTTAAGGCGCGACCTCTGCCGGCAACCGGGTTCAGGACGATTCCTAATTTAGGTATATCAGTCATTCAAACTTCCTTTACACAAGTGGGAGTTCATATTTAGTGCAATAAAATTGTTATCAACGCCGGAATAAATTGCGAAGTCAGTTTTCAAACTTCGGGATATATCTCTTGAGTTTAAAATATGTTATGGAAGGTTTTTAATAAAAATAATCGCAATTGTGGAGGTGCGGGGAGTTGAACCCCGGTCCGAAGAGAAGACTCTCAAGACATCTACGCGCGTATCCTGTCTTTGGATCTCGCGCGAGGGAACTCCAACAGGCTGGATTTACCTCACGCCAACTCAAGTAATCCGTCTCTCAACGGCTTTACTCATTCTCCTCGAGTGTAAGAATAAGCTATCCCATATAAGCGACGTTCATCCCAAATCTGATGGGCCAAATCTGAGTGAACGGGTCACCTAAGGTTATTAGGCAGCCAGTGCATAATCGTAATTTGCACTTATGTTTTACCGCTTTTTAGCGTGGACACGGTGACCACGGCACGCAGTCCTAAGCTTCCTCATCCCCGTCGAAGCCATTTCACCCCCAACAGGAAGAATGGATTACAAGACTATACCAATATAGGAAATGCCACAAGAAAAACCAAATAACATCGTTAGCCGCAGAACCACATTAGGCCGAGTATTTTTTTGAAAGAAATAATTTGAGCTCGTCAAATGTTTGAAATCTTCTTGTTGTGCAACCAAGAACCCATCCGGGAATTTCTTCAAATAGCATATTAGTAACCATATACACAGGCTTTTTAAAATAATGCGCTATCGTCAATTCCCCTTTTGTTCCTGCCCCTTGCTGTGCACTAGCGTCCCAGTAACAAATGATATAATCAGAACGAATGGCAATTTCTTTTGAATCTTGCTGGACAAAGTGCTGTACGATGTCTATGTAGCAATCGACTTTTGTTGATTTTAAAAGTCTGAAATTCTCATTTGGTATAACTTTAGCAAGATATTTTTCACTTTCAACATTAGGATTAAATATTTTGTGGCCGAGATGTTCCTTGATCCATCCCTCCATCTCACTTCGCCAATCTAATCCTTCGTCTTTCGCATACTCCATCCCGCCAGATAAATAGACGCGTAATTTTTTATGTCTCACAAGCTCTCCTCAAAAATGTTGCAGTGTGTAATAGTTCGATATCTAATTTTTCTTTATTAAGCCCATATTGCAACTGGAGCATACATCCCGGGTTACCAGTAACGACAATATCCGGTTTGATTTCTTGTATGCGTTCAATTTTTCGTTTCAATAATTGCATTGATTCTGTGTGTTGTGTAATATTGTAGATACCTGCGCTGCCACAGCACCAAGAAGATTCGGGAAGCTCAACATATTCAATATTCGGAACTGATCGAATAAGAATACGAGGTTGCTCACTAATTCTTTGTGTGTGAACAAGATGACATGCATCTTGGTAAGTAACCCGTTTACCATGGTAGGGATCGAATTCCTTCTTACGCACTGGATAAAAACCTGTCTCAACAAGGAATTCGGTGATATCCTTGGTTCGATCCGAAAGAGATTTTGCTTTCCTGACAAGCTCGCCATCATCCTGAAAAAGAGAACCGTACTCTTTAATGAATGCTCCACAGCCGGCAGAGTTTATCACAAGATAATCGAATTTATAGTGTGAGAATAATTCAATATTATAACGAGCATTTTCTTTTGCACCTCTGATGTCTCCGTTATGGCCTTGAAGTGAACCGCAGCATCTCTGCCCTTTTGGAATAATAACTTCGCAGCCATGATGTAATAAGAGTTCTACAGTGTCAATATTTATCTGAGCAAAGGCAACGTCCATAATACAACCAGGAAGAAATCCGACTCGGTATCGGACCTTTGTTTTAGGTGAGATCTGTTCATCTAAGATATCTGTTGAAAAGGATTTAGAAATTTTTGGTGCAAGTAATTGAATACAGTGAAGATCTTTTGAGAATAACTTCAGAATTCCGGTTTTCTCGACAACCAACTGAAGTCCAGTGAGCTGATAGAGACGAAGAAGACGGGCTAAGAATTTTATTCTGTTGTTACGTGAAAATACCCAATTCAACAAGAATCGTTTAGGATAATGTTCTAGTATATTCTCAAATCCAAGCTCATATATTTGCGCACGTGCTGCTTCTACGAGAGATCCATACTTTATTCCTGCTGGACATGCTGTTTCACATGCCTGACAATCCAGGCAAAAATTCATTTCATAAACAAATTCTTTTGTAATCGATAATGTTCCTTCAGCAACTGCTTTGATCAAACGGATTCGTCCACGCGGTGATGATCGCTCAAGCTCGGTAAGAGAATATGTCGGACACGTTGGTAGGCATAATCCACAATGAATGCAATTGTTGAGCAATTCATCGCTTGGAATATTGATCCCCTCGAATGCCGGCTTCTTCTTCCTTTCTATCATTTAAAGTCTCATCGAAATCAATAAAATTGTGACGATTGGAAAACATTTCATGGGGCTCTTATCTTTTAACGGAATCATAGATGTGCCGAATTAGGTGTATGCTCCGGCATCAAGATATTTTTTTATCTGATCTTGATTCTTTGGCATCGGGCCTTCGCATCGCGGTGTAAGAGAAAATATTTTCCCAGGATTAAGGACGGAATTAGGATCAATGATCTTTTTAATTTGTCTCATCATTTCAAGTGCAGGTGGCGGAGTCAACTTTTCCAAGAATTGACGTTTTGCCAAACCGGTTCCGTGTTCCCCGGTGATGTTTCCTCCCAACTTAACAGCTTCTGTGAATATTTCATCGAAAGCTCGCTCTGCTCGTCGAATTTCTGATAAATCACGTTGGTCTGTCAAACAAGTTGGGTGTAAATTGCCGTCACCAGCATGTCCGAAGTTGCCAAATTGAAGAGAATACTTTTTTGCAATTGATTGAATTCTCTCCAGCATCGTAATAATTTCACTTCGCGGGACAGTCACATCTTCTAAAATAGTTGTCGGCCGAACTCTTGCTAATGCCGAGAATGCAACTTTCCGTGCACTGCGAAGCTTGACGGCTTCTTCAATATTCTCTGCAATTTTAAATTCCAACGCATGATGGTTCTTGCAGATTATGGCTATTTTTTCTACATCTTCCTTTGTTATGAGCGGATGTCCATCGACTTCGATCAATAAAAGTGCTTCAATCGTCGTAGGAAGTCCTATGTGCGCATAATTTTCGACACACCTGATCGTTGTATTATCTAAGAACTCCAGTGCAGCAGGGCTTATTCTTGATGCAATGATATCAGAGACAGATTCAGCAGCATCTGGCAGTGCATCAAAGTACACAAGCATAGTACTGGAAGTCACAGGTTTCGGTATAAGCTTCAAGAGAATTTTCGTGAAGATACCAAGAGTACCTTCAGAGCCGATTAAAAAATCTTTTAAATTATATCCGGCAACATCTTTAACCGACTTTCCTCCCAGAAGAACTGTTTCTCCATTTGGTAAAATTACTTCCATACCCAAAACATAGTTCTTCGTTACGCCATACTTCAATCCACGAAGTCCGCCGGCATTTTCTGCGACATTTCCTCCAAGCGTTGAGATTGCTGCACTTCCCGGATCAGGTGGATAAAACAATCCAATCGACTCGACTGCAGTCTGGAGCTGAGCGGTGATAACTCCCGGTTCAACCCATGCGGTAAGATTTTTTTGATCTATTTCAAGAATTTTATTCCAATGATTGGTAAGCAGGACGATGGAATCTTCAGTTGGAATTGAACCACCGCTTAATCCGGATCCGGAGCCTCGCGGAACAACTGCAAATCGTTCACTGTTGGCAAGTTGAACGATGGAAGCGATCTGTTCTTTTGTCTGTGGGCGTAGAATGGCTGCTGGCAATTGGCTGATCAGAGGAGTGCCGTCGTATGAATACACAAGCTTGTGCTCAGGAGAATCGAAATAGTTTACCTGACCAACAATAGATTTGAGTTTTGAAAAAACTGATGGATTGATCATATCTGTTGAGAAGATACTTGAACAACCATAGAAATGCAAGAAATCACTGATTGTATCTCATTTCAAAATCGACTACCTTTGAACCATAAAAATTATTAGAAGCCATCTCAAAAACCCTTTCGAAGAAGGATGATGATGCAAGCGAGATGGACAAAGCCAAGAAAGTTTTCAGCGTGATATTCATAACGAACAACAAGACGACGGAAATTATGCA
>JBEKAY010000032.1:0-42135 GCA_050015675.1 Bacteroidota bacterium | reverse complement strand
GTGGACGAATACATCTTCGCCGCTTGCACGTGAAATGAAACCAAAACCTTTGGCTCCATTAAACCATTTGACTGTTCCTTTTTCCATGGAACATATCCTTTCATAAAGATTGTAACACCGGCAGACCGCCGGCAGGTTGTACGCCGTACTTCCGACTCTTCAAAACACTTTTACTGGTTGGATACGGCCCAAAGAAGTCGGTAACATCTTTATGGAGGTGCTCAAACCAAAGGATTGAAAGGAACCACCAACAGACGACTCAAAACAGGACTTACTCTACAGAAAAGGTCTCCCGAGGGAGCCATAACGGTGTACTGTTATTTAACACTTATAAGATACAGAGGATATTTGACAATACCAAGTGATTTTTTAGAAAAATTTTGCGGATTTACTCAAGCAAAATATAACTCTACGAATTTAGCGTTGATAATGCTAGTTACTGATCCCATCGCATCCGTCTTAACGTTCCCCTGCCCCTGACCGTCGCAGAATTCCGCATCTCATACAATTTTAATTGATTAAGCATAAATACTGATATAAGTTCATCAATCAGATATGAACTTTATGTCATTTAATAAAATGGTTTGAGGTTTTCGTCAGTCATCAGACTATTTACATTTATTAGATGTCAAAAAAAATCATTTTTTCAATAGTCTTAAACTTTTTCACTTGACACAGAGATTTATTTCATTTAATATAGTTACCGTTAAAGTAATCGGTACTCCAAATTTGCTGTTGGAGTGCATTGTTGTTCCTATTGTTCACAATTATCAAAGAGAGATGATATGGAATTATTATTATTTCGACGTTTTGTACTGATCATCTTTCTTCTTCTCGCAATTCTGACGGTAAGTTTTTCTACGCAATATTATATTTCTACGACCGGAAGCGATACGAATCCCGGGACGATCGATTTGCCATTTCTGACTCTCACAAAAGCTGTCGGACTTTCTTCGCTCATTCCAGGCGATACGATCTATATCCGAGGCGGAACATATACGCTCAGCTCAACGGTCAGCATTTCGAAGATCGGTACGAAGGACAACTTGTACGATCTCTTTGCTTATCCGGGTGAACAACCGGTTTTTAATTTTTCAACACAAACAAGTAGCGACGGAATAAAGGTCAATGGTAAATACTGGCATCTTCGAGGGATCGAATCGTGTTATGCAGCTCATAATGGTATAGCAGTCAATGGAAGTTACAATATTATTGAAAACTGTAGCGTCCATGACAACAGGAACTCCGGCATGCAGTTAGGGAATGGTGCGTCATACAATCGCGTCATCAATTGCGATTCGTATTTCAATTTCGATGCTCCTGCCGGGGGCAATGCTGACGGGTTTTCCCCAAAACTCGATGTTGGTACTGGTAACTATTTTTATGGATGCCGCTCGTGGCAGAATTCTGATGACGGATGGGATGGTTATGTACGTCCGGCTCCCCCTGTAATTGGCAAAGACACTATGAAGACCATTATTGAAAATTGTTGGTCTTTTATGAATGGGTACCTAAAAGATGGAAACCCGATTTCTACTGGCAATGGCAATGGATTCAAAATGGGGGGTGGGGACCCAGTTAATAATATTAGTAATGGAGACAGTCTTCGTCATAATATGATACTAACGAATTGTCTTTGCTTTGATAATCGAGTAAAAGGATACGATCAAAACAATAATCGAGGTTCGATGACTCTCATCAACTGCACTGGATTCCGGAATGGGTCGTACAATTTTTCAGTTCCGGGTTTCATCCGAAAAGGGGAAACCTTAACAGTTGAAAATTGTATCTCACTTTTATCCTCCGGGGTTACACTGAGTGGAGTTCCTAATCCGATTTTGGCAACGAACAGTTGGTTAGCTCCATTTAGTGGTGCCACAAGTGCAGATTTTATTTCTATTGATACTATGGGCGTTCGCGGCCCGCGTAAACCCGATGGCAGTTTACCCGACATTACATTTATGCATTTAGCATCGAGCAGTCCATTTGTAAATAGAGGGACAGATGTCGGTTTGCCATATATTGGTACGGCTCCCGATCTCGGATGTTTTGAAACAAGCGTATTGACAGGAATTGCAGATCAAATGAATTCGTCGGTTCCCCAGATATTCAACCTGTTTCAAAATTATCCTAATCCTTTTAATCCGTCCACAGAAATGAGATATAGTATATCGGCGACGAGTATAGTGAAGCTGAGCATCTTTGATATCCTTGGTCAGGAAGTCGCAATCCTTGTGAATGATCAAATGCAGCCGGGCAATTATGTCGTTCGCTGGAACGCATCTCAGTTATCGAGCGGCTTTTACGTTGCCCGGTTATCTGCACGCACAGGAACAGGACAAGCCTTCTTGCAGACGCGAAAGATGCTTCTGACCAAATAAAAGTTATGTTCGTGTGTGAACAAGAATACGTTGATGTTGAGATAATAGTTGTAAAAGAGGAATCAATTTTCTATACCGACTCGAAGCATGTGAATAGGAACCAACACGTATGATTTTTTTGCTACGAAGTTTTGTTCTGACGTTCTTATGTTTTCTGTTGACGAGCTGTTCTGTTGTTGCTCAACAAACGATCCCCGTTCTCCAGGGATGGGATGCCTATCCTGCAATACTAAAAAGAATTTCTCCTCCTACATTTACTCAAAAAGATTTTCTTGTCACAAAATTTGGTGCATTCGGCGATGATAAAACAGATTGCACAAATGCATTCAAAAAAGCTATCGAAAAATGTCATACAGCTGGCGGTGGAAGAGTTGTTGTGCCCACGGGAGTGTTTCGGACAGGTGCTCTTCAATTGCTGAGCAACGTCAACTTATATATTTCAAAAGATGCCGTTGTTAAATTTAGCACGGACCCGAAAAAATATCTGCCGGTTGTCTATGCGCGGTGGGAAGGTGTCGAGTGTATGAATTATTCTCCGCTCATCTACGCCTTTGGGCAGGAAAATATCGCAGTCACCGGCGAAGGCGTCCTGGACGGACAGGGCGCTGACAACAATTGGTGGAGTTGGAAGGGAAACAAGGATTCAACCAAGCCAAGTCAAAAGAATGCCCGTGCAAAACTCAACGAGATGGGGGAAAAAAATATTCCTGTCGAACAGCGGATGTTTGGTGATGGTTCGTATCTTCGCCCGAATTTCTTTGAACCGTATAGATGCAAGAATGTTCTGGTTGAGGGGGTAACATTTAAAAATTCTCCTATGTGGTTTTTAAATCCTGTCCTCTGTACCAATGTCTCCATTATTGGAGTCACGACAGAAGGACAAGGCCCCAACAACGATGGATGCGATCCGGAATCGTGTACCGATGTTCTGATCAAAAGTTGTTTCTTCAATACCGGTGATGATTGTATAGCTATCAAATCTGGACGGAATAATGACGGCCGCCGGTTGAATGTTCCCTGTTCTAATATCATTGTTCAAGGATGCAGAATGAAGAATGGACATGGCGGAGTATCGTTGGGAAGTGAATGCTCTGGCGGAATCCGAAATGTCTATGCAGAAAACGATACCATGGACAGTCCGAATCTTGATCGCATGCTCCGGATTAAAACAAATTCTCTGCGCGGTGGAGTTGTGGAAAATATCTTTTTCCGGAACATTAAGGTTGGGCAGGTTGCCGATGCAGTGATGCAAATTGATTTTTATTATGAAGAAGGCGATAAAGGATCTTTTACTCCGATCGTGCGAAATGTGGAATTGAAAAACATTGAAAGCAACAGGAGCAAATTTGCTATCTGGATCCGCAGCTATGATTGGTCGCCTGCGACCAATGTGACGATCGAGAATTGTTCATTCAATAATGTTGCCGAAGCGAATGTGCTTGAGAATGTAAAGGATTTGACGATGATCGATGTGAAAGTAAACAATAAATGATTTTTGAGTTCCCCATGTAACTTATACTTGTCATCTTAGCAATAAGGAGTTCAAATGACAAAGGGTAATTTTCTTCGAACAACATATTATAAAGACAGGAAATTTTTATACAAGATTTCTCCATACTTCCGCCTATCTTTACGTAGTCCAAATATTGCATTGTATGTTGGCATCTTAATAATTCTGATCTCCGGCCTGCTTTCGGCACAGACTACCGGAAAAATATCCGGTGTCATTACCGATGCGCAGACAGGGGAACCGCTTATTGGCGCCAATGTAATAATCGTTGGAACAAGCCTCGGTGCCTCGACAGATGTTGAAGGAACATTTTATATTCTCAATATACCAGCCGGCAAATACAATATTCAGGTTTCCTTGGTTGGTTATGAAAAGGTAGTGCAACGAGACCTTATTGTGAATTCAGGTCGAACGACTACAGCAGATTTTAAAATCAAACCAGCAGCTTTAGAACAAACAGCTGTTATCATAGAGGCTACACGCCCTGATGTGGAACCGGAAAAAACATCAACGAGTGCCATTATGCGTTCGGAAGATGTAAAACAGCTTGCCGGTATGCGCGATGTTTCGAATGTTATCGGACTTGCTGCTGATGTTACCGACGGGCATTTCCGCGGCGGTCGATCTGGTGAAGAATTGTACACGTTACAGGGCATGGGAATTACGAATCCCTTAGATAATTCCAACGGGCTTCTTCCTATCATGAGTGCGGTGGAAGAAGTGGAAGTGGTAACGAGCGGTTTTGGAGCGCAATATGGGAATGCCCAGTCCGGTGTGGTGAATATTACTATGAAGGAGGGGAAATCCGATAAGTGGCGATCCTATGCTGAACTCAATACGAGGATGCCGGAAAAAAAATACTTTGGTGCAAATCCGTTGGATCCCAATGCAAATACATATCTGAAAACATTATTATCAGAAACTGCTTGGCATGCCGCGAATGATCCGGAAAATCCAGGATTCGGTTATTGGACAAGCATGGGTGTGAGCGGTACTTCCTTGGCGCGAGATACTGCGGCACAGATTTCTATGGCGCGCGCCTTATGGGGACAAATGCACCGTTATTTGAATAGTACCAAGTATGATAATAACATCGATTACGCGTTCGAGTTTTCTACAGGTGGACCCATATCAGAGACAATGAGGATGTTTCTCGCTGTACGTAATACGAGCACTTGGCCGTCAGCGTATCCTGTTGAGCATCCCGATGTCCAACAACAGATTATGGGAAATGTTGTAGTCGACATCGGCGGCGGATCGACGTTACGGATAAGCGGTGCCTATGGGCAGAATAATACGAATGAATTCCCAAACTGGGACAACTCTACACCCGGTTTTTACAGATTCTTATGGGACGATATCCTTTCCATTCAGCGACGTAGTGAAACCAACATTCAAGCCGGTCTCCGGTTTACGCAAGCGCTCAGTCAAAGAACATTTTACGAGATAAAACTAAGCACATTGTACACTCGTCAACGGTTAGGTTCATCGCCCTATCCTCAAAGTATTCCGGATTCTATATTGGGAAACAGCGGATGGAGTGTGATGATGATGCTTCCGGTAAATTCTCCGGATGGTTTTGCAGTTGGAACAGGGCAACAAGCGTTTAATGACGATAAGACGCAGACATATTCCTTGGATGCGTCTATTACCAGTCAAATTACAAAATCCCATTTATTGAATGCAGGTATTCAAGCCAATTGGTATCGTTTGGATATAAGTGAACACAGTAATATTGGAAACACTTTGCCGTACTACGATGATTATTCTGCACAGCCGAGAGAGGCAAGCTTATATATTCAGGATAAAATGGAATTTCAAGGGATGATTGCAAATGTAGGATTACGGTTAGATGCTTGGGATGAAAACGCGATGTACAATCCTAATATCTATAGCCCATATTATCAATGGATTGATTCGACTTCGTCCTATAACTATGTAGGGCGCTCCCTCTATACATCGAAGACGCCTGTGATCGGGCGCCTTCAGCCGCGCATTGGTATTTCGTTCCCTGTCTCGGTTTCAACAGTCTTCCACTTGAACTACGGGACGTTCATGCAGCGCCCTTCTTTCCAATATATCTTCCGTGCGAGGAACACAGTAAATTCGTCAACGAGTCCGGCACCATTAAGTGCCAACACACTTGGAAATCCTAACCTCAAACCGCAAACTACAAATAGTTATGATGTGGGCGTGATGCATGGATTTGGTGATGGATTTACTTTGGATGTAAGTGGCTACTATAAAGATGTAAAGGATTTGATCCAGCAGGGAACGTTCTACGGATACAACCATCATGCATCATTCTCCACTTATGTGAACCGTGATTATGCAGATATTCGAGGGTTCCGAGTAGTGCTGAATAAAAAGTCAGGAAATTTTATTGGATCGATCAATTACCAGTACAGTGTGGCAACTGGCAAGAGCAGCGGCGTTGGAAGCGCTCTCCCGAACTTTGGGGAAGATGAGCCGGTTCAAGAAATCTATTCAAAAGACATTACTCTAGATTTTGATCGGTCCCACAATTTATTGATCACTCTTGGATATGTAACTCCCGAAGAGTGGGGATTCCGTATTGGGAAAAGTTATCCTTTGGGAGATATTATTATTTCATCGAATTCTTATTTGAGAAGCGGCAGGCCGTTTACGTATAATACCGTTGCAGGTCAGTTTGATGTCAACAATCAACGGACGCCCTGGGAATATAGCACGAATGTAAAAATAACCAAACGCTTACGTGATTTTTTTGGTGTCGAAGCATCGCTCTATCTGGAAGTGTTTAACCTCTTCAATGATCGAACTTTAAATTATTCATACATCTTCGAGGCAGATGCACAAGGAAATCAGAATGCAAACGTAACTACGTATATGACAAAATCCTTGGATGACCCTACCGGCTTACGGTTTTTGAATGATAAATATTCAGGGAGAACGCAGTTGGCAGTAGATAAGGAGTTTTTGATTTATAATACTCAACTCAACCAGACTCCTTCAACTGAACCGAGATCGTTCAACTTAGGTCTTACATTCGATTTTTAATAAAAATATTTATAAGCAGGAAAAAAATATGAAATCATTATATCGTGTCTTTTTTTTACTGTTTGTTGATGTCTCCTTTCTGTTTTCCCAGCAGACACAAGTGCATTCACGTGGAATGCTTCATCAAACAGTATTTAATGATGGATCTCTCGGAAGGTTCTTAGATGCAGGAAAGACACCGGCTATTGTCGGTCAGCCATCTTTCGAATGGCCGAGCAATTTTGGTTATTCCATTTATCTGAGCCCCGGAGCGCAGACCAATTATGCGGGTTTTTATAATTCTTTCGGGGGCGGTTTTTATATTGCAGGCGATACGGCAAGGTTTACAACGAGTATGGGAAAAACTTCGCCGCGTGTATGGGTAGAATGCGGCGGTTTTACCGATGCCTCCGGCAATAATGTACCTGGAAACTCGTTCCCGCTTCATGCAGTTAAAAGAACCAATTATCCTATCCTTGATAATGGTAATGTTAATCCCAGCTATGATCCGAATGAGGCGGAAGAAATTATCGAATCAAAATGGGAGACACCGTTGGGTATTACCGTCACCCGGACAAGCCGTGCATGGAGTTTTCCGGATTATGATGATTTTATTATATATGACTATCAGCTAGAAAATACAGGGCACAATTCGTTAACGGGACGGATAGATACGATTCGAGCAATGACAGTTGCCTGGACATATAATTGGTGCAACTCGATGATTGCTGGTATGCTGCAAAACAATAATTCATGGGCGGAACTGCCTTTCAGGGATGATAAGGCCGGGGCAAAAGCATTTCAATATGCACGTTTTAATTGGACAAGGTGGTTGATGTATAATCATACGATTAATGGAATGCCCTATACACCAACTGCGGGTGGAGATTCTATTCTCACAGCACCGGGTGCAATTGGTTTTATGCCGCTCTATTTTGATCAAACGCAATTAGCAGCAAAAAGCGAAGTTACTGTTGCTTTAGCAAGCGGTGTCACAGCTACCGATTCTACAATGCTTTGGGAAATAAATCCTTATACAATTCCAAGTGGCAAAAAAACATTAAGGCAGCCATATAATATTTCATGGGATAACGGTAACCAAAATATTGACAAATTCAAGAAATATCTTGATATAGAACAAACCCGCCAGAACACACCATTTAGAAATTCGTCAGATTCTACTGCATTTGGTACCTATTGGATTGGACGCGGAAAACCAAACTATACTAACACGTTAAGAAATCCAACCGGCAAATGGTACGGATTTGGTCCCTATACGTTTATGCCGAACACGACAATACATTTTACTGTTGCAGAAGTCGCAGGATTTGGTCCCGGATCTACTTATGATAAAAACCATTTTCTGGATCTTGGCGGTGGAACGGGCAGTAATGCACCATCTGAGCCTTCTCCCGGAACACATCCGGTCCCGAGTTGGTTTGATACAAGCAATTATGCTTATATGAATGATCAGGCCTCGTACTCGACTGATGTCACTACAGGTTATGGTACTATGGGAACCACATATATGCAGCGACATAAGCTGCCGGATTATGTGAATTCCAATGTAATTACGCTGCGCGATGTTGCTGATCGGGCAATTCAAATGTATACTGGCAATTCATTTATCAAGTACGATACTGTACAATTCAAACCAGATTCCATTAATCAACCACCATCTATTCGTTACTTTAATAGAATTCCGATCCCTTGCCCTGCACCTGTAATAATCGTTAAGAATACAATCGCAGCTTCGAATAAGATTATTTGGGGACCACAATCAGAATCGTTTACAGTGGCAGCACCTGCAAAATTGAATGCTCCCTTCAGCCATTATGAAATAATGGTGGCTAATAATCCTATTGGGCCTTGGACAATATTAGACACAATTCGAAAACGTGATCCCCGATATTTTATAGATACTCTTGGATTGGGAGATTTATCTCCTCTCAATGTTGGAGATAGCGTCTATTGCTTCCTTGATATAAGCAGCAATCCGGGATCCGGATATTTCTATTCTGTTGTTGCGGTCGATTTGCTTGGAGGAAAAAGTGGTAGAACAAATATTACGTTCCATAGTACCCAATCACCCGCACGGTCACCTTTAGGAAAAGTATGGGCGGCTCCCAACCCATTTGTGGTTACCTCCCATTCCGGTGGAACATCTATTAATGGAAATATCTCCAATAAAATCGGCTTCTTTGGTTTGACACAACATTGTACCATTCGAATTTATTCCTACAGCGGGCAACTGGTTCAAACCCTCCAGCATGATGCAAATGAATTTTCGGCTGAATGGTTCCAGATTTCTCGTAATAGTCAGTGGATCTCTTCTGGTGTCTATTATTTTCTTGTAGAAGACAACACTACTGGTGACCGTTCATGGAACAAGTTTGTAATTATTCATTGATAAAGGAAATGTGAGCAATGAAAACAAGAACTAGAGTATTCTTATCGCTCTGTATGATAAGTGCCATTGTGTCGATCACTTTCTCACAAAAAGTTGCGTCGACATCATTGCAATTTTTAAAAGTCATGCCATGCGCGCGGGCTACTGCACTTGGTGATGCGTACAGTGTTTGGGCAACAGGAGCCGAGGCTGTGTTTTGGAATCCCAGCGGCGTAGCGCTCACAGAAAAATTCGATATCTCTACCACATTTATTAAATGGATCTTTGATTCTAAACAAGCGGCGATTTCTTATGCAATGCACTTGGGAGACTTTGGAGCACTTGGCCTACAGCTCCAATATGTTGACTATGGCACCTTCGAAGAGACTGTCTTATCGCTCCCCTATATTAAAGAATTGCCGGATCCAGGGTTTACTGGGAAGACGTTTCAACCTTATAGTTACGTTGCTGGGATTACCTATGCAAAAAGTTTGACAGAAAAATTTTCGATGGGGGTCACTTTCAAATATGCGTACGAGTCTTTATATGATGGCAGCAATGTGGTTTTTACTGACAGTAATGGGACATCTTCCTATAAGACCTATACAGGAGCATACTTGTTTGATTTTGGCATTCGCTATAATACGGGGTTCCGCTCTATCCAAATCGGAGCGGCGATTCAGAATTTTGGCCCCGACTTCGTTTATGCAATAGAAAAACAACGGGCGCCAATGTCTTTTCGTGTAGGTGCGGCTGCTGACGTTTTGGGGCCTGATGGTTTATTATTTACATCCGAAAATCAACGATTAGGAATTGCTTTCGACCTCTTCCAGCCGAATGATTATGATCAACAGGAACACGTCGGGATGGAATATGAGTTTGCCAAGTCGTTAGCTTTACGGATTGGATATAAGTATAACTACGATTCCGAGGGATTAACGTTCGGCTGCGGCTTGCATTTGACAATTTCCGAGATGAATATCAGGCTGGATTACAGTTATGGATCACTTGGAACATATCTTGGTAATACCCACAGAATTAGTTTGGGAGTTGAACCAAAATGAAGAATATAATAAAAATCCTTCTTTTGATGTGCCTCTATGTAAGCATATCATTCCAAGCAGCCTTTGCGCAGGCATACAATACCAGCCTCACGATGCAGGGACTAAA
Source organism: Bacteroidota bacterium (assembly GCA_050015675.1). Classification (GTDB taxonomy): domain Bacteria; phylum Bacteroidota; class Ignavibacteria; order UBA10030; family UBA10030; genus Fen-1298. Next base: position 31,667 of record JBEKAY010000032.1, on the reverse strand, counting down.
CAGGACAACGGATGCCTCAGCGGCTTCGCGTGGACTTGGTGGTATTACGTTGACGATAAAAAATGATATTGGTGTGATGTTTAACAATCCGGCTGTATTGCAGTCCATTGATGGGATCCGGATTTCTGTAGGTGGATATCGTCAATACCGTACTTCAAACCAAACTCAGATGTGGTTCCCAAGTGCCAGCTATCCTAATTTTAGTTTGTTGATGGCCGGACTGACAGATACACTTACTTTGCCGACCATTCCTCAATCGGTCTACGATTCATTGGTAATCAAGTTTCCATCTTATACGCCAAGTGCTATCGATACCATCCAACGCCAGTTTGACGATGTAAAACCGAATTGGGAAAATAAGAAAAATGAAAATTTCCCGATGCAACTTTCAATCGCCGTTCCACTCTCGATCGGAGAGAGGAATTTCACAGTTGGGGTGGGATACGTCGAATACGCCAATATGAATTCGTACTATCAAAACAACAATCTGTTATTTCCCGATCCAGGTGTTCTGTATCCGCAACCTTTCATCAGGCCTTCAACAGATGCTGATGGTTCGGCATTACCAGTGATGTGGTATCGGATAATAACAGAACGAACAGGTTCTATCTATGGTTATGGCGGCGCCTTATCGGCCTCGTTGGCTTCCAAACTTTCAATAGGCATCAGTGCTTTGTTAATAAAAGGATCGACCACGGATTATTCCACCAGGATAGGTCGAGGCCTCTTGTTATTCCATCGATCCTATTTTGCTTTGCGTCAAGATACTTGGAAAACTAGTACGACACTAAGCGGAACTTCGGACTATAGCGGACAAGAATTTACCTTCAGTGGTTTATATGAGGGCGGTAACGTTACGTTGGGTGTCGCTATAAAACCTCCCACGACGATTAAGCGGAATTTCTCCGGCTCTCTTCAGGTTGTTTCGGTGGATTCAACTGGAACACTGGTTACCGTGAACACACCAACAAAAAGTTCGGACGAGATCAAACTGCCATGGAGGGGAAGCATTGGACTTGGAATAGCTTTCCGATCAAATGCCTCGGTAAAAGTGGAATATGAATACTTACCCTATGCTAATGCACAATATTCCTCTTTAAGCGTTCCTTCAAATCCTTGGCTGGATAGTTATAAGTTTAAAGCGGGATTCGAATATCTTCCGATGGAATGGCTTACCGTGCGGTGCGGGTATACGAAGCAAACAGATGTATTTGCATCACAAAATAGTTATATGCCGCAAGATCCAGTATCCTCGGAAGCGTATTCCGGGGGCATTGGGATAAAATTCCTCGATGCCCAATTGGATCTCGCATATGAGTATGCGAATGTATCCTACGAGGATATGTGGACCACAAATGTGAATTTAAATCAAATACTTCGGCAGACATTGGTTGCCACGATTTCATATGTAATTCATTAAGTACATATACGTAGAAGCGGTAGTATACAATTTCAAAACCATTTTAAAAGGAGATATACTATGAAACCACTGCGTTTAGTTTTTCTTGTGGTCTGTCTAATATGCGCAGGTGTAGCAACGATATTTGCACAAGCTGCAAATGATTATCGTTCAGCGCAGTCTGGCAATTGGAATGCCACTTCCACATGGCAAAAATATACTGGATCCGCTTGGGCAGCAGCAACATTGATTCCTGATTCAAGCGTTGGGATGATAGAAATTCTTGCCGGCCATACAATCACGGTAACGACCAATATCGTGGTGGATTCTGTATTTGTCGATTCATTGGCAACCTTGGTTGTAAATGCCAACGATACCGTAACTGTGGGACCTCCGAATCTTGGAGCTAGTGCTGGTTCTACGGGAATTTCAGTTCTTGGAGGTGGTTCCATGCTCGTCAATGGTGTCTATAGACATGCACGCGATGGTGGATCATATCCGCGAGCAACATGGAATGTTGGAGCAACGTGTTTGATCTCTCCAGGTTCTATTACTTTGGCCACAGTTCCTGGTAATCGCAATCAATCTTTCTATAATTTCGAATGGAACTGTCCGAACCAAACTGCAAATCTGAATTTAAGTTTAACCGGTGCGACAGATTCTATTCGTGGGAATTTTGTTCTCCGTGCATCGGGCACTGGTCGACTGTATTTAACTGCACCGGGAACGACTACGCAGATATATGCCGCACCGATTAATATTATGGGTGATTTAATTATGTACAATGGCCAGTTTGGAGTTAATGGATCAAGTAGCCTGCTTCAAAACGGTTTAACTTATTATCAAGTGAATGTTGGTGGAAATTTGACTGTCAATGGTAGCGGCAGTACGACAAGTTATTTTGCCATTACACGCGGTTCCGCTGCTCAAACTATTATAAGTGTTAAGGGGAATGTCACTTTCTCAGCATGCTCGTTATCGACTTCAAACAATGCTGATTCGAAAATTGTGTTTGCCAAAGGTTCTGGTATTCAGAATTTATCTCTCGGTGGCGTGACCATTTCATCTAGTGCTGCATTTAGTTATGAAGTTGCGGCTGGTTCAACAGTGAATATTGATACATCTAAGATCACAGGAAATGGTACATTCGTTATTACGAATGACGGTGCATTGAAAGTAAAATACGGTACAAATAGCGGCAGTATATCCTGCACCGGCACATCCAACACGGTTGCCTATAACAATTATGCAATTGCGAAGGATATAACAGGTCCTGGTTCTGCTACATTTACCGCTGGTACACCAGCCAGTACGTATTTGAGTGATCCGACAAAATCAATACCACGTTATTATACTATATCATCGGACACAGGAATTACCGCAGGTACTGTCGTATTCAATTATAGTGTGACAGAAACTGCTAGTCTCACGGAAGCGAATTTAGTTCCGGCACAATACAGCGGATCCGGAACCGTTTGGTATGTCAGAGGTCCCGCTACCAATACTACGACACATGTCGCTACCTCCTACGCAGGTGTGAACCCTAATGGAGTGTGGACAGTAGCAGATGCTTCTATCCTGACGGTGACGGGTGTTTCAACACCTTCGACATCTGGCATCCCGGAGAAATTCTTTGTTGACCAAAATTATCCGAATCCATTCAACCCGGCAACGAATATTCAGTTTGGCCTTCCGAAGGAAGATTTTGTAACCGTTAAGGTTTATAACATCATGGGACAAGAAGTAGCTACATTATTTGCTGGAAACAAATCAGCAGGTGTACACACCCTGCATTTTGATGCATCTTCCTTCAGTTCTGGCGTTTATCTGTATCGTATCCAAGCCGGAAGGTTTGTAGAAGTAAAACGTATGCTATTCATGAAATAAACATTACAAACGGTGCGTTTCAAATGTTTTATTAATAGTTGAATTTGCCCGCCTTGGTTTTTCCTCTTCAAAGGGGTAATGAACCAATGGCGGGCAATAAGGTCATTCGATTTATTTTCTGAAAGAATATTTTTAACGCATTGCTTTTCAAGGAGGAGAGGAACGATCACAGTGAACCGATTCTTTCTCTGGTTAGGTATTCTTTTTTTGTTGAGTTGTTATGGAACTGCTCAACAAATAACTGATGGAAAAGTTGCAGTATGGTCAATCCGCATTGTTGAATCACTGATGGCGTACTGCCGGGACACGATCGCGTATCCCGGTGTCCCGAAAAGTAAAAGCTGGGATTATGAACGAGGTGTCGTTCTGCAAGGAGTCTGGCGGGTGTTCCAAACAACAGGCAAGGAAAAGTATTTGTCCTATATAAAAAAAAACATTGATCAATTTGTCGGTGAAGACAGATTAATAAAGACCTATGAGTACCTTTCATTCAATCTTGACAACATTGCGACTGGGAGAAATTTGATTGCTCTATATGAAGCAACACACGAAGTAAAATACAAGATCGCTGCTGATACATTGCGGAAACAACTAGCACACCATCCGAGGACCGATGAAGGCGGGTTCTGGCATAAAAAGATTTATCCATATCAGATGTGGTTGGACGGCATCTATATGGCAGAACCGTTCTATGCAGAATATGCGAAGAGGTTCAATGAACCGGCCGACTTCGATGATATTGTCAACCAGTTTGTTTTCATTGAACGGCATACACGAGATCCGAAAACCGGGCTCTTATATCACGCTTGGGATGAAAGCAAACAGATGCCATGGGCAAATAAGCAAACGGGCCGGTCACCGAATTTTTGGGGCCGCGCGATTGGATGGTATGCATGGGCATTAGTAGATGTTTTAGATTATCTGCCTCAAGATCATGCTAAACGGAAAGAGTTGATCGCCATATTACAGCGCCTTTCCAAAGCGCTGCTGAAATTCCGCGAACCGCAATCGAAGCTTTGGTATCAAGTTGTTGACCAGGGAAATCGAACCGGTAATTATTTGGAATCTTCCGCTTCCTGCATGTTCGTGTATGCGTTGGCGAAAGGTGCCCATAAAGGCTATCTGGATAAAAAATATTTAACGGCCGCCAGGGAATCGTTCAAAGGTATCCTTGATTCGATGGTGACGATCGATGAGAAAGGAATTGTCAATATCCATTATGCATGCCAGGGAGCCGGCCTTGGCGGCAATCCGTATCGCGATGCAAGCTATGAATATTATATTAGTGAAAAGCAACGCACAAATGATTTCAAGGCTGTCGGGCCATTCATTTTAGCTGCCCTGGAATTACAGCAATAGTTCAGGTTACTTTTCAATATTTCGGAAAATAAAAAATTCAAAGATGCATATGATAAATTTGGAAATAAAAAAAGTATCGATTAATTTTTTCGCTCTCATGTATCTCATGCTCTTCGCAGCATGGCTTCCACAGACCGAGACACGAATTTTTCTCATCGGCGACTCCACAATGGCGGATAAACCTCTTGTTGATAATCCGGAACATGGATGGGGACAAATGCTTCCGTTATTCTTTCATGAAAATGTTCTGATTATTAATCATGCAAAGAACGGCCGCAGCACAAAAAGTTTTATTGCTGAAGGACGATGGAAAGCCGTGCAGGAACAACTCCATCCGGGTGATTATGTCTTTATTCAGTTCGGGCACAATGATGCAAAGAAAGAAGATACATCCCGTTTTGCGGCACCGCACTCTGATTACAAAAACAATCTTGTGAAATTTATTCGGGAAGCTCGTGAGAAAAGCGCGGTTCCAGTTCTCCTGACACCGATTACACGGCGAGACTTTGATAAGGCGGGCCAATACATTGGAATGCATGGTGATTACCCGGCTGTAATGAAGGAAGTTGCAAAAGAAGAAACTGTCCCTCTGATCGATATGTTTGAAAAATCAAAAAAAATGGTATCGGCGCTTGGTGATGAACGGTCAAAACCGCTTTATCTGAATGGTGTTAAAAATGAATTTCGAAATTGGAATAAGAAACGCGACAATACACATTTTACAAGGTCCGGTGCTATCGAGATGGCTTCGCTTGCAGTTGAAGGTATAAAAGAGTTACATCTCCCTCTAGAAAATGAACTCGTTCCTGTGCAAATGAATAATCTGGCAGGTACAGGAAAGGTCGTCGGACTTGATTATTTCTTTAATAATGAATGGCGGGTGAATAAAGATAGTGTACGTGAGCGTTGGCATTACATATGGGAAGATACCACGAACAGCGGATTTTCTTTATTAGGGAGAAGCATCGACCTTCTTGGTGCTGATCTTGATACTCTCCAATGTGCTCCGACAGATTCTACGTTGAACTGTTGCAGTGTGTATATCATTGTGGATCCGGATACACCGGCAGAAACTGATCATCCGCATTATATGTCGGAAGATGCGATCAGTGTTATTGTCCCTTGGGTCGAACGGGGCGGAGTATTAGTTTTGATGGAGAATGATAAAGGGAATGCCGAGTTTGAACATTTTAATAAATTGGCAGAACATTTTGGAATTCACTTCAATGAAGACAGTTATCACAAAGTAGTTGGTAAGGCTTTTGAAACTGGAAAGAATGAAAATCTTCCCGACCACCCTATCTTCAAAAGAGTAAGACAGATTTTTACAAAAGAGGTTTGCACTCTATGGATTCAAAAACCTGCAGAACCAGTTCTTGTAGAAGACAGCCTGGTTTTAATGGCAACGGCACATTTCGGTAAAGGTTTGGTGTTTGCTGTAGGCGATCCGTGGCTCTATAATGAATATATGGATACACGCCGACTGCCAATCGATTATGAAAATGCAAAAGCGGGGAAGAATCTCTTTGATTGGCTGCTTAAAAATGCAGCAGCACAAGTACACTAATGAAAATTATTAATTCGTTATCAGATAGAATACTTCATAACTAAATTAAAAAAGTTAATCCAATGATGCCTGCTGTTAAAGATGTATTAGAACGGAATATAATTACACCAGAAGCTGATAATAAATTGTCTCCAATCGCTTTGACTTCAAGTATAACTATAAACGTTTACCCAAAGTCTGTCAATAAGGTTGGCAGTACTTTTATTTTCCTTGGAAAGGACTTTTCAGGAAAAGCTTTATGGATTTCTGAAGGTGATATAGCAAATCAGTTTGAAGGGACAGTGAAAGATGACTTTAAAAGATGCCCATTGAGTCACAAAAATGCTCTTGCTATTCAGAAACTATTTGTATTTACAAAACCGAGCCTTATTGGTCAGAAGAATTCAATTGGATGTGGAGACAGATTAGGACATGCGAATGCAGGCCATATCCGCGCGGTCGCTGGAAGCGGATTGAAACCTGTTCTCGCACAACAATCCGTTCGCGAGCTGCAACGTACCGGCCGAGAGGCTGAAGATGTTATGGATGCAGCAATCTGGGCAGTGTATCAGGAAGGATACAAAGATGGATATGGTGCTGATGGAGATCACCTAAAAACTCCTGAAGATATCGATCGATATGCAAAAGCAGGATTTACGATGTTTACACTTGATATCGGTTTGTATGTCGTAAATGAGGCTTCACGTTTGCCAATCGAAGAAGTCCGTAGACGAGCAGCAGCGCTTCCATGGAATGTTCTCAAGGATTCATTGGAATCGGCAGTGACGCGTTATAAAAACCAGCAGTTTAAAATCGCGGATGGATTTATCATTCAACCAACTGAGGAGCAAACACTTCGATCATTGGTAAAGTATGGCGCCGGAATTGCGCAAACCGTGAAATTAACAGATCATCTGAAAGCCAAATGGTCGCATCAGCCTGTAGAAATTGAACTCTCCGTTGATGAAACAGACACACCAACTTCACCTCTGGAACATTTCATTGTTGCCAATGAGTTGAAACGTCTTGGGATAAAACTCATGAGCTTAGCTCCGCGATTCATAGGTGATTTCGAAAAAGGGATCGAGTATAAGGGAGACTTAAAAATATTCAAGGAAGAGTATACAAAACATGTTCAGATTGCTGAAATGCTTGGACCCTACAAAATCAGCCTTCATTCCGGTAGTGATAAGTTTGATGTATATAATGTCGTAGGATCGATTGGATTTGGAAAAGTTCACTTGAAGACCGCAGGTACGAGTTGGCTGGAAGCTTTACGCACAATAGGTGCATCGGATCCAAAATTGTTCAGGGAAATTCTAGAATGTGCCCGTGCAAACTATGAAAATGATCGTCAGTCGTATCATGTCACGGCAGATGTAACACGAATGCGACCTACGAACGGGTATTCAGATGTGGAATTGCTCGAACTTCTCTCGGATGATAATACACGTCAGATTCTGCATGTCACATTTGGAACAGTTCTTTCAAAGAAAGACGGGAATGGAACATTCTTGTTCAAAAAGAGAATCATGGAATGTCTTCAGGATCATGAAGATATTCATTATCAATATCTATATAAACATTTCAGACGGCATATTGATCCGATTGTGATGTGCCGCTGAAATGCCCAAATTGATATGTTGAATTCTTGATGAATAAAATATTCCGCAAAGTAATATCACAGAAAAAATTTTAAATAGGTAATAGCTAAATGAAAAAAGGTTTTCAAGTTACCCTTGATGACATTGCAAGAAAACTTAAAGTCTCGAAAGTGACTGTGTCAAAAGCTCTGCGCGGGCATCCGGATATTTCAACTGAAAGAGTAAAAAAAATTCAAGCTCTTGCTCAAGAACTGGGATACCTGCCTAATTACATGGCGCGAAATCTATCTTCGAAACATACACATATGATCGGTGTTGTGGTACCAAAGATTGCCCACTACTTTTTCTCTTCCGTTATAGAATCAATGTATGATACGGCGTTTCACCAGAATTATGAAATTATTCTCACTGTTTCTCAGGAGAATTCAGAACGCGAATTGCGTCACCTCCAGACGCTTTTATCAATGCGTGTGGATGGAATAATTATTTCGGTAACGCAACAAACAAAGGATTATGCAATTTTCAAGAGGGTGAAGGATATGGGAATTCCACTCACCTTTATGGATCGTATCATTGATATGAAAGGTTTTAATGCAGTTATTGCTGATGATTATGGAGGAGCATTTGCTGCCACTGAACAAGCCATCCATGTGGGATACAGTAAGATCGCTCATCTGGCGGGATTTTCACACACATATATCGGCAGGGAGCGATATCGCGGTTTTGAGATGGCAATGAAAAAACATGAAATTGCCATTAAGCCTGAATGGGTAGTACGCGGCGGATTTAGCGAAATAGATGGCTATAACGGATTTATGCAATTATTTAAATCTGAAGACCGTCCGGAGTTTATTTTCGCTTCAACTTTTCCGGTCGCTCTTGGCATTTACCATGCCGCCGAAGAGATGGGTGTGAAGATACCAGATGATGTTGATATTATTTCTTTCGGAAGCAGTGGCTTAAATCAATTCCTTTCACCACCGATGAGCTACATAGAACAGCCGACAATAGAATTAGGCGTAAAAGCTGTAGAGTTGACTCTTCACAGCATTCAGCAAAAAGATGAGTTTGTTCCACAAACAATAAAACTTCCGACCAGATTGGTGTTGTGTAAGACCTGTGTACAAGGAATCACCAATTGAAGAGAATAGTTGAACTAAATTGCTGTACTTATTCTGTACCGAAGTGTGAAAATCAATGTAGGAGTATATTGCTTATTTCTACGATTATAGCAATTCTTTATTTCCTTCCCGCTATATTATTTTCTCAAAATCCACCTGGGAAAGCTGATGATGATAGCGGAGGGTATGTCTGGTTGTCTGATAATGGAAACGGTACGTACAACAATCCGATCATCTATGCCGACTATTCAGATCCCGATGTAATTCGTGTGGGTGATAATTTTTATATGGTATCATCGAGCTTTCATTGTACGCCGGTAATGCCTGTGCTGCATTCGAATGACCTGGTAAATTGGACGATCATCGGTCATGTATCTGAAAATTTGCCATCAACTGTTTTCGATCAACCGCAACATGGAAAAGGCTGTTGGGCGCCCAGTATGAGGTTTCACAATGGAGAGTTCTATGTTTATTACGGCGATCCGGATTTCGGGATCTATATGTCAAAGACAAAAAATCCCGCCGGTCCATGGGAACCTCTTCTTCTTATCAAGGAAGCCAAAGGATGGATCGATCCATGTCCGTTGTGGGATGTCCCAGGCTTATTGCTGCAAAAATTACCGGCACCGCAATTTTCTGCGTCAACCAGATTAACAATTAATCCCATAAACATAAATGAAAAAGCGGGTCTCATAGTTATGGGATATGATTATGCCTATGTTGCGTTGGTTAAAATGGCTGACGGCATTCATCTAAGAAAGACTGTTTGCTTGAATTCAGAAAAAGGAAGTGCAGAAATTATTGAGACCGATATATTGATCAATAATAGTACTATATTTTTGAAAGTCGATGTTAAAAATGATGCCAAGTGTGATTTCAATTTTAGCGAGGATGGTACAGTGTTCAAGTCAATTGGAAAAGAATTTATTGCACGCGAAGGCAGGTGGATCGGGGCAAAAGTCGGGATTTTTGCATTAGCGCCTTACGAAAGTTCTAAAAGTGGCCATGCTGATTTCGAATGGTTTAGAATAAAAAAATAATTAACGAGCCAAATTATGCAATATAAAGGATGTAAGATTATATGAAAACATATTTTCGTATTACCTCGGTTATAATACTTTTTATAATTAGTGGGGCATCCAATTCTGTATTTGCTCAGCCCGTACCAGCATCATATCTAACTGGATTGCCTTTTTCCTTGCCTGTGATCCAGATGCCGACATTTCCAGATCGAGCAATTAATATAATTGCACATGGTGCGATAGCAGATGGCCAAACTATGAACACTAAAGCTATTAATGATGCAATCCAGGAATGCGCAAAAGCAGGGGGAGGAAGGGTTACTGTTCCTGCAGGCGTGTGGCTTACAGGACCGATAAGATTTGAGAACAATATAGATCTGCACTTGGAGGCAGGAGCAATTATCATGTTCAGCAGAAACCGGGATGATTTTCCTTTGGTTCCATACCCGACACCGGCATCGAAAAATCTTATTTGTGCTAATCCGATATATGGATATGGATTAGAAAATATCGCAATCACCGGCGATGGAATTATTGACGGATCTGGTGAAGTCTGGCGTCCGATGAAAAAAGAAAAGTACACAGCAAATCAGTGGAAAAAGACAATATCAACTGGAGGTGTAGTCACTGAAGATGGAAAAATGTGGTGGCCGTCGCAGCAGGCTCTGCAAGGTGAGGCATATCTGAAGGCACTCAGAAAAGAAAAAAAAGTATTGAGCAAGGAAGACTTCACTGGTGCTAAAGATTTTCTCAGGCCTAATTTGGTAGTATTTCATTCATGTAAAAAAGTGCTCTTTGACGGTCCTACATTTCGCAATTCTCCAAAATTCTGTGTCAACCCGGTTCAATGTGAAAACCTTGTGATTCGCAACATCAAAATACAGAATGATTGGAGTGCTCAAAATGGAGATGGCTTGGATATCGGTTCTTCACATAACGTTGTGGTATATAATTGTGAAGTTGATGCAGGCGACGACGCAATCTGCCTAAAGTCGGGTGCAGTTGATAAAGAGAAGGGGTGGATTGCGGCATGTGAGAACATAGTTATTGCAGACTGCATAGTATATCACGGACATGGTGGATTTGTTATTGGAAGTGAAACGTATGGTGGTACCCGGAATATCTCAGTACGCAACTGTATATTCATCGGGACTGATGTTGGACTGCGTTTCAAATCTTCACGAAACCGCGGTGGATTAACCGAGAATATTTATATAGATGGTATTCAGATGAAGAATATCGTTAATGAGGCCATCCTGTTTGATATGTACTACGAAGATGATAAACCGGCCAATGGCGAAGTGCGTAAAAGCATGCCTGTAACTGAGCGAACTCCGCAATTCCAAAAATTCTACGTTAAAAATATTATTTGTAACGGTGCTAGCCAGGCTATTTTTGTTCAAGGTCTCCCGGAACAGTTCGCGCGCGATATAGAACTGACAAATATCACCATATCTGCCACCAAAGGAGTTACTTGCATCGATGCGGAGGGACTGCAATTCAATAATGTAAGGATTTTATTAGAGCAAGGACCGGTGTTTGATATCGACAATGCCCGCGATATTACTATTACACATCCTTCCTATAGTGCAGGGGCTGATTTGTTTATGAAGATCGTCGGTAAAGAGTCCGAGAATATCAAGCTGCTGGATGCAGATATAAAGAGTGCAAAGAAAGATTTTGACCTTGGGAAAGATGTAAGCCCAAAGGTGATTATCCAGAAGTAGTAGTCGTGTATCAAAAATGGATTTTCAAGAATTATTCGGATATGTCGGGAGAGCACTTCATGTGCCCTTCAGAACAATACTTTTTTTATATATTCGAGTTGTGTAAATAAAGAACTGGTCAACGTAATGCAGAACTATGATAAAATGGAAAAACCAAGGTCACTTAAAAATTTTCTAATTATGTTCGTCTTTCTGTTTGTGATGAGAGCTATGGCAGGAGATCAGAAACAATTGAAGGACTATCTTTCCAATCTTCCATTTTCAATGCCGGAGATGGTTGAGCCGCAATTTCCCCCGCATAGTGTCAGTATTGTCGAATTTGGTGCTATCCCAGATGGGTACACAATGAACACCAAAGCCTTCGCTGATGCCATTGCCGCCTGTGCGAAAGCCGGCGGGGGAACCGTTGTTGTTCCAGCCGGCACATGGCTTACCGGACCCATCAGACTTGAAAGCAATATCAATCTTTATGTAAAAAAAGGAGCCCTTGTTCAATTCAGCAAGAATATCAATGACTATCCATTCATCGAAAGTCCAGAAGGCGGAGAAAACAAGTACAGAAGAATACAGCTTCTCTTTGCTCGTAAGGTGAAGAACATTGCTATCACCGGTGACGGGATCTTCGACGGAGCCGGAGAAGTTTGGCGCTATCTACTGAGAGAGGATCTGACAGAACTTCAATGGAAAGCTCTTGTTGCCTCTGGTGGTGTTGTATCTGCTAATGGTGAAGAGTGGTGGCCTTCGAAGGAAGCGATGGGAGCGGAAAAATATTTCAAGGAAAGTGCAGATGCAAAGAAGATGCTAACAAAACCGGATTACGAATCGACAAAAGAATACCTTCGACCCAATCTTGTCAACTTTGTCGAGTGTAATGATATTCTGCTTGATGGTCCGACCTTCGAAAATTCGCCCAGGTATCATATCATTCCTCAACAATGTGAAAATTTGATCATCCGCAATGTGAAGGTACTCGCACCGGTCTCAGGAAAAAATACCGATGCCATCGATCCTGCAGCATGCCGCAACGTAGTGATCTATAATTGTATGATCGATGTCGGTGATGATGGGATATGTCTAAAACCTGGGGCCATTACCTTGAGCCAGAAACCGGGTCCAGCCTGTGAGAATGTTGTGGTAGTGGACTGCGTAGTCTATCATGCGCATGGGGGCTTCGTCATTGGTAGTGAAAGCTACGGTGGTGCACGTAATGTATCCGTCCGTAACTGTGTTTTTATCGGCACAGATGTAGGCCTTCGTTTCAAGTCGGCACGCGGAAGGGGCGGAGTGATAGAAAAAATATTTATTGACGGGATTCAGATGCGCGAGATTGTGACTGATGCGATCCTTTTTGATATGTATTATTCCGGCGGTGCCCCTGATGTAGAAGCCAGGAAAGACCTGACCATCCGAAAGATAGAGCCTGTAACGGACAGGACACCGCAGTTCAAGGATTTCTTCGTCAAGAACATCGTTTGCAACGGCGCAGACCGTGCAGTGGTCATTAACGGTCTTCCTGAGTTGTCTATAAAGAATATGAACCTTAACAATGTTTCCATTATATCAAAACGAGGTGTTTACATAGCCGATGCGGATGGGGTTCAAATGGAAGAATGTAGGATCGTTCCACAATCAGGAAATGTATTCAATGTTATTCAAAGCCGAAATGTTACCATCGATGGCGGAACCTATCCCGCGCCAGCCGATCTGTTCTTGAAGGTCATTGGTGAAAGGTCGAAAAATATCCATATAGTCGGAACAGATATCTCGAAGGCAAGAAAAGGAATAGAATTGGGAACAGGAGTTAATCCGAATGCGGTTGAACTAAAATGAAAAAGGACATCTCGGAATTTGAACATACTTTGTCAAAGATTATTGCAGCAATCACGAAGAAAAGAGTGAAAGTTTCTCCCGCTTTTCTTCAATTAATTAACAAAATATCTAAGGAGATATGCCATGAAAAAAAGAACACGAATTCTACTCGCATTTTCTCTTTGCCTTATTATGGCAAGCACGATAATGTGGGGACAATTTACTGCAGGCAACATTGCGGTTTACCGTGTTGGTGATGGATCGGGAGCTCTTTCAGGCAATGCGACCGCAGCATTCATCGATGTATATACAACGAGCGGCGCAACTGTTCAAACAATTACGGTACCAACTACTTCGGTTACGAATTCAGGAACGGCTACAAGTGAAGGATTTCTCATGCGTTCTATTGATGGACGATATTTAACATGGGGAGGGTATTATGCTTCTGTTGGTACAACAGTGACTTCGGTTAATGCATCAGTAGTTAATAGAGTCGCCGCAAGAATTGACGCGAGCGGTACAATTGACGCATCGACGAAGCTCACCGATGCATATAATGCTAGTAATATTCGAAGTGTTCTTTCTACCGATGGAACTGCGTTCTATACTAGCGGAAATGGCGGATCGGGACAAGGTGCGAGTGCTGGTATACGGTATATCAGCCCATTAGGTGCTACAACATCAACAGCACTTCAATCGACCAATACGAATACAAGAGTTGTCGGTATTTTCAATAATCAACTTTATTATTCAACTTCATCCGCTCCGTACTTAGGAATTGTAGCACTTGGAACAGGTGTTCCAACTTCGGGAACGAATACACCAGTTTTATTGAACGGATTCCCTACTGCGAGTGGCCCTTCATCTTATGGCTTTGCTATGAGTGCTGATGGAAATACAATTTATGTTGCGGATGATCGTGCAAAAACAGCTGGTGGCGGATTGCAAAAATGGACGCTCAGTGGTGGAACCTGGTCACTTGCATATACAGATACCATAGGACTTGCTGCTGGTCTACGTTCTTTGACAGTCGATTGGACCGGTACGAATCCTGTCATTTATGCTATCGATGCTTCTTCTCTATCGAATCTGGTCAAGGTAACAGACACAGGCGTTTCTTCAGTGTTTTCAACCCTTGCCACAGCAGCAACAAACACAGCATGGCGAGGTGTGTCATTTACGCCCAACGCAACTATATCATTTACCGATGGTTCATCTTATGCACCGTCAGATGGATCTCAAGGTACAAATGATAACCCAATCGGAAGATTCCAACTCAAGGGAAATATTAATGGCAGTAAAATCAGTCAGGTTGTTGTTGCATTATCTGGCACATATTCAGGAGTAACCAATCTAAAGCTCTATTATTGTAATTCTGCAACTTTTAGTACTTCAAATTTACTGGCTACAGTTGCATCACCGACATCACCTGTTACATTCACAGTTTCCTCTCCGCAGGCGATCACAACCTCGGATGGATATTTCTTTATTGCAGCAGATCTAGGCGGATCTTCAATTGGTTCAATAATGGTTTCACTTGCTGATCAATCCAAACTCACATTTTCAAACGCCTACATTGCAAACTTCAGTAATGCGAATCTATCTTCATCGAATGTATCACTCCGAAAGCTGGTACCTGTTGTTACTGCAACAGCAAGTTCAGGTGGAACTATTAGTCCGCAAGGTCCTGTTCAAGTTCCAACTGGAACCGATACAACCTTCACAATTACAAAGAACGTAGGATATCATATAGACAGTGTTTTGGTTGATGGTGCAAACGTTGGCGTGGTGACGAGTTACAAATTTACCAATGTGACTTCAAATCATACAATTGCTGCATATTTCTCAATTAACAAATATACATTGTCTGTGATAACGGTAGGTACTGGCACAGTTACTATCAATCCTGTTCAGACAACATATGATAGTCTTACTGTTGTTACGTTAACAGCAAACTCGGGCACAAATTATAGCTTCAAAGGTTGGACTGGCAGTGTCACAAGTATGACAAATCCGTTCATTGATACTATAAAAGGGAACCAGACAATTAATGCATATTTTGGTGCTACTATAACTAGTAATGGTACTGGTGGAGGATCATGGAACAGTACATCTACTTGGGCAGGTGGTGTTCTTCCCGCAAGCACTGATAGCGTTATAATTGCTGGAACAGATTTAGTAAGCATTCTCCGTGTAGTTCCTGACACATGTGGCAGCCTGGTTGTCCAATCGGGTGGAACATTAAGAGTTGATACAAATTTTGTTGTAAAAATTGGAACTTTAACTGTGAACGGAACTCTTCTAGATACTCTTAGTGGAACCGTAAGCGTGGCAGGTACTATAAGCTTTGGAAATGGTTCTCTCTATCGTCATGCCCGGACTGGAGGTAGTATTCCATTGGCAACCTGGGGAACAGGGTCCACTTGTGCACTCACAGGAGTCACCACAGCCTCACCCGGAAATGGAAATCAAAACTTCTATAACTTTATATGGAATAATCCGGGTCAAACAACAGGTTTAAATTTAGCGTGGGATAATATCGTCATAGGAGGTGATGTCACTTGTACAGCCTCCGGTGCCAGCGCTGCCCAGCAATTTAGAATGACTGCCTCTGCCACAACACGGAATATTACTATTAAAGGTAATATCATTGTCAACGGTGGTTACCTTACTGCAAGCGGTTCAAGCGGTGCAGCTCTTTATTACGTAAATGTAATGGGAGATATTGTTGTTCAAAGCGGAAAAATTAATTTGTGCAAAGGCTCGGGTGGATATGCAAATTGGACACTTTGTGGAAATCTCTCTATAGCAAGTGGTGCCCAATTTGAGGTTCCACAGAATACTACATCAAATAACAGGTTAATATTTGCCAAGAAGAATGGAATACAGACATATACGAACGCTGGAACAAATGCAAACCTCAGCTATGGCGTTGATAGTAATGCAACGGTTCAGTTAAACTCGCCATTGACAGTTGGCAATGCTACAGTTGGTGCGCTTATTATGACCAGCGGAAAATTTGTTACATCATCTACAAATCTATTGACATTAGCTTCGGGTGTAAAAGTATGGAAAAATTATACTGCAACACCGAGCGGTGCCACTTACATTATTCAGTCTACAGGCATCAATCCTGTTGATTCTGCAACGGTGGCATATGTTGATGGACCAATGGCATTTACGATTGCATCCTCTACTACTGTCATTGATTCATTGCCGTTAGGTAAAGGTTCGATCTATCGGCCTGTGATACTGAGCATCACCCAAGATTCTTCCACATCTACAATCTATACGGCAGAATTGATAAATGGAGTTCCACCGGCCAGAACATTACCGGCATCATTAGATTCTATATCTGCCGCACGGTATGTGCATATTGTAAAAGGGGTTGGTGCAAATGTTTCAAATGCTACGATCCAATTAAGCTATACAAGCAATGATGCTATAAATGTTAGTGATAAAGATAAAATTCGGATAGCGAAAGATGATGGTGCAGGTAATTGGATTAATCTTGGAGGAAGCGGCACCGCGAATAATATTGGCGTTATCGTTTCTAATGCTTTTGGTGCATCCACGTCATTGGGTCAATTAACCACAAATGACTTCGTGATAGCGCACGTGAATCCGGCTTCAATCCCGGTAATTGCAACGTTAACTACGAAGCCAATCACCGATATATCAACGACGTTTGCAACAAGCGGTGGAATTATTTCCAAAGACGGTAATTCGGCCATCTCGGCCAAGGGTGTTTGCTGGAATACAGCCGGTAGCCCCACAACAGCAGATAGTACTTCGAAAGATGGATCAACATCTACTCCATTTACGAGTTCATTGACAGGTCTTCTTGCAGGAACAAAATACTATGTGCGTGCATATGCGGTCAATAGTGCCGGCACGGCATACGGCAATGAACTGAACTTTACAACATTGACAACTCTTGTTGCACCGACAGTAACGACCGATAGCGTGAATAATATCGTTAATACGAATGCGACAGGGTATGGATCAGTGACAGCGTGGGGTGGTTCTCCAATAACAGATCGAGGAATTTGTTGGAGCACATCGCACAATCCTACCATAACAAATGATTATAATAGTAGCGGTACGGGAAGTGGATCATTTATCACTCCAATCGGCGGCCTTGTACTGGGTAAGACATATTATGCACGAGCATATGCTACAAACAGTACAGGTACATCCTACGGCAGTGAATTAACATTTACGACACCGGCTGCTCAACCAAATGTTTATAAAATAGTTGATAAGAATGGAACGGTCGGAGTCAATTGCGATTATAAAACTGTCCAGGCAGCGTTTAATGCAGTTCCCAGTAATTATACAGGTCATTGGTTTATCTATGTAAAAAAGGGAACTTACTACGAAAAAGACACATTAGCGGCAGGAAAGATTAATGTTGTTCTTGTTGGTCAACAAAGGGATAGCACGATTCTTACCTACGATGATTATTCCGGGAAAAATTCTGGAAGCAGCGGTACCAATACTTCGTATAGCGTTGCTATCGATGCAGCGGATTTCCAGGCGCAGAACATTACATTCCAAAATACAGCGAATGCATACGCTCCCGGTAGTACGGCTTCACAAGCCGTGGCCTTGCGTACAAACGGCGACCGGCAATCATATTATAATTGCAGAATGCTCGGTTATCAAGATACTTATTATACACAGGGCGGACTTACTGGACCGGATCGAATCTATAATAAGAATTGTTACATCGAAGGATCTGTGGACTTTATCTTTGGGCGTGATGTTGCTCTCTTCGATAGCTGTACAATATTCTGCAATCGAAACGGTGGTGTATTAACTGCCGCTGCAACGGAGGTTGGTTTTCAATTCGGTTATGTCTTCTTGAATTGTACTATTTCCTCAACTCCTGCTGGTCAGAATGGGGTTGATGGCAATCCGATGGTCTCCTTCTATCTTGGACGTCCATGGCAGGCAGCTCCGAAAACGGTTTATATAAATTGTTCTGAACCGGCAACCGTTAATGCTGCAGGGTGGACAGTAATGGGACCTTCGCCAGCATTATATTCAGAATATAATTGCACAGGACCCGGTGCTCTCGCAAGCAGACCTGTTTTACCAGTTTGGACGACAAATCAACCATCTACAATAAGTAGTACACAAGCAGCTGCGTATACTGTAGCAAATATTCTCTCTAAAGCTACAGCAGCAGCGCCGTACTCGTATTCAGCAAATTGGGTTCCATCTTTGATTCCAATGGTGATCACCTCCGTGCAAAACTCATCAGCGAATCAAATCCCGACTTCGTATGCACTTTATCAAAATTATCCTAATCCGTTTAACCCATCAACGACTATCAGTTATGATTTACCGAAGTCTGGAATGGTATCGTTGAAGGTGTACGATGTTTATGGAAGAGAAATTACTACGTTAGTAGATGGAGTGATACCTGCTGGAAATCATCGGGAAACATTCAATGCCAGCAGACTTGCAAGCGGTGTGTACTTTGTGCACCTCCAAACTGAAGCGATGTCACAAACTATAAAAATTCTTATGCTGAAGTGACATGGAACGCCATCTTCTGCATGACGATATCGCGTCGTGAGACCAGGAGTAAATGAAGTTCTCATTTTTTTGTATGAAAAAAACAGCGCGCCTATCCATCAGATGGGCGCGCGTTGTAATGAGGGTATGAACTAGATTTGGTTATTCGATTGTGGTTTTGGTAGTCTGTATTTATGAAAAAGGTTTTATAAGATAATTATTCAAAGGTATCTTTCGGTCTTGCTAGCGGTAGATATTTTGCCACTTTGTAATTCAATACCTATTCCAAGACGATTAAACTTATTCTAGCGAAATAGAATGAAATACACACGTAATGGTTCCTTCATAATATTGATGGTTTTTATAATATCATATACATGGGCGAAGGAAAAAGCAAATATTATAGTTGCAAAGGATGGAACGGGACAATTCAAGAATATACAGGATGCCATCGATTCAGTCCCAATAGACAATAGACAAAACGTAATTGTTTTGATCCGTAAAGGCGTCTATAACGAAAAAATATATCTTACCAGAAGCTGCGTAACACTTGTCGGAGAAGACCGTGATAGCACACGCATCATTTTTGCCGAGTTAAGAAAACATTGGAATGATGACCACAATGGTTCCGATTGGGGCTCAGCTGTTATTAATATAGATTCATCGGTTACCGATATTACGTTGGCGAATTTAACTGTACACAATAATTATGGTAGTTTAACCGGCGATAGAAATCACCAGTTCGCAGTTCGAGGGGGTGGTACGCGCGTGATAATTCTGAATTGTAATCTCATCGCCGATGGTGCAGATACACTCAGTCTATGGAATAAACAAAATGGAATGTATTATCATGCTAACTGTTATTTCGAAGGGGGAGTCGATTTCGTCTGTCCAAGAGGCTGGTGTTATATAACCGATAGTAAATTTTTCGGGCGAAGCACAAACGCAAGCATCTGGCACGACGGTGATGCCAATATTGATCAAAAATTAGTTATCAGATATTCTTCATTCGATGGAGTACCAGGTTTTCAATTGGGACGTAACCACCGAGATGGACAGATTATCTTGTTGGATTGCCAGTTTTCTCAGGCTTTGACAGATACACCAATCTATTGGCCGACAAATCCAAGAACATCATGGATATGGGGTGCGCGGCATTACTATTATAATTGTCACCGTGAGGGAGGCGATTATAACTGGTTTAAAGATAATCTGGAAATTGCTTCTGGCGCCCCAAAAGAAAATGATATTACAGCAAAATGGACTTTCGCCGGAAAATGGGATCCGGAAGAAACAATGCCTACAGTACTGCCGATGGTCTTTCTACCGCGGCCCAGGAATAATGCGCACGATGTTCAAAATAATGACATAGTATTGAAATGGGTGCCGGCACGAAACGCAGTTTCACATAATGTGTATTTTGGAAATAACACAACGCCAAAGTTTAAGAAGAATCAGAAAAACAATTCTTTTAATCCCGGCAAGTTAAAACCAAAGATGATATACTACTGGCGTGTTGATGAGGTCACTGAATTTGGTACACTGCGCGGGCCTCTTTGGCATTTTACAACTACATAGTGTTCAACAGGAAAAGAAGTAGCAGTAGATAAGCAGTTTCAGGATGCTGCTGCAAAAGCCTGTAAAGTATTTACTAATCCACTACAGGAAAACCGGTTGCAATTTCTGACCTTATTGATATAGTTCCTCAAGTTATAAAGCCGGGATAGCACGGGTTTTTATTCATGTGCCAAAATTATTTTTTCATTTACCTGCCTTTTTATTCGGTATTGAAAGGGGCAGGTAATTTATTTACATAGAATATTTTTCTTGCGCGAGATTATTGGTATATTATTTTCAATGAATGAGGATATTCCTTTTGGACGAGCCAAACTTCTTTTTGATCTAAAACAGAATTGATACGACGGATCTATTATTCCATAACTAATACTTAAGAAAGAACGATGAGCCAACTTTTTAATTTAAATGGAAAAATTGCAATCGTCACTGGTGCAAGCACAGGATTAGGCCGGGGAATGTCTCTTGGACTGGCAGAAGCAGGTGCCGATGTAGTCCTCGTGGATTATGTCCCATCTACTGAAACGGAAGAAATGATCAAGAAACTGGGGCGTAAGACACTGATGCTTGAATTAAATCTCATGAAGACGGAATCAATTACGATGCTTGTAGAGAAAGCTCTCGGGACATTCGGTAAAATTGATATTCTCGTAAATAACGCCGGCATCATCCGCCGTACACCTGCAATCGACTTTTCGGAAAAAGATTGGGATGAAGTGATGCAGATAAATTCCAAAACAGTTTTTTTCCTTTCGCAGGCATGCGCACGCGATATGATGAAGCGGAAGTACGGAAAGATTATCAATATTGCTTCACTGCTGGCTTTTCAAGGCGGTGTTTTTGTCCCGTCATATGCGGCAAGCAAAGGTGCCGTTGCACAAATTACGAAATCAATGGCGAACGAATGGGCAAAAGATGGCATCACCATCAACGCTATTGCGCCGGGATATATGGCGACGAACAACACAAAAGCGCTGCGCCAAGATGAAGTGCGCACAAAAGCAATTTTAGATCGTATCCCTGCAGGTCGCTGGGGCTTGCCTGCCGACGTGCAAGGGGCGGTGATCTTTTTGGCATCACCCGCATCGGATTATGTGAATGGCCACGTACTAGTTGTTGATGGCGGCTGGATGGCTCGATAAGAATTTCTAAAAAGGAAACAAAACCATGGATGTGCGATATTCGACAGATCCGCAAGGGTTTCAAAAGATGACGACCGAAGAACTGCGTAAGGCATATTTGATTGACAATCTCTTCGCGCCGAATAAAGTACCCATGACGTATTCTGATATCGACCGTTCGATTACCGGCTCTGCTATGCCAGTGAAAGTAAAGTTGAAACTGCTTGCCAGCAAAAAAGAAATGGCAGCAGAAAAATTCTGCGAGCGACGCGAAGTTGGTGTAATCAACATCGGCGGCGATGGTGCGATCGCAGTTGACGGTAAAGAATTTGCAATGGCATCGAAAGATGTGCTTTACATCGGACGTGGTGCAAAGGAAGTGACGTTTGCCAGCAAGTCTTCGGAAACACCGGCAAAATTCTACTTTGTCAGTTATCTTGCACACAAAGAATATCCGACCACACACGCTACGCTTGCAGATGCCGAACATGCTTATCTTGGAAGCCAAAAGGATGCAAACAAGCGCACAATCAATCGCATGATTCATGCAAATGGAATCCAAAGCTGCCAATTGGTAATGGGTCTGACAGAACTCGAAGAGGGAAGCGTTTGGAACACAATGCCGTCGCATACGCATCAACGACGCTCGGAAGTATACATGTACTTCAACGTTGATCCTGATGCAGTGGTTGTGCATCTGATGGGACAACCGCATGAGACGCGCCATATTATAATGCGGAATGGGCAAGCAGTGTTGAATCCAAGCTGGTCAATTCATTCCGGCGGCGGCACGCGGAACTATAGCTTCATCTGGGCAATGGGCGGCGAGAACCAAGTGTTTGATGATATGGATGGGGTCACAATGGATGAATTAAAGTAATTGGCATTTATTCAAATTATGACAAAGAGGATATTATGAAAAAGAAATTTATTCATGAAGATTTCTTACTAGATACTAAAACCGCATCCAACCTTTATCATACATATGCGGAACCGCTTCCAATTATTGATTACCATTGTCATATCTCTCCAAAAGAAGTTGCGCAAAATCGACAGTTTGAAAATATGACGCAGATTTGGCTTGCCGGTGATCACTACAAATGGCGGGCGATGCGCACATGCGGTGTGGATGAACGGTTCATCACCGGGAATGCTTCGGATTGGGAAAAGTTTGAGTTGTGGGCATGCACGGTACCTAAAACTATCCGCAATCCATTGTTTCATTGGACACATTTGGAATTGAATCGTCCATTCGGAATTTCTGATTTGCTGTTAAATGAAAAAACAGCGAAAGCGATTTGGGATAAATGTAATGCCAAACTTGCAACACGGGGTTTTACAACGCAAGGAATTACAAAACGGATGAATGTCGAGGTAATTTGCACAACGGACGATCCGGTTGATTCTCTCGAATATCACGAGGCATATACAAAGAAGGGAAACGGTTTCACGAAGATGCTTCCTGCTTTCCGTCCCGACAAAGCGATAGCGGTGGAAAATGTGGACGCGTTTCTTTCCTACATCCAGAAATTAGAAACTGTGTCAGGAGTTGAAATAAAAGATTTTGATTCATTGATTACAGCGATTCGCGCACGCCATGATTTTTTCCATTCACGTGGTTGCCGAGTTTCGGATCATGGTCTTGAAACAGCATATGCCAAAGACTATACAGAATCGGAAATCAAATTCATTTTTAAAAAACTCCGTAAGAGGAAAAATCTTGATTTGATTGAAATATTGAAATTCAAATCAGCAATGTTGCATGAATTCGGTGTTATGGATTGTGAGCGAGGGTGGGTTCAGCAGTTTCATCTGGGCGCCCTGCGTAACAACAATACCCGAATGATGCGCGCGATTGGCCCGGATACCGGTTTTGATTCCATTGGTGACTTTGAAATTGCGCGCACATTATCTAAATTTCTGGATAAACTTGACACTGAGAATAAACTTGCCAAAACGATTATATATAATCTCAATCCTAGAGATAACGAATTAATAGCTACTATGATTGGTAATTTTCAGGATGGAAGTGTTGCAGGTAAATTGCAATATGGTTCGGGTTGGTGGTTTCTTGATCAGCTTGATGGAATAAAAAAACAAATTGAAGCACTTTCTAATTTAAGCATTTTGAGTCAATTTGTCGGCATGCTTACAGATTCCAGAAGCTTCCTTTCGTATCCACGTCATGAATATTTTCGACGATTATTATGCAATATCTTGGGCAGTGAAATCGAAAGAGGCCTCATCCCAAATGACTTGAAACTCATCGGTAGTTTAGTTGAGGACATCAGTTACAACAATGCGAAAAAATATTTTGGTTTCTAAGATAAATGGAAACTCCTTATTTCATTGCAACAATTATTACAAATAATAAGGATTACTATATGGAGCGCTTTATTATACTGCAGTGACAAGCGCATGATTACAAAGGAAGGAATAAAACAAGCAATGGGCGGCGGCACCACTTGAATTGAATGATAGATAGATTAATAATGAATGGGCGTTTCAGATGAGAGTTGTGAGTTTTTATCGTATTTCTGCAACTTTCTTCGTTTATCATTGCCCTTTTGTCGACATTTATCTTTTTGGCTTTAGTAATAAGTCAAACATCAAGGTATTACTTGCATTTCGATGTGCCTTGCTGTAAATTGACACGGATATTGATACCGAAGGTTACGGATGCAGCGTTTATTGTTGAGAAGAATCGGCCGAGTGGCATTGGTCGGATGTGTTGCTTATAAAATTAAGCTCATGTATTGAGAAATATCTTGAAGTGCGGCATCTATTCGTGCCGGAAGAAAATTTTCCGCTTTTATAATCATGGTACATCTGTTATAATGAGGTTATAATGTTTTCTTCTAAATTATTTTGGAAAGTAACGTTCTATTTTGCTCTTCTTCTTATAATTCTTTCGGCAACGACAGTTGTCACACTCTACTTTTTAACACAAATTCAGAAAAGTTATTCTCAAGCATCGGTAGATATGACCACGACTTCCAACTTGGATCGCTTGAAGGGTTTGATTGTTGATATCCAATCCTTTGCCGATGAATATATGTACACAAATCTTCCCGAGAAAAGAACCGCATACGATGTATGTTGGAAGGAATTCGATAATGAAATTGTCACCCTTCAGAAAAGCTATACTGATTCAACCGATATGCAAACATTGAAACAGATACGAAGTTCCTGTTATGCCTGGGTTACAAATATTGGAGCTAAAAAAATATTACTTGCTTCTTCTGGTTTGAAGAGTGATGAACTTGGGAAAGAGATTTATTCACTAGGCCGTCAGCAATCATCCAATCGGTATCTTGAAACAGCTCAAACGCTGATCCGTACATTATATCAACAACGATTGACATCAGTACCCAAGAATATTGAGTACTCTATTGGCTTATCAAAGAACATAGCATCGTTCATCGTTCTAGTGAATGTGCTGCTTGCTGTCTTTGCTATTGCTCTCGGATTTATCTTGACGCGGTCTATCACAAAACCAGTCGAACAGTTGCGCGGTGGCACACAAAACATTATGCAAGGTATATATGAGCCTATTGCGCTGCATCAGCGAGATGAGTTTGGGGATTTGGCAAATGACTTCAACCAAATGTCCAAGATGTTGGAATATAATTATAGCCGTTTAACGGCGTATTCAGAATTAATGACAGCGTTGAACAAGCATGAATCTCTAGCAACCGTAGAGCAAGCCAGTCTGCAAATATTGTGTTCACACACTGATGCTTCTGTTGGTGCGCTGTATCTTCTTGAGATTGATTCAAAAATGCTGAAGTTAGTCAGCGGGTATGCTCTCCAGAATATTGGAAACAGAATGGTGTACAAAATAGGAGAAGGTATTCCAGGCCAGTGTGCCGCGATGAAACAAACTATTGAAGTCAACAACCTTATTGCTGCCAAGGATTTTATTATTGATACTGGCCTCGTAAGTATTGTTCCCAAATACGTTTTGGCTACGCCTATTTTATTCCAGGAAAATCTTATTGGAGTGATAGTATTGGGATCTATGAAATCCTTTGATGAACATCGACGAGAGATAATGGATAATTCCGTTCCACAAATCGGCGTCGCTATTACCAATGCTATGAATCTGGAATCAACGAAAAAGCTTTCCAGCGAAATCACGACCAAGAACAATGAACTCAATAGCAAAAATACAGAACTGCAGAAAGCATATCGGGTGAAGTCAGACTTCCTTTCGAATATGTCTCATGAATTGCGAACTCCGCTGAATTCCATCATCGGCTTTACATCGGTTTTGTTGGGACAGCATGGCGATCCGCTCACTGCCGATCAAGCAAAGGCGTTGGAAAAAGTTTTAAAGAACGGTAAACACTTGCTTGACCTCATTAACGATATTCTTGATTTCTCAAAAATTGAAGCAGGTAGAACGCCAATCAATCTGAGCACAGATGAAATTGCAAATGTTATCTCAAGTGCACTGGTGACCGTGGAACCAATGGTGGTTGGAAAAGATGTAAAACTTGTGCAAGAAGTCGAACAGGACCTGCCGCTGCTGAATACCGATACGCTCAAGATAAAGCAAATCCTCTTGAATCTCTTGAGCAATGCCGCAAAGTTCACAGAGCAGGGTGCAATTACAGTTATTGCCAAAAAACAAAAAGATATGATTTCAATTTCTGTCAAAGATGACGGTATTGGAATTGAAGCTAAGAATCTTGATCGTGTGTTTGAGGAATTTCAGCAGATAGATTCAAGTAACGCTAGAAAATACAAAGGTACGGGTTTAGGTCTCGCAATTGCTAAAAATTATGCGCGCATTCTCGGCGGAAATTTGACGGTGCATAGCGAAGTCGGAAAGGGTTCCACATTTACACTTGTAATTCCCCCCGTGATTCCCGATGAAAAGTTATTAAAGCCAACTGACGAAACGTCGGCAGTAAAAAATGCCGTTGTTTCATCTGGGTCACAATCTGTTTCAGAACGATCACATGCACTATCAACAGGTGTTCTTATCCTCTGTATAGATGATGATACAGAAGTTATTGATCTGCTCCGCCGGTATTTAATTCCAGAAGGGTATTCTGTCAGAGGTGTTACTTCGGGAGAGGAAGGCGTTCGATTAGCGCAGGAACTTCACCCCGCAGTTATTACATTGGATGTTATGATGCCGGAGAAGGATGGTTGGCAAGTATTACGGGAATTAAAAAACAATCCGACGACGAGTGATATTCCTGTTATCATTCATTCAGTGGTTGAAAATCGACCGCTGGCGCTTTCACTTGGCGCGCTGGAAGTAGTTACAAAACCTTCTGAGCCGAAAGTAATTTTGAGTATTGTAGAGCGCGCTTGCCGCTCCAACAATCAGCCAATTATGATTGTCGATGATAACCATGATTTTGCCGACTCATTGAAGATTTTGCTTGAAGCTGAGGGATATAGAGCTATAGCTTTGTACAGTGGCGAAGATGCACTCAAGGATATTGAAACCATCAATCCATCGCTTTTATTTCTTGATCTTATAATGCCTGGTATTGACGGATTCGCTGTTGTTCAGCAGCTCCGGTCTCTGGAGCGATGGCACAACCTCCCGATCGTGATTTTATCGGGAGCCGATATTACATTCGAGCAACGACAAAATCTGAATAAACTCATTGAAGAGTTTATAGAGAAGGGACATTTCTCAAAGGAACTTATTACGAGCACAATTAAAAAAATTATTTCTCCATCATATAGATAATGAAAGAACAGAAAACTCTATGGAGCTTACGTATCCTACTATTCTTGTTGTAGATGACACAGAGGATAATCTTGATTTACTGGAGTTTGCCCTCAAGCGGAAACCGGTTCGGATGCTGCGTGCGAGCAGCGGCAAAGAATGCTTGCAAATTGCAACACAGCATCATCCTGATGTCATTCTATTAGATATTCAAATGCCGGAGATGGATGGATTTGAGACGCTCAAACATCTGCGCGCATCGAAAAAAAATGCAGATATTCCCGTAATCTTTCTTACGGCAAAGAGAAAAGATGCGTTAAGCATTGAGCAAGGTCTTTCGCTCGGAGCAGAAGAGTATTTAACGAAACCTATTGATATAGACGAATTGTTGGTGCGCACGCGTTCGCTTGTTCGTCTCAAGAAAATGGAAGTCGAACTTGAGCGAACAAAAGCAGATTTTATGGCGATGCTTATACACGATATGCGCAGTCCAATAGGCGGAGTCAGCAGCATACTTGAATTATTGGAAGAACCGTTGCTCAGAGGTGAAGCTGTGCAAGAAGTACACCGGGAATTGCTCACATCTGCGGAAGAAGCTACTAAGCGAATACTCCATTTGATCAATGATATGCTCGATCTTTCCAAATTTGAAGCCGGTAAAATGAATTTAAGCCGTGAACTTGTTCACATTGGCAAAATAGCAGACAGAATTATGAAACAGATGAATCCTCAATTCAAGCAAAAGGGGATTCACATTAAGCTCGTGCTTGAAGACAATCTGCCGCTTATTTCTGCTGATGCAAACAAAATATCACAGGTGTTTGCTAATATTCTCAGCAATGCGTTAAAATTCACGTCATCAAACGGAACTATTCAAATTGTTATAGGAAAAATGCAGGAGAGCACTAATGCGAGTGAATGTGTATGGACGGCTATCAGTAACACCGGGATAGGAATCCTCCCAGAAGAATTAACAACGATATTCGAACGTTACAAACAAGGAATTGCTTCAGAAGTTGTGCAGGCAAAAGGGACAGGGTTAGGGCTTGCAATCTGCAAGCTCATTGTTGAAGCGCACGGCGGCAGTATTACGGCAGAAAGCGAATCTGGAAAATTAACGGTGTTTCGTTTCACATTGCCAGTGAATCCTCCTGCTGAAAACTAAGAGAACATCTTCTTGAACGTTTAAACAACCGGGAAAGACTATGTGGGAACAAAAACAGCTAGGGATTGTGAAAGAAGTAGTCAACGCGACTGTCGTTGTTCTTCTTGACAGAGAAATTACGAGTATGACCAAGAAGATTGGAGACAGAATCTATTACATCGGTCAGATTGGCTCCTATGTGCTCATTCCCATTGGTGCTATCTATATTATCGGCATGGTTTCAGGTATCAAGAAAGAAGAAACCCGCGAAGATGGAGTGAGTTTTATTCGATATTTAATGACGGTGACACTAGTCGGGACCATTCGGAAAGGAAAATATGAGACTGGTGTCTCGGTTATGCCTACAGTAGATATGATCGTTTATTTATTGGAAGACAAAGACATTAAATCCATATTCGCCGCATATCAGCAATACAATTTCTCCGTCGGGCAGCTTTCTTTATTCGAAAATGAGCGAGCGTATTTGGATCCGAATAAATTTTTTGGAAAACATCTTGCAGTTCTTGGCTCAAGCGGTTCCGGCAAGTCATATTCTGTCGCATCCATTCTCCAAAAAGTTGCTCAATTTGCTGATACACATATCGTCTTGCTCGACCTTCACAATGAATATCGGCAAGCATTCCCTGAGACGGGCCAGTACTGCGAGATTGCATCGCTTGAACTTCCATTCTGGCTGATGAATGCTGAAGAGATGCTAGAAATGTTTGTTGAACCGTCAGATGAAAATGCATCCATCCAAGGAGCGGTTCTGCAAGATCTTATCTATGCTGCGAAGAAGGCGAAAAATCCAACACTTGCGGATGTTATTACAATCGATTCACCGGTTGCGTACGATTTAAAAGAAATTCGTACGAAACTGCATTTTATGGATACTGAAAAGACTACGAGTCCGGTTGGAATGAAGGAAGGGCCATACTTCGGCAAATTTTCCCGTTTGTTGATTCGCCTCGATAATAAAATGAACGATCCTCGCTATGCGTTTATGTTCCAACCGAATATTTGCGTGGAAACAGAATCCGTCGTACCATTATTTATGACACTCTTTGGACTTGCCAGCAAAGCGAGGATCACGATTTGGGACATGAGCGGTGTTCCTTCTGATGTTGTAAAAACTATTTCCGCTCTTATAGCACGCGCAACGTTTGATTTCAATTTTTGGAATCCACAGCGAAATGATTTACCGATCCTGCTTGTTTTCGAAGAAGCGCATAATTACCTCTCGACCTCAATAGAGGGATCGAAAGCAGCGCGGCGCACTGTTGAGCGCATCGCAAAAGAGGGAAGAAAATATGGCGTCAGTTGTATGATTGTCAGTCAACGGCCATCGGATATTTCAGAAACAATTCTTTCGCAATGCAACAATTTTATCATCTTGCGGCTTCTCAATCCGACAGATCAAGCATATATCCGCCGTCTCGTGCCCGATTCATTCAGCGGCTTAGATAGTGTCGTTCCACTTTTACGCCAGGGTGAGGCAATTATTATCGGTGACGCTATTCCTATTCCGCAGCGAGTGCAAATTGATTATCCACAGCCGACACCGCACAGCATGGACGTTAAATTCTTCGATAAGTGGAAACAATCTGGTAAAAAGACGGACATCACAGAAGTGATGGAGCATTGGTGGAATCAAAAAAGAAGTTAACGAAGAAACCGCTGATGCAAGCATACCTCTGTATGAAAAATACATCGAGATCTTGAATTAAATTATTTCTTTGTACATATTATAGATAGTGAATTTTACATGATAGAAATATTTCATCAATTCATAGAAATAAAACTCAATATGCAGATGAGCATTGCACGCATCGAAGGAAATGAAGTTCAAACGCTATTACAATATACTTGTTGTTGCTTTCTTATGGATAGACGAGCGAAGTACTTACAAACGATGTGAATACTTATAATTTTATTTCAAGAGAAAAAGCTCGTCCAGATTCATCGGGATGGGCTTTTTTATTATAGGAACCTATTTGAAATCAAAAACATTATTACTATTACACTTTTATTATTTAGTTTGAGAAGGATAAGAAATGAATAACGAGATGGAATATAACGAATTCGCAAAAACCTTGAAAGAACGGCGTGACGATCATTCTTTAGGATTTCAAATGAAAAAGGAAACGCAGGAATTTGTTGATAATATGCTTGCCGTTTTATTTCCGCACTTTTGCAAGGAAGGGTTCTTTACAACGGAGGAAATAGAATCACGTCTTGTGTTATTGGAACGTGATTTAAAACGTCTGCTTATTCCAATACTGAAAGATAC
Source organism: Bacteroidota bacterium (assembly GCA_050015675.1). Lineage (GTDB taxonomy): Bacteria > Bacteroidota > Ignavibacteria > UBA10030 > UBA10030 > Fen-1298. The sequence goes on along the minus strand of JBEKAY010000032.1, from coordinate 842 downwards.
ATCGTCGAATTTGGATGAGATAACGATGCAGTTCATGCAAGCACTTCCAGTTATTCATGATAAGCTCTGGCTTGATGCTGAAGCGATCACGAGCGGTGATCCGGCAGCGGAAAGTGTCGATGAAGTTATACTTGCATATCCAGGCTTTACAGCCATAGCATATTATCGCCTCGCCCATGAATTTTATTTAATGCATGTTCCCATCTTCCCGCGTTTGATCACCGAATATGCACATCAAATGACGGGAATTGATATTCACCCGGGCGCACAAATCGGTTCATCATTTGCAATTGATCATGGAACAGGCATTGTTATTGGTGAATCTTCAATCATTGGTAATAACGTTAAGATGTATCAAGGCGTGACACTCGGAGCGCTGAGCGTTGATAAAAAGTTTGCAAAATCCAAGCGTCATCCAACCATCGAAGATAATGTGGTGATTTATGCTCAAGCGATTATTCTTGGCGGTGAGACTATTGTTGGCCGTCATAGTGTAATCGGGGGCAATGTTTGGCTTACCGCGAGCGTCCCGCCGTTTTCATCTGTCTATCAAGAAAGCAAAATTACAGTGCGTCCGAAAGAAATGACGGGTGCCCCAATCGATTTCAGTATTTGATTAAAAATGGAAATAACTATGAAGGTAAAATCTGTTTTGGAGACAATTGGCAACACACCTCTTCAAAATAGAATTTCCAATACAGTCAATAAAGACGATATTTTTGAGTCGTCCTGAAACAGGTTGACCGTTTTTTAGAGCACCTCTCTGCAGTTGCAGAGAGGTTTTTTATGCCATTGCTTCACCAGAAGTTCTTGCTGTTGGTGCATTTGCACAGGTGTCAGCA
>JBEKAY010000031.1:0-43047 GCA_050015675.1 Bacteroidota bacterium | reverse complement strand
TCGGTGGAAGACTTATTACAAGCACCGACGGTGACCAAAGAAGTGACTGTGAATCTTGAATGATGCAATGCGACATCATAAGAGAACATACATCTGATTCGTTATGGCTTCACTCGAAACGATTGTTCTATGAGACTCGGGACAGCGTGTTGGTTATGCCGTCTATCATTAATGCAGATACCACAAATCCATATTCAAAATTCAAGCATTATTATTATTTTTGCTCTGCATCGATATTAACGGGAACGTTTGTAGAATATTTTAGAAAAATTATTTACACGGTACAAGGTGTTCGAAGAAACGTTGAGGCGGGCGAAAGTTGTTTAGAACAAAAAGAAACAGGATCGACCCGGATTCATCCGCATGTACATGAGTTAATCCCTTCAAGAAACTATTATAACGGTGTACAAACCTTATTATTAACTCTTAGTATATTTTTTTTATTCTATTTTCTTGTTCCATCCAGATCGCTAGCGCAGCAATCCTCCCAATATGATGAAGTGGTATTTGGGTACACTCTCAAGGAATTGGGCAGCTATAGCATTTCAGTCGCAGTCAAAAATGATAAAATCTTTCTTCCTGTTACAGAATTATTCAATATTTTTGGAGTTTATTATACCATCGAGGGACAGAATACCATTAAAGGGACATATATCTCTTCTGCAATGCCAATGACAATCAATCCGGTCAGGCATGAGATTTCCCTCGGAGATAAAGTATATGTACTGACACTGGAAGAGATGTTCAAAGGGGAGATTGATATTTACATATCGACTGAAAAATTCGAAGAAATCTTTGGCATCAGCAGCATAGTTAACATCAACCGGCTCCAGATTATTGCCGAGACATCCAAGGAATTGCCTGCGCTCGTTCGCAAGAAGGCAGCGTTGGTGCGTTCGGAAGTGGGAAGCGACTTCGGTCCGTCGGTGAAATACCCGTTGCGTTATGCTCTCGGTCGTTCAGTCCTCGGTGGTGCCGTCCTAGACTACAACGTATCTACTTCGTTAGACAAATTCTCATCAAAGGGAACGAACTATACGCTCACTGGCGGCGGTGAAGTGGCTGGAGGGGATATTCAGGGTAGCTTGGTTGGTGCAACGGGGCAGGCCGCTTCCGTCAGCGACCTCCGCTGGCGCTACGTCGTGCGAGGGAATAATTATTTCAGCTCGCTCACGGCAGGTCAGATTACGACCGGCAGCGAATTTGTTCCGAGGGTTACCGGCATTGCATTGTCAAACGAACCGATCGAGCCGCGCGTGATGTTTGACAATTATGTCGTTGATGGGTTCACCGATCCCGAGTCCGAGGTCGAATTGTACCTTAATGATCGGCTGATTGCTTTTCAGAAAGCTAACGCGGCAGGCTACTATCGATTTCAGTTTCCGCTTACGTACGGAACAGAGAAAATTACAGTTAAAACGTTTTCCAAATATGGTGATATAAATGTTAGTGAGAAACAAATTCAGATACCATTCTCGTTTGTACCAAAGGGGATTCTTAGTTACAATATACAAGCGGGAAAAGTGGATAATAATACGGCATCGACGAATGATGCGTATTTTGGAAATGCAAATTTGCTCTATGGCGCTGCGAACTGGCTAACGCTCAATGGCGGTCTCGAGCGCAGCAACAACGCCGGTTTCCAGAAACCGATATATAATTTTGGGTTTTCGTCCCGTTTGTTTTCGCAGTACATTTTCAATGTTAATGTGGCACCGGATGCGTATTACCTATTGAATGCGAACACTATTTTTGCCTCCAATGCTGGTGTGTCTATCTCATATTCAAAATATATATTGAATGATACACTCATCGGTACATCGCCTCAGCAGAATGCAAGTATGGCTCTCTCGTTGCCTCTAACGTTTATCTCATCCAGCACTGGATTCAGGATCTCCGAGGACTACACGGACGCTGTATCGGGAAAACATTTGTTGAAACGATTAGATCTTTTAACCCATCTTATCAGCATACAATTGCTAATGAGCTATAGTGAAACAATGGTCGGCACTGATGTGAGTCCGTTGAACTTTAATGGTACTGGTCTTCTTACAACGACGGCAATGTACATGCTGCCACGCTCATCGTTTCTCCCAAATTTCTTGCAGGCATTTTATTTGCGCGGTGTCGCAGCATACAATCTGCAGACCAGAACCCTTCAGGATGCGAGCCTTCAATTTTCTAAAACGTTTATGCAAATTTTCCAGTTCAATCTGGGATTTGATCGTAACTTTGCAGGCAACGCAACATCGTTTGAGGCTGGCCTGATTATGGATTTAAATTTCACGCGCACCTCTTCGGTCTTTGATTTCTCAAATGAAAGCAGTACATCTCGCCAGTCACTCTACGGCTCGATTGCACTCGACCGTGGCGCAGCGTTCTTATCAAACCGCGAACAAATTGGTAAAGGGGGCGCTGATGTTATATTGTTTGTCGATAACAATAATAATGGCAAGTACGATGCTGGAGACGAGCTCATTCCCGCGAGAGGGGTCAGAGTCGAAGGCAGGGGCAAGGTTGAGCTTGGCAGAGACAGCATCATCCGAGTGACACAGCTAGAAAGCTACTTCCGATACAATCTAGAGGTTGACAGACAACAGATCGATCCTAATCTGGTGCCGACAATCGATAAATTCTCTTTTGTTGTTGATCCGAATCAAATGAGAAGAATTGAAATTCCTTTCTATCGCGGTGGAACTATTTCGGGTAATGTCTATCTCGAAAAAGAAGGAGTACGTACTCCACTGAGTGGAAGTCGCGTCATCCTAAGGGCGACGCGCAAAGCTTCCATCGATACGGTGTTCGTACGTTTGAGGATGGCGGTTTCTATGCAATGAATATCGCACCGGGAAGTTATACACTTGCGGTCGATCCCGCGCAACTTAAATTTCTTCAAGCAATCCAGCAGAACGGGCCGCTTTCTGTTACAGTACAGCACTCGCAGCAAGGAGACATTATTGAAAATCTTGTCATTGTATGCGAAAGCCTATTAAAAGTTACAAAACCGGCTCAAGAAGTGGATACAACGAAAGTTATAGCCAAGGATACCGTCAGAAAGTTCATTGTTTCTCTGCCTGGAAAGAGAGAACATATTGATTCCACTATTCTAAAAGAATATACTGAACCGGCTACAATTCCTGTGCAAAAAGAAAGTATTGATACCTCTCTTCGTAAAGAAATTGCTGAGACAGTATCGCAACCAGCATCGAAAGCATATAGTGATTCTATACTCCGTGAAGAATATACCGATGCAGTTTCACTGTTCCGCGAGAAGAAGTACGAAGAGGCAATTGTGAAATTTAACAGTCTGCTTGAGAAGGGAATTGAAAGATCTCTCGTCGGTAACTGTGAGTATTGGATGGGTGAATGCAATTATGCCACATGTGATTATAGTAACGCGATAGAACATTTCCAAAAAGTTATTGCCATAGATTCATCTAATAAAAAATCTGATGCATACTATATGCTGGGCAGATCGTACGAGCAGACAGGTGAACGAGAGAAAGCCCGAAACGCTTACCAGACTCTCAACGAACAGTATCCCGACAATGTCCATTCTCGTCGCGTAAAATCTCGCTTGAAGGCATTGAACAATCTCCTTGATGAAAAGCGTAAAACACATGATGAAATACATGAGTGATTTTCATTATAAACGATAGACCTATCTATGCTTTTCGGATTTTCTTTCGCAAGCGATAGAGTTCCACTGGTTCTGATAGTTACCGAATAAATCTTTTTACTCCCTTACTACATACCTTCGTTTGACATTACTCGTATGCATTGAGAGAGAGGGGAATTAATAATTTTGGTAATGAGATAGAAATGTGACTAGAATTATGTTCATAAAAAGTTTTAAGTATCGTGATTCAAGAAACACCACAAGTATTTGAAGATATAATCGTCCAGGCGCCGAGCCTATGAAGGAGAAAGATGTCCAGCCTCCATCGCAAGTAATTAAACCTGCGAAATCATATCGAATGACTTATCATTTCAAAAAAATCGGATATGTCATTATAATTTCTTCTTTTGGGAAAAAATCATCTGCGCGTCAAGTTGCGAAAAAAAACCGAAATGATCTCCGGACTTAAATGATACATTAGAGATGCTCATGAGCCGTCTAAATATCTCCGCTATAGTGTTTTTATTCGTGTTTTCAACAAGGGAGAAAACGCTATGGATTTCGACCACAATTTCAATTTCGAACAGCAATTAACTCTCTTCCATCTACCTTTTTTATTACCACCCTGATTCTCTTATAGATATCAATTGTATTCGCAGAATCGCCATTGTAGAAAATTCAATTTTACATCCCTAAGATAAAATTTGCTGTTTTTTTGTCTATGTTTTAACTCCTTTCTTTTCAATAGCTTAACAGAACCCACAAAAACAATTCAGGTTTGATCTATCTGGCATTCAAAATGAGCTATTCACTTCAAGTATATGAAAACCATACATTCAAATATAAATACAAAATACCACTTGAAAATGAATAACCCTTTTATTAAACTTTATCCAGCGTTGAGGTTGAAAAATCCTATAACCATAGTCCTTTTCCTACTGTCAATCACAGCATCTGTTGAACTACGCTCACAAAACAATAATAATACAGCTACACAGCTAGTTATACTTGAAGTGAAGCCGATTTCCAATATTTCCATCACAGGCAATCTCAATAGTTATCAGGAATAATTATAGAGATGAATAGAGGGATTAAAAAAATGCGAAAATGTTTATTATTACTTGTAGTCCTCGCGTCAATTGCATCGCTCGGTTCTTATGAAATAAAACCCTTAGGTTTCATTTCGGTTAACAATGGTTCCAATCGATTCCTCGCTTTTCACAGTAAGATGGTAGAGCGACACTATAACTTGTCGACCTATTCCAAAAATTGGAAGATCATAGCATCCATTGACGAACCAATGCCGGCGAGAACGAAGCTCTTAATTCAAGTGTTAAGCAAGAAGGGTACAAGTCTTGGGATAGTTGATCTATCGGATGGAACTTCAAAGAATGTAGTTGTCGGATATGGTAAGGTGGTTGAAACAGACCAGTATATTTCTTGCACCGTTATATCTGGTACACCTTTAGGAAGAACGGTGACATTGAACCTGAGGGAATGGTAACACGTAACTGTCAACGTGGCAGCGAGTAATAAAACTTCTCAAAACTACAATTTATATCTATTGTGAATGTAAAATTACCGATTTCTTAAATATCCTAAATGATCATATAATTCATTTTTAGGATAAATTATTCAAATAATTTAAATCATTAAAAATTTTCCGAATCCTCCTTTCGGTCCATTATCCCTTCTTCACTTCAATTAAAAAAACTGAATTAATTCATTGTGCAGTTGACGTATAAAACACCGTCACTCTTGCGTGCCTCATTTAATGCATCAAGAATATCCTCCGTTCTCATAATTTAAATCATTAAAAATTTTCCGAATCCTCCTTTCGGTCCATTATCCCTTCTTCACTTCAATCAAAAAAACTGAATTAATTCATTGTGCAGTTGACGTATAAAACACCGTCACTCTTGCGTGCCTCATTTAATGCATCAAGAATATCCTCCGTTCTCATCACTGCTGATTACTGGCCTTTGGTCAACAATACACTATGCTGGTGAGATAATATCTCTTTTCCTAAGTGGATGCTTCTATATATAGGCAAAGAAAATATTAAATCGTATATTATCCAGCATTATCACGTCTGAAGATAATAGAACATTGAATGAAAAGTATCCAAGTTCAAGTAAATAAAATGCGTAACTCTTTCCCCACTTCTGTAAAGGAAATGCGGGAGCTTGGTTGGGAACAAGCCGATGTCATTTTATTTTCAGGAGATGCATTTGTTGACCATCCGGCATTTGGCGCAGCGATTGTAGCTCGAGTACTGGAAAAAGCAGGATATAAAGTCGCCATTGTTCCACAACCTAACTGGTGCGATGATCTCAGAGATTTTAAAAAAATGGGAGTGCCAAGGTTATTTTTCGGAGTTACCTCGGGAAATATGGATTCTATGGTGAATCATTACACGGCTAACAAACGTCTCCGTTCAAACGATGCATTTACCCCTGGAAATAAAGCCCACCTCCGTCCTGATTATGCAGTGCAAGTCTATTCAAAAATATTGAAATCGCTCTATCCTCAAGTTCCCTTAATCATCGGAGGGATTGAAGCTTCGCTCCGCAGACTTACACATTACGATTATTGGAGTGACTCTTTGAAACCTTCAATTTTAATTGACTCCGGTGCAGATTTAATTGCTTATGGAATGGCAGAAAAAGCTATCGTCTCAGTTGCGGATAGACTAAGGAATGGTGAAAAAATTGAGAGCATAACTCAGATTCCTCAAACGGCTTATTGTGCGAAAGAACTGCCTACTGTTGGAACTGAAAGCATAGTTGTTCTTGCTTCATTTGAAGAATGCGTGAAAAGTAAAAAAGCATTTGCCCGCAATTTTGTGCTAACCGAAGAAGAATCAAATAAAATTGAACAGCGCCCTATTGCTGAGAAAGCAATGGAGGCATATGTGATAGTCAATCCACCGTTTCCCGTACTCACGCAGGAAGAGATCGATAATATTTATGATTTGCCATTCACACGTCTGCCGCATCCAAGGTACGATAGAAAAGAGCAGATTCCTGCTTATGAAATGATCAAGGATTCAGTGACGATCCATCGAGGCTGCTTTGGGGGCTGTTCGTTCTGTACAATTTCTGCTCATCAGGGAAAATTTATTTCGAGCCGCTCAAGAGTTTCTATACTGAAAGAGTTGAAAAGTATTGCTGCTGCTCCGTTATTTAAGGGCTATATTACCGATCTGGGCGGACCTTCGGCTAATATGTACATGATAAAAGGCGTCAATCTTCAACAATGTGCCGTATGCAAGCGGCCTTCGTGTTTGTATCCAGTTCTTTGTAAAAACTTAGATGCCATTTACACTCTGCTCATTGAACTCTACAAAGAAGCAAGAAAAGTGAAAGGCATCAAAAAAATTACTGTTGGAAGCGGAATCAGGTATGATCTTATCATCGATAAAAAAAATAAACCCGTTGATCCTTCGGCACTTGAATATTTTAAGGAGCTTGTCGTCCATCATGTTTCGGGCAGATTAAAAGTTGCACCGGAACATACTTCAGAAAAAGTTTTAAAGCTTCTGCGCAAACCATCCTTTGATCTGTTCCTTCATTTATATAACCGGTTCACTGAAATTTGCCTGGAACATGGATTAAACCAGCAATTGATACCATATTTTATTTCAAGCCTGCCGGCGAGTGCACTTGAGGATATGGCGAGTCTTTCTATTCACCTGCAAAAACTGAATATGAAGCTCGAACAGGTACAGGATTTTACTCCAACACCCTTGACCCTCGCATCTGTTATGTTCTACACAGGATTTGATCCTTATACATTGGAAAAAATGAATATAACACGTTCGATAAAGGAAAAGAAAATACAGCAGCTCTTTTTCTTTCTTTATGACAAAGGTAAACGCAAGGAACTCAAAGTTGAACTTTCTAAAATGAAACGATTTGACATCGTTAAATTTCTTAACTTATAAATTATCAGAAATATTATCGAATGGTGGTATTGTTGCAAGACGTAGGTTTGTTTTGTAAATTATTAAGAATCGAAAAGCAATAATGTGCACGCGTAGCTTCCAAATCGGCTTGCGAGTGCAACGATCAGTAGCCGATTTGAGAATCCCGTTGAACGAAGTGATAAGGGGATCTTAACAAGTTCTTTTGCACCCGTAGCTTGATCCCGATACAAACCATCGAGGATTATGCTCTGTGCATTCATGCACCCGTAGTTCAATCCCGATCCGAAGCATCGAGGATTTCGCTGCGTGTGCTAACGCACCCGTAGCTCAACTGGATAGAGCATCAGACTTCGGATCTGAGGGTTGGGGGTTCGACTCCCTCCGGGTGTACGATATTTTTTAGATCTGTTCAGCTCAAATCGCTTTTATTTATCGAACATTATTCTAGGGAGTACTTTAAATGAAACCTACTAGAAAGATTTACGAAGAGGCGAGAAAATATTTTATAAAATATCCCGCGGTTCTTTCGGGAATCTTCATTTACAGCTATCTTTTATTTTGCATCGTACAATTTTTTATCAAAGTGAAGTATCTTCCTATTCATTCTTCATTTTATCTTGTGAATGTAGTTGACAGTTTTGACGCCTTTCCATTTATGTGGCTTCTCTCGGTAGCATTGGTGAAAATTATTGAGGTACGGACAAAACTTCACGAAAGCGAAGAACAAAGACTCATAGCTGAACGAGAAAGGCAACTTCAACAAACACAACTTAAAACGCTGCATGAAGTAACCCGTGGGATACAACATCACATTAATAATCCGCTATCAATTATTATGCTCACATTGGGATCTGCGCATAAAGCTGCCGCAGGCAATTCGAAAATAACGCATAAACTTGATACCATAGATGAAGAGGTAAATCGAATCATTGCAGCATTATCAGACTTCTCAAAAGTGAGGACATATAATGTGGAACCAGTTGATCCAAATGTCGGAGATATAGCAGCAAGGGGTTTCGTTAAATAAGACATTTCCTGCAAACCATATCAGCCATTTGAATGCGTTGATTTTAATAGAGTCAATCTCAAAATACTTCATTACCGTACTGCAAATAGTATTTATGATAACAAACCATGAGCATTGGATGAATATGGCGCTTCAAGAAGCTCAGTGTGCCTCCGATGCTGATGAAGTGCCGGTGGGAGCAATCATTGTTCAAGAAGGGGGAATTATCGGCAAGGGATATAACCAGATAGAACAACTGCAAGATCCAACTGCTCATGCCGAAATGATTGCAATTACTGCGGCTACCAATCATTTGCACTCGAGGCGGTTAGAGAATTGTACGCTGTATGTCACGCTCGAACCATGTCCAATGTGCGCAGGTGCAATTGTTCTTGCTCGCATTCCAACACTCGTGTTCGGTTCGTATGATCCAAAAGCTGGGGCTTGCGGAACACTTTACAACATCGTTGAAGATCGACGGCTTAATCATAGCGTTCATGTGGTAGGAGGAATTTGTGATAGGGCAAGTGAAGGATTGTTGAAAAATTATTTTGCTAAGAAAAGAACTTTTCAACAAAAAAGCATATCAAAACGATAGGCAGAATTATGCCGTTATGTTTTGCAGCTTTTCTGCACGTTCGGCAATCCGCAATTGTTCAATCAATTCATCTAAATCACCATCAATCACACGGTCTAAGCTATATATTGTATAGCCGATTCGATGATCGGTGAGTCGGTTTTGTGGAAAATTATACGTTCGAATTTTATCGCTTCGATCACCGCTCTTTACCATCGACTTTCTTTGTGCCGCGGTAGATTTTGTTTGCTCTTCAAGCTTTATCTCGTACAGTTTAGCACGCAGCATTTTCATTGCTCGTTCACGATTTTGAAACTGCGAACGTTCTTGCTGACAAGCAACAATAATTCCGCTTGGTTTATGCGTAATACGAACAGCAGTTTCCACCTTGTTTACATTCTGTCCGCCTTTGCCGCCGGAACGATATGTATCGAGTTGAAGATCAGCTGGGTTAATATCTATTTCTACGTCTTCCACTTCAGGCAGCACAACAACGGATGCCGCTGATGTATGTACTCGTCCTTGTGCTTCTGTCTCTGGCACGCGTTGAACACGATGCACACCACTTTCGTATTTCATCATTCCATATGCACCATCGCCGGATACCGCAAACACAATTTCTTTAAAGCCGCCTTTATCGGTTTCGTTCCAATCCATCAATTCGACTTTCCAACCTTTTCGTTCAGAATACCGTGTGTACATTCTGTACAAATCTGCCGCAAATATTGCGGCTTCTTCACCGCCTGTGCCTGCACGAATTTCCATGATAAAGTTTTTCGTGTCATTCGGATCAGGGGGAATCAGCAATATCTTCATCTCTTCTTCAAGTCGAACTAACTCGATCTTAAGCCGTTCGTATTCTTCTTGCGCAAGCGACTTCATCTCTGGATCGCTTGTAGAATCCAATAATTCTTTGCTGCCGTTCAAGTCATGATACACTTTTTTATAGCGCAGACCAGCTTTGACGACCATTTCCAAGGAATGAAACTCTCTTCCCAGTTCTCGACTTTTCTGCTGGTCAGCTGCAACGATTGGATTACTCATCAATTTACTGACTTCATCATATCTTTGAAATATTTTATCTAATTTATCAATCATAAAATATTATGCTTTGCCTGACAAAGAAGGCGAAGAGATCATAATCGGATCTGGTTGTAGAATATATTTTGCTGGATCTTCTTGACCCAATGCACATTTGAGAGCTACCAAAGCAACTTCTATTTGCGGTTCAGTTGGCTCCTTCGTAGTAATACGTTGAAGCCATAATCCCGGTGCGATCAATAGTCTGCCCCACCAGGTTGTGCCATGCTTTGCGGAGAATTTTATGATTTCGTATGCCAAACCGCCAACGATAGGGATAAAAGGCAAGTGCGTCAGCAAGCGAATTGGTAATGTGATACTGGTCAGGAAAGTCAACAAAACTGTATCAAGAAGACTAAAGGAAAGAATTGCGACAAACGCAACGATGAGGAGAAAGCTTGTTCCGCATCGAGGATGAAAGCGGCTGTATTTTATCACGGAGCCTGGGACGAGTGCACCTTTCAATTCATACGCGAATACAGATTTATGTTCTGCGCCGTGATAACGAAACAGCTGCTGAATATCTTTCATCAACGAAATGCCTGCCATATAGAGAAGTAAAATGGTAATGCGAATAGCGCCAGCCACAAGGTTGAATGTCATAGCAGTTTGTTCAATAGCGAATACTTTAGTCGTCAGATAGAGCGGAACGACAAAGAAAATTCCTATTCCAAGTGCAAGTGCGAATACAAGCGTTGCTACAAGAGCCAGCTTGGACTGAGACTTGGATTGAGATTTTGTTTTACTCTCAGAATTATTTTTGCCAGCTGCACCATTACTTTTTTCTTCTTCGATTTCAGCGTCGAGCATTGCAATCTCGGCAGAAAAGTTGAGTGTTTTAATGCCGAGATACATCATATCGATAAGCCCAACTGCACCGCGCAAGATAGGCACATTCAGCCATTTATATTTTTCCGTAACTGATTTATAAGTCTGATGTTGTACTACGATTTGTCCGTTTGCTCGTCGCACTGCTGTAGCAACTGAGCCGGGCGCACGCATCATGACACCTTCAATAACTGCCTGTCCGCCGACCTGCATTGGTTTGTTGGGATCATAGTCAGGGTTTGTCGGAATCCATTCTTTGTTTTCTTGGTTCTGCAATCATTTCTCCTACTATTTTATTTAAAATATACGGAAGTTTTTCTGCGCTATCAATTTGAGAGGGAGGAGAAGTTTCTCTACCTTAATAGAGAGGTGATAGTTGAATGAATGATAAAGAAGAAGTTGTACAACGTATAGAACTTCTCGCTCCGGCTAAGAACTTAGAGGTCGGCAAAGCGGCAATCAATCATGGTGCTGATGCAGTTTACATCGGGGCACCGAAGTTTGGCGCACGTGCCGCTGCAGGTAATTCGCTGAACGACATTGCCAAACTTGTGAGCTACGCACATCGCTATTGGGCAAAAGTCTATGTTACGCTCAATACGATTTTGTATGATGATGAATTAGATGAAGCGCTCTCCCTTGTTCGATCAATGTATGAGGCAGGTGCAGATGCCCTCATCATTCAAGATATGGGATTATTGGAACTTGACTTGCCGCCGCTTCCGTTATTTGCCAGTACACAAACGCACAATTATTCAGTAGAGAAAATTAAATTTCTTGAGAAGGTTGGATTCCAGCGGATTATCCTGGCACGTGAATTATCACTGAATCAAGTACGTGAAATTAGGTTGAATACAAGGATAGATTTGGAGTTTTTCGTCCATGGAGCATTGTGTGTTAGTTTTAGCGGACAATGTTATCTCAGTCAGGCGACGCAAGGGAGAAGTGCAAATCGAGGCGAATGCGCTCAACCGTGTCGTTTGCTATACACGCTCAAAGATAATTCGGGAAGGGTCATTGAACAGAACAAATATCTGCTCTCACTCAAGGATTTAAATCTTTCTAAATATCTTCGCGATTTGATTGATGCCGGTGTGTCTTCATTCAAGATTGAAGGACGCTTGAAAGACATCAACTATGTTAAAAATGTTACAGCGTTCTACAGGCAAAGAATTGATGAGATATTAGAAAATGATAGGTCACTTGTACGAGCCTCGTCCGGAAAAACAATTGTATCATTTCAACCCAATCCATCTAAAACATTCAATCGCGGATTTACCGAACACTTCATCCGAAGACGGAGTAAAGATATTCTTTCTCTGTACACACCAAAATCTACCGGTGCATATTTAGGAAAAGTGAAGCAGATAGGACGCAATTACTTTATTCAAGAGACGCAAGAGACATTTCATAATGGAGATGGCATCTGTTTTTTCAATGCACGCAATGAATTGTTAGGAACAAATATAAATAAGATAGAAGGGAAGAAGATATTTCTTTCTGAGATCGATGGGCTTGAAATTGGAACATTGATTTATCGTAATTATGATTATTCGTTTGCCAAAGAACTCCAAGCAGATGCGACGAAGCGCCTCATTGCAGTGAAAATGCAATTTGTGGAATCAAATGATGGTTTTGCTATTTCCATTGAAGATGAAAATGGTATAACAATAAAAGCTATGCAAGTTTGTGAAAAGAATCTTGCAAAAAACAAAAATCAGGCGGAAGAAAATGTCCGTCACCACCTTACGAAATTAGGTGATACGATCTTTGTTTGCAAAGAAATAAATGTTGTCTGGAATCAACCATATTTTCTTCCCGTGGGGATATGTAACGCAATGCGGCGTGAAGGAATACGACAATTGGAGGTGGAACGATCGAGACTTTACGCCAAGAAGACTTCTTTTATTCAATCTAATAATGAGCCATATCCGGAAAATCAATTAGATTATACATCGAATGTCGCAAACAAGAAAGCAGAAGCATTCTACCGTAGACATGGCGTAGAACATATTGAGAAAGCATTTGAGCTGCAGAACGCGGCAAACGGCAAGACCGTCATGACAATGAAACACTGTTTGCGTTTCCAATATGGTCTTTGTACAGGGAAAAATATTTCTCATGCAAAACCGTTATTCTTACAGGATGCAAAGAATAAGTATCGGCTTGAATTCGATTGTGAAGCATGCCAGATGAAAATTGTGCTAGAATAAAGTGGAAAATCGTGGTGCGGAAAACTTGTTTCTAAAGAAAAAGCCCTGTGTATTCAGGGCTTTTTTACTATGTGCACCCAGAGGGAGTCGAACCCCCAACCTACAGCTCCGTAGGCTGCCGCTCTATCCAATTGAGCTATGGGTGCATCTAATATATATATCCCGCTTTAGCTCCATGCAACGGGGTTCTCAAAACGACTGCTATTCGTTATATTTAATGATCGTTTTGGAAACTTATTTTCTCAATTATATCTTAATATACAAAACGATGAAAACGGAAGCAAGAAACTGAATGCAACTTATTGCCATTCATTCCCGATTGTTGTTGCTGGCTTACCCCCCATACTATCGCGTTTTGTGATGCCGCCATTTTATCGTGGAATCTTTTAACAGTGGTCACAAGAATTCTGCAATTGACTTTCAATTCTATCGCTTACTGTACGAAAGAAAAACGCTGATTACTATTTTTCAGATAATGATTTCTTTTCTTGAATAGTGGTGACAATAATGCCGGCAAGAAAAAGAACAAACGTACCGATCGTTATCCATGCCCCGCGGATAAAAGCTTCGGATTCGTAGTAAAACTTTATCGTATGAGTTCCCTTAGGAACAGTAACTGCGCGAAAACAATAATTCGCCCTCAACACTTCGGTTGATGTACCATCAATTTTTGCTTTCCATGCGGGATACCAAATCTCATCGACTAATAGAATAGCATTCTCTTCGGTCGTCACAAAATACACCATTCGATTGTCTGAGTATTCCTTGCATTCCAACGAATGTGAAAAAGGAACTTTCGCATTTACCGGCAGCACAAAATCAGTATTCATTTTTTCCAAAACAACTTCTTTACCGAAATCTACTTTTCCAGATCGCATAACATTAGAAATACTGTCTTCCTGCAGAACACGGGCAGAATATAATAATCGCGAATGAGGATATTTCGGATTATTTAGCTGAAAAAAAGCCATATGGCTCGAAGTATCACCCAGAAAAGAATAGCGAATGTTCATGAGATCGATAACATCTTGTGATGTCGGCGCCGGTGGGATTCTTTTTCTAAGATTTAACGGATCTTCTCCTTCGATCTGCATGATCCCGCTGTACAATCCGTGATTTCGTTTTAGCGCAAAAATGTAACCTTCACGCCCAGAAATGCGGAAAATATCTGACGGTGGTTTTGAGCGTAATTTGGATAAAGCGTCCGGAGAAATTTGATAACCATTTTCAGGGTCGTCTTTTCCATTTTTGAACGATGAACCAAACACATTCAAATCAATGATTATCAGCAAGCAGAGCAATATTCCACCAACAAATGGATGAATGGATTTATTTAACATGAGAAAAAGAATCGCTGCAGAAAAAAGAGAGATGAACAAAGCGTACAATCCGTACCCTTCAATTGCATTTCTATATTGGAGTGGTACATGAAGCAAGTTGTGTAAATATCCGCTTGTAACAAGAAAAGCGATAATCAATGGAACGCAGGAGATGAGTGATATTTCTCTTAATGAAACAAAGTATTTTCGTATCGCGACATAACCGAATCCTGCCAGCACACTCATGGAAAATACAAGAAGGAATAATATTCTGCTCGGTCCACGAAAAAGATTAAATGGGGGAAGATTAAAAAATAGTTTGAAAACAAAGCTGTGCTCGCCGAGAGCGTAAAGAATCGCAAGCCATCCTGTGAAAATAAAAAAACCACCAAGATAATTTTTGTAGTTATGCACAGCGCCGACGATTCCTAAGATGAGTGCGGTGATGCCAAAATAAAAAGCAGTTGCCCAATAATAATAATAACTAGCACTATTTGGTGCGATAAAGAATGGAATGTCAGGATCAAAACCATCTAAATGTCCGAAAAGTTTTGGCACTACAGCAGTGAGCAATTGTTTTGGATCAACCGAAGCCTCGACCGCTTTTTCGTATGTCATGATGCTACGGGTACTTTCAGCAGCCAATTCATGAGAATGAAGAAGTTGAATTGCGAACAGTCCGATTCCGACAGATAAAAATATGATTGTGATTCCCCAAAAATGTAACCAATAGCGAGGCACGAAATTCTTTTTATAAAGCTGATGGAGAGCGCACCAAAAAATAAACATACCGAAGAATAGAAACATATATAAAACCGATTGCATGTGACCAGCAAGCATGCTGATACCCAAAACAAAACCGCCGTAGAGTGCGTTTCGAACATGCAATGTGTCCAATGATCTATAGAGGAAGAACATTACTAGCGGCAGCCATGCAATGGGATACAGAACAATGTAATCCAAAAAATGAAGGGCAAAAATTGCCGAAAAAGCGTATGACAAACCAGAAATAATACCAGCCATTTGATTCTTCGTAATCAAATGAACAAACAAATACATTGAAATACCTGCGAGCAAAAAATGAAACATGATTGCAAGTTGTAATTCCATAACCGGTAAGTGCCCTGGTAGTGATAATAAATTCATGATGATCGTCGGCGGATAAAAAAAACCAACTTCCGGTTCTGCAAGAAAAGGCATACCGCCGAAGGTATAGGGATTCCAGAAGGGAAGCGAAAAATCCCGTAAATATTTTGCGGCGAACATTTGTCGAGGAAGATGCATCTCTGCAAAATCAGAATAGAGGCCGGTCCAAAAATAATAACCTTCAAACAGTTGTGCGCGAAAGAAGATCATCGTTGCGCCGGTAAAAATTGCAATGATGAGCCAGAAGGGAAGGTTCTCTTCTATGTTATTTATATACTGCGAAGAATCGTGTTTTTTCATTTTCATTGGAAAGAATTATTGTTATAGGAAAGATAATGTTGGTTATTGATGAATACAATAATTCAACGGAGACCTCTGAATAACTCTGTTAATTTGTAATTTTAATAGTACCGCTTTTCTCCTCAATGTATTATATTTGTATCAAACCATTGAGGCAAATTCGAAAAGTAAGGAAACATATCCGAAAAATATTTTATTAGTATCTTCCCGAGGTGTTCTATGGAAAAAATAGAACTCTGATAAGTACTTCTTTTATCGCCAACATCCTACACTGAAATTCTTCGAATATCAAGTAAAAAAAAGATAACCATTGCCGCCTCTGGTTCCTAAAAGTAAACACCCATCCTGTGATGGGCGTTTTGCGGACCGGCGAGGGTCAAACTCGCGAGACCTCCTGCGTGACAGGCAGGCGCTCTAACCAAGCTGTGCTACGACCCAGTAACTGTTACTTAATGTCGCGCAACGCCTCCTTGTCTTGCTAACTCGCTATCTTAATGCTCAACCTCAGTATCTTCGAGATAGCCCTTCCCACTGCTAAAAAGAATGCAGCCATACAACAAACACTTCAAGAATCATTAAAAAGATTTTTATATCTTGTATGGAAATAAGTTTAGAACAGAGTTCATTACATCATTATAAATTACAAGTATGGAGATGCTATAAATCATGAAAAAATATATCACACTTTTCTTCTTCATCCTCACGATTGCTTTTGGAGTCAATGCACAGCAATCTGCAAATACACTCATTGTCAATGCCGCCATGGGAAAAGATACAATCAGTAAATATATTTACGGACATTTTACAGAACATCTCGGAAGATGTATCTATGGCGGTATCTGGGTCGGCAAAAACTCCACGATACCGAACACGCGCGGCATTCGTAACGATGTTCTGGCTGCTCTAAAAACCATTCGCGTTCCTGTTATTCGCTGGCCAGGTGGATGCTTTGCCGATACATATCATTGGATGGATGGGATTGGACCCGCTGAAAAAAGACCGAAGTTTGTTAACACGACTTGGGGTGGAGTTGTGGAAGATAATAGTTTTGGTACAAATGAATTCTTAGATTTTTGTGAATTGCTTGGTGCCGAGCCGTATCTTTCTATTAATGTGGGCAGCGGAACAATCAAAGAAGCACGTGATTGGGTAGAATATGTCAATTCTAACAATGATAGTCCGATGGCAAACCTTCGTCGGCTCAACGGGCGAAGTGAACCCTGGAAAGTAAAATTCTGGGGCATGGGAAATGAGACTTGGGGCTGCGGTGGTAATATGACTCCAGAGTTTTATTCTAATCTTTATAAACAATTTTCCACCTTTTGTCCGGGTGAATTCAAGATTCTCTCCGGTGGTATTTCTGATGATCTCAATTGGACAGAGACAATTATGAAAGCCACCAAAAAGAATAGTGCTCTCATCCAGGGGTATTCCTATCATTACTATACAATTTGCCATAACTGGACCAAGAAAGGAGCGGCAGTCAATTTTGACGAGAGTGAATGGTTCAATACCATGCGAAAGACTGTATTTGTTGATGAAAACTTGTACCAACATTCTACTATTATGGATCGTTATGATCCTGAGAAGAAAATTGCGTTGATTGCAGATGAATGGGGAAATTGGTTTGATCCAGAACCAGGCGATAATCCGGCTTTTCTGTACCAGCAAAACACATTACGCGATGCTGTGACAGCCGGACTCTATCTAAATATTTTCAATAACCATTGCGACCATGTCAGGATGGCAAATATTGCCCAAATGGTAAATGTTTTACAGTCCGTCATCCTGACGAAAGATGACAAAATAGTGTTAACGCCAACCTATTATGTTTTCAAAATGTATTCAGTGCATCAGGATGCAATCATGCTCCCAATCAAATTAAAAAGTGAAGAATACTCTAACGGAACTGATAAAATACAATCGTTAAGCGTTTCAGCATCGAAGGATAAAAATGGAAAGATACACATCAGCATAACGAATTTAGATCCGGCGAAAGAAAGGAAATTAAGCTGTGAAATCCGGGGTGCATCAGTAAAAAAAGTTTCCGGAGAAATTATTACTGCTGAAAAAATGAATGCATACAACGATTTTGGAAAGCCAGAAGAAGTAAAGATAAAACCTTTTTCTGGAGCTCAACTGCAAAAAGGAATACTCAACGTTAATCTGCCTGCAAAATCTGTAGTAATGCTAGAATTGGATTAAGATTACGACTTTTCTAAAAATATGATAGAGAGGCTCAATTGAACGCGAACATCAAAAATCCTTGTTTTTTGAGATGTTGACGAAGATTTCCAAAGAAACTATTTTAGATCGCTCGTTTAATTCTGCATTATATGCGTGTAATGCGGTAAATCGTTCCTAAAAGTAAAAGCCCATCGTGTGATGAGCTTTTTGCGGGGCCGACGAGGATCGAACTCGCGACCTCCTGCGTGACAGGCAGGCGCTCTAACCAAGCTGAGCTACGACCCCGTGATAATTACTTCATTAAGTTAATGGATAATGTCTCGCGAAGCAAGATGATTTTAGTATGATAGAAAAGATTGACAGAAAGACTTTTAAAATAGTCCAAAATAATAAATCGGATTTGTTGGTTAAATAGTGATTAGCAAAAGTGTTGCGATATTAAGATCAAATAATTAATGGTGAAAGAATATTCATGTATGTTTACATCTCAAATAAAGCTCATAATTAAAATCTGGTTTCCTATTTTTGAGATGGGGAAAACCGGTGGCAATGGAACATGTTGAAAACATTGAAGAAAATGATTTTTTTGTTGACATTTGATTGAAAAACAACATATATTTGCTTAAGAATTATTTAATAATAGGGAATGAATATTAATTCTCATTTGTTATATTTTTAGTTTACTAAACAAATCACAAATAATTAATCATTATAAAAGGGACTCCTATGGGAAAAGCAATGACGAAAAGCCAGATTGCAGCTCATCTTGCAAGCAAGTTTGAGTTGAAGAAGAAAGATGCAGTGGGGATATTAGAAGAGATCGCAGCTTTGGCATATCGGGAAGCGAAAAACTCTTTTACTTTACCAGGTATTGGTAAATTGGTTCTGGTTGATCGTAAAGCCCGTATCGGACGCAATCCTGCCACTGGAGCGCAAATAAATATACCTGCAAAAACAGTCGTAAAATTCCGCGTTGCGAAGGCTGCAAAAGAAGCTGTCCTTGCTCAACATTAACGGTTAGGTCTAAGTGTAAAAATAAAGGCGCCGGGATAGGAAATCTCGACGCCTTTTTTCTATTCATATGCACGGCTCGTTTTAGTTAGCCATTCCTATTTTTCCTGTCAGTTATTGGAAATAGAAATGTTCTTATTTATTATGTAGAGAAATTGTTTTTCAGACAAGGCATTTGTCATGAATGATATATATCCGAAGACCGGTAAAACACTCTATCTAAATATTATCTGGCATCAGCATCAGCCATTATATCTTGATCCAGAATCAGACCAACTCCAGGGACCTTGGGTGCGCACACACGGAACCAAGGATTACTATGATATGGCGGCGATACTTGAGAAGTATCCAAATATTCATTTTACCGTTAATTTGACTTCATCACTGCTTTCACAATTACAGACATACTATGTCGAGCGTTTGGCGCCATTTGTTGATGTAAAGAAGAACCGTGTGAACGCAATGAAATATTTTGCAAGATATGGAGGCAAAACAGACCCGTGGATCGATCTTGCGCTTAAACCGACTGCTCGGTTCAATGATCAGGATTATAGATACTTGCTTACGAATGTTTGGAACGCCTTTGGTGTGAGTGAAATAATCATTTCAAGGTTCCCGGAATATAAGGCCTTGAGAGAAAAATATTCTCAAGTCGGAAAAAATGGATTGTCTGAGCAAGAGATTCGTGAAATAAAGTTCTGGTTTTTCCTTGCATCGTTCGATCCGGATTTTTTTGATCAGCCGCAAAAACTTGCCACAGGTGTATCGATCAATCTTACAGACCTTATTCAGAATAATTTGGATGGGACATATACTCTTAAGGAAAAAATCACTGAAGAACATTGTAACCGTATCGTTGCAGAAACATATAAAGTCCTGGCAGCTATTATTCCCATTCATAAGAGATTGATGTACCATCCACACACACACAAAGGGCAGATTGAAATACTGACAACGCCTTACTATCATCCCATTTTACCATTGATTTATGATTCAGATCTTGCCAAACTGTCTCAGCCAAACGATCCTATGCCATCGAGATTCCATTTTCCGAAAGATGCTGAGGTGCAAGTAGCGAAGGCGGTAACCAAGTTCAAAAAGACTTTTGGAACGAAGCCGACAGGTATGTGGCCTGGTGAAGGTTCAATAGCTCATGATGTTATTTCGGTCTTTGCTCACCAAGGAATCAAGTGGATAGCAACAGACCAGAAGATACTTGAGCGTTCAAAGACAGGGGCGAATCCTTGTTTCTATCCTTATGCTGTTTTCCCCGAGCACGATTCGAGAGTAAAAGATGCTGTTGTAATTGTTTTTAGAGAGACCGAGTTATCCGACAAAATTGGGTTCGTTTATAAAAATTATCAAGGTGAAGATGCTGCGGACGACTTTATCCGTGGAGTATTGCGATATGTATCAGAAGATGGCGAGCAGGATCGATTACTGACCGTCATTCTTGATGGAGAGAACGCTTGGGAGTGGTATCGCTACGATAATGATGGAAAGGCTTTTCAAAATGGCCTTTATCGGAAACTCTCAAAATTGTTTGAAACACAGCAGGTGATGACGACAACTGTTACCGAATATATCAATGGTAATCCGCGAAGAAATATCCCAGCCCACCCAGTTGAAACATTTCCAAAGATCGAATGGCTTTATCCCGGTTCGTGGATTAATGCAAACTATGATACATGGATTGGTGAAGATGAAGAAAATAGAGCCTGGGAGTATTTGCTCACTGCCCGAAAAGATATAGAAGTCTCCGGTATTATTCAGCCAGACCCCAAGAAACCTACACCAAAGGAGAAGACAAAAGCCTGGTATGCATATAGAGCATGGGAGTCGATGTACGCTGCAGAGGGCTCAGATTGGTTTTGGTGGTATGGTACGGATCAGAATGCTCCCGCTGGAGACAAACCATTTGATCGTGCCTATATAACTCATCTTCAAAATATCTACAAGTTTGCAGAACTTGCCGGTGGAAAAATGCCAAAACGGGAGTTTGAACCAATCACATTTGATTCTTCCAAAAAAATAACTCGACAAGCACAAGGAACGATGGCACAAAGTCAGCAGGATTTAATCACTGTGGTTTTTCAGTGTGATGCCCGCGGAATGTATGTCCGTAAGACTCTTTACATTGTTGGGAATCATGAAGAATTAGGGAGTTGGATTCCGAATAAAGTGCGATTATTTAATGACGGCACGCACGGAGATATAGTTGCTGATGATAGTATTTGGGCAGTTGAAATCCAATTGCCGGTCGGTGCTGAGATAGAATATAAATATACGAACAGCGGAGCCATGGGAAACTGGAATCCTGGCGAGGAATTTCCATCACTCAATCGTAAGATTAAAGTTGAACAAACAGAAACGGGGAAAATGCTTGTGCTGGACAGATTTGGGACGTTTTAACTAATTCACAAAAAAGAAGAGTCTCTTTGAATAAAAGATTTCTAATTACTACGACTGTTGTTGTATTTGTGTACTGCTCAATTCATTATTTTGGATGCACCAAAATAAAATATAATGATTTGAATGCACGCATCAGCACAGAGTGGGTGAAGAATGCCGTCATCTATGAAATCAATCTTCGTTCGTTTTCAAAAGATGGAACATTTAAAACGCTTGAAGCACAAATTCCAGAATTAAGGAAGCGTGGTATCACAATTGTCTCGCTAGTGCCGATTCATCCGATAGGTGAATTGAATAGGAGAGGACAAATTGGAAGTCTTGATGCGATAAAAGATTTTTATGCAGTCAACCCGGAATTCGGCATACTTAAAGATTTTCAATCATTAGTCAACATAACACATCAACAAGGTCTGAAAATCATTATCAATCTTGTCGCCAACCAAGCCGCATGGGATAGTCAGCTTCTGATGGAACATCCGGATTGGTTTGTTCATAATGAAGAGGGAGCGATTGTTTCGCCCAATTCTGAATCGAGCGATGTTGCGCAATTTGACTACAACCAGCACGAACTGCGTAAGTATATGATTGCGGTGATGAAATTCTGGGTTCAGGAAATCGGTATCGATGGCTTCCAGTGCAGATCGGCGGAATTGATTCCGACAGACTTTTGGGATGTTGCTCGGAACGAATTAGACAAGATCAAACCAGTGCTTATGATTTCGGAAAGCATGCTTCCAGAGCATCACATCAAGGCATTTGATCTGACCTGTTCGTGGAATATGAATAATACATTGGCGAATATCGTTAGCGGTACAGTTCCCGCGTCAATTATCAACGATTCTATGAACGCGGAATTCCTAAAATTCCCAAAAGGATCGCTGCATCTGCGTTTCAAAATAATGCGCGATGAAAATATAGAAGATATACGAGGTATCAATAACTCATCTTCTCAGAATGCAAAGACAATTGCGATTCTTGCATTTACTCTTCCCGGTGTGCCTCTTATCTACACTGGCGACGAAGCCGGAAACACTAAACAATTAGATTTGTCCAATAAATTGTATGAAGACTTAAACACACTTCGCCGAAATCATCCGGCATTGCGATACGGCTCGTATTGGAACGCACAGAATTCTGCAAGTTATCATCTATTTTCATTTATTCGTTCTTCAGGAGATGATTCTGTTCTTATTGTTGTCAACTTTGTTAACGAAAAAATAGAAGCGAACATTCAAATGCCTGCTGGCGCATCCCAATTATGGAAAAATCAATTCTCAGGCATCAACCTTAAAGTTAAAGACGAGCGGTTGAGCGTAGCCATATCGCCATTGGGCTTTCTGGCGCTGGTACCGTATTCTGAAAAGGAAATATTATGAAATCTTTCACGGAGTATCTTTGGTTCAACACGAAAAAACATCGTGAGTATATAAACATAACCTCTGAGGTGGAACAAATTCTTGCAAAGAGTGGAATCAAAGAGGGAATGATTCTCGTATCGGCGATGCATATCACAGCGGGAGTGTATATCAACGATGCGGAATCAGGATTGATTCAAGATATTGATGAATGGTTGGAAAAGCTTGCACCATTTAATCAAGAGTACCGTCACCATCGAACAGGGGAATCGAACGGTGATTCGCATCTGAAAAGTCTTCTTATCCATCATGAAGTCATTATTCCAGTGACAAAAAGCGAATTGGATTTTGGACCATGGCAGCAAATCTATTATGCCGAGTTTGATGGCCAGCGGCGGAAACGTGTCATTGTTAAAGCGATGGGTGAGTGATTGGATTAAAGCTAATAACCGTTTATCAACCGACAGATATCAAAGTGCTATGTCTATCAAAAAAAAACACATTATAGAATATTTTATTTTCCGATGTTTCGGTTTCATTATCAGATTACTGCCATTGCAGCTTATTCACAAAACCGGCTTTGCCCTCGCTCGCATTGCATACCCGTTATTGAAATCGCGCAGAGAAGTAGCATTACGGAATCTTCGCAATGCCTTTCCGGAAATGGACGCACAAAGGCGGGAGCAAATTGCGTTTTATTCATTCCAAAATATTAGCGCAACATTCATCGAATTACTCTGGTCTCAGAAGATGACAAAAGAAGGAATCAAGCGGAGAGTGTTTATTGATAATTTCGATTTGTTAGAACGGCTTCTGGAGAAGAAGAAAGGCATTGTTTTTCTGACGGCCCATTTCGGCAGTTGGGAACTTGCAGCTCAAGCGATCTCAGTCTATACTGATGCGCCAGTATGCGCTATTGTGAAATCCCAATCAAATGAACTTGTTGACCGCCTCATTAGTCAATGGCGCGAATTGTTCGGAGTCAAAGTAGTGCCCATGGGTGTGAGTGTTCGTGAAATTCTACGGACGCTTCAACAAGGAGGAATTGTTGCGCTTGCCGCAGATCAAACAGCTCCGAAGGAAAGTGTTTCGGTAGAGTTCTTTGGACGACAAGTACCGACATTTCAAGGTCCTGCTATTTTTTGTTTGAAGACAGGCGCGCCGATTGTTTTAGGATGTACCGTACGGCAAGAAAATGGAAATTATCTCATGCACTTAGTGCATGTACCGAGTGATGACTTAGTTGGTTTCTCGGATGTTAATGTTTTTGAATTGACCAGGCGACAAGTTCACATGACGGAGGAAATTATACGGCAATACCCGGAACAATGGATGTGGATGCATAAACGGTGGAAGCATGTTCCAGATCGAGTGGAGACACTGTAGTGGCAGAGTCATTGAACAAAATTTTAGTTATTCAGACTGCATTCATTGGCGACGCGATTCTCACACTGCCTCTTATCCAAGTCCTTAAACAAAATTATCCGCAATCTTTAATCGATGTTATTGTAGTTCCTCGAACGGCAGAAATATTTGCCAATCATCCCGCCATCTCCAAAATTATTCAGTATGACAAGCGTGGAAGCGATAAAGGATTGAAATGTTTATGGCAGTTCCGAACGAGACTCAGCTCACAGAATTATAATTTGGTTATTGTTCCTCATAGATCTTTACGAAGTGCGCTTTTAACCTGGATGTTAAAACCGACAATGAGCATCGGATTTGATAGAAGTGCGGGACGATGGTTGTTCAAGAGAATTGTGCGCTATAATCCTACAGATCACGAAATTGAACGAAATCTTACTCTGTTGAGTCCGTTGAAACTTCCTATAACAGCGACCGGACTACCTCGGCTCTATCCTTCAATTCATGATACACAAATTATCGATTCGATTTTGAATGACTATGGATTGAATCGGTATAAAAATATTGTAGCAGCAGCTCCGGGCACGATATGGAATACCAAACGCTGGCCGGCAGACAGGTTTGCTGCTGTGTGCAAACACATTTCAGCAGAAAACATTGCCGTCGTTCTTGTTGGGGGAAAAGAAGATGAGGCATTGTGCAAAGAAGTGATGGAGATTGCACAGGTAAAAAATGTTTTCAATACTGCAGGCAAATTATCATTGCTTCAATCTGCTGAATTGATTCGTCGCTGCAAAGTATTAATTTCAAACGACAGCGCACCGATGCATCTTGCTATTGCAGTGGGAACTCCAGTCGTTGCTATCTTTGGCGCGACTGTTCCGGAATTTGGTTTTGCGCCGCGCGGGCCTCGTGATATTGTCGTAGAAACAAATGGACTGAAATGCCGTCCGTGTTCGATCCATGGCGGAGTTAAATGTCCGATAAAGACATTTGAGTGTATGTTGTCGATTACTCCGGAAATTGTTGTGAAAAAACTGAAATTATTCTTGCAGTAGAGAAAAAGATGGAGTGAGTTTTATAAAATAATTGCCTTTTTAAATTCATGACTAATTTTCTTTACTTCAAACAGCGTGCAGTCAGTTATTTCCACACTGTTAATATCGTAGAAAAGAAGATTCTGCCCTTTACCAAAACTACTTTGATATGCGAGACCATCGAAACCATCATTTTTAAATAATTCGGTGATAATTTGTGTCGGAATATATTCTGCTAAATCATCACTTGGGTTCACTGGTTTTGAAAAACTTTCACCGATACTTGACCATATATATTTGTCAATATTTGCAGGATCATTTTTTAGGTAATATTCCAAGAGGGTAAAATTATTTTCACTTACAAAATCAATTATTCTTAAATCTTGTAAGGTCTTCAATTGTGCGACGGAAATTAGCATACTTAATCCAGGTCTAACTTCAGCCATTGCAGTTTCTTTAGTGTCTGATGCATAAAGATATGGAATACCTTTTGGATTTGCTCGGCCTTCTTTTGCACGACCTTTTGGGGGTTTCATTCTTTTTTCTGAAAAAGGGGTTGGTTGTTGCACTTTAAATTTTCCCGCATTGACGGTATGCAAATCATTACCTAACTGCGCGCGCCAAAGGATTGTATCTTTAACGATAGTTCGATATTGCTTATGACCCTTTTCCAATACGGTATCAAGAAATCTGTCTGTCTGAGATGACCTCAGAAATCGGCTTGAATACATTACTGACCGAGAGAAAAGATTATATTCCATAACAGATTTAAATTTTAACATCAACCATCCTTGTTTTTGTATTGTCTCATTTATGAATGTTCATTGCTTAGGAGTGAGTATGGTTTAAAAAATGTATTTCTTTTATCAAACTAAGTCAAATGACAATATAGTAATACTCAAAAACACATTATGGAATCTGAAAAATTATAAGTTTAATTTAGTAAGTATAATAGAAATTCGCTAAGACAACCAATAGGATTTACTTAGCATTTGAATCTCTTCGAAAACTTATCTACATTACTATCAATTACAATATGCTTGCGCCCGTAGCTCAGCTGGATAGAGCGACAGCCTCCGGAGCTGT
This sequence comes from Bacteroidota bacterium, assembly GCA_050015675.1. Classification (GTDB taxonomy): domain Bacteria; phylum Bacteroidota; class Ignavibacteria; order UBA10030; family UBA10030; genus Fen-1298. Next base: position 16,578 of record JBEKAY010000031.1, on the reverse strand, counting down.
AGGCCAGGCGTTCGAATCGCCTCGGGCGCACAGACAATTGATTTATTCACTGATTTAGGAATCGACATGCTGAAACCACAGAAAAAAATTTCCAGAAGAGAAATCAAAGAAGATAAACTTGTAACAAAATATTTTGAAGCGCGCCAGTGGATAGATGCAAACACAAAGATTCTGTCTTACGTCGGAATCGGACTTGCAGCGCTCGTAGTCATCGGTTTTCTCTGGAGTAAAAGTCGAGTTGATTCAAATGAAAAGGCGACGCTTATGCTTGCCAAGCTGACACCGTACTACGATGAAGGAAGATATGATCTTGCTATCAATGGCGTTCCTCAAGAAGGCACCCAGGGATTGCAAGCCGTGGTGGATGAACATGGCACTACACAAGCAGGTGAAATTGCAAAGCTCTACTTAGCGAATTCCTACTTCGCGCTAAAAAATTATGATAAAGCTCTGAGCACATACGATGATATCAGTATATCAGATAAGATGATCACCGCCTCTGCCTACGCAGGAATGGCGGCTTGTTATGAAGTGAAAGGCGATTTCAGCCATGCGGCTTCCTATTTTGAAAAAGCGGCGTCAAAAAATATGACGGCGGGTCAAGCACCGGAAAATTTGCAGAGGTCAGCAACAAACTATGCAGCAGCCGGGAAGAAGGAAAAAGCCATCGATCTTCTTCAGATGCTAAAAAAAGAATTTCCCTCTTCATCATACGCCCGCGACGTTGATCGTTTTATCGCTGAATATAGCGTATAGATTCTTTCATCAGATAAGAAGATCGCCAATGTGTTTCTATGATAAGGGTAACTATAGAGACCATTTGCGGTCTTTTTTTTCTTACCAATTTTTCATTACTAGTAAATCGATGTCGCTCATACTGAAGATATCGAACATAATCGATTCACGTCCATATTCTCTTATTCCCATATCTAAATATTTCAACTATTCCGTAACTTTTAAAGAATTATTACGAACAAGATGTAGTGCTGCAAATTCATTCACAATCTAAAAGGAAAGTAGGAGAACATTATCGTTGGTTTGTTTTGAAAATATATTTAAATGGGTTATGGATAGAGGGCAATGGTTAATATATCTTCGATAAAAAGATTAGTATTGCTGATTATCCCGGCAATTCTTTTACCACTTGTTTTTACGTACGATGTTATCCGTGCCGCAGTTGAGTTTGATAATGCCGGCATGACAATCCTGCGCGAACTTTTCGTTATTACCTCATTCGCGCTCATCGGTCTGTTCATCGAACAACGACGAAAGATGTTACAGCGCAATGCTCCAAGGGAAATTGGGCGTGTATTTTTTGCAGTCGTTCTCTCCCTGCTTATATTAGCAATTGGTTCATTCATCCAACCTCATAATATTTCAGGAGGGGGATCTTTCCACATTCACCAATCAGCGCTGACGTTGCTTGCTGCGACTCTCTTTATTTTGGTGCTGGGAGTGCTGTCTTTGTATTTGCTCATCATCATCCACGACTTGGTGCTCTTCAAACGCCGCAAAACAACCTGGCGATATTATCTTGCCTATCTCTTATTCCTCTTTGCAGCATGCGCCGCAGATTTCCCTTTTCTTCTGCCGGAGGGCAACATATTCGCTTCACTATTCTTCTCACTGGCTGTTGCGTTGATTATCGTGAATTCGTTCAAGCAAAATTGGATTGTGTATCTTTCAAAACGTGAAAAAAAATATTCTATCGTCTATTCAGTATTGCTCTTTATCGCACTCGTCATATTGGATGTCTATCTTGCTCAAAGATCGGGCAGCGGCGAAAATCTTTATACATACAGCAGACCTCTCCATACGTTCATCCAACTCAATGCAATATTCGGCACAGTTTATTTTAGTGTTACCTTTATAAGTACATTGTTTCACCTACCGACAGCAGAAGTTTTCGAACGCAAACAGTCGGAATTAATATCGTTACATAACTTGAGCCGTTTAGTGACCCAGGTGTTCGATTTCAATGACCTGCTAAACACAGTTACACAAATGACATCGGAAGTGTGCGGTGCACGCAGTGTCTGGCTGGAACTATTTTCTGTAAACGATAACACAGGTGAGATATCTGTGGAAGTAGTTGCGAAACGTAACATCAGTCAGCAAGAAATTAACCTCATCGCTACAGATGATGGGACACAATTGCAGCGATATCTTATGGATTCGCACAAAGCACTACTCATTGAAGATATATGGTCGGATCGGCGGACGAAACATTTGAAAGAGAAGGGATTTGCACGCGGTTCTATGCTTACTGTTCCGCTTCTATCCCATGGAAAACTTATCGGTGTTTTGTATGCTACGAAGGACTTTCAGAATGCATTTGATCAAGACGATATCGATGTCATGACAACATTTGCCGACCATGTCAGCATTGCAATAGAAAATTCACGTTTGATTTCCAAATCAATCGAAAGAGAGCGTCTGCATCAAGAAATGATGGTCGCACAGCGGATGCAGAAACGATTGCTTCCTCAATCCCTGCCAAATTTGTCATCGGTAGAATTTGCAGCGGTATCGGAATCTTCATTGGAAGTTGGCGGAGATTATTATGATGTCATTAACCTTCCCGATGAACGAATTGGAATTGTCGTTGGTGATGTCTCAGGGAAAGGCGTCTCTGCTGCATTCTACATGGCGGAAGTGAAGGGAATCGTAATGTCGTTAAGTAAAATTTGTACGACACCACGGGAATTACTTTCGCGTGCAAATGATGCGCTCATGGAAACTTTGGAAAAGAATATGTTTATTAGTGCGATATATGCTGTACTTGATGTTCGGAACGCAGCACTCACGTTTGCACGTGCAGGACACTGTCCGTTGATTCATGTTTCGCACAATTCGGTTGAATTAATACGATCAACGGGCATCGGTTTAGGACTGACAGATAGTACGCAGTTTGAACAAGCGACGGAAGAGCGCACTATTAAACTCCAGCCTGGCGACATCTGCATCTTCTACACTGATGGCATTACCGAATCGCGCAATGCAGAGATGGAAGAATATGGCTACGAGCGGTTGATGCAAATAGCAAGTGAATGCACTGATTGTTCGGCTAATGAAATGAAAGAGCGGATATTGGACAATGTCCAAACTTTTATCGGTCAGGGAACGTATAATGACGATGTGACACTCATTATATTGAAGTGGGTAGAAAATAGTTAAGGATAATTCTGATGGAGATGCAATTGATTGCAAGGAGAGAAGTACAAGAAGGAGACCACCATGATTGATTTTAAAATCCACCAACGGGACAGGGAGGACGTCAGCGTGATTGAACTCAAGGGGTACCTTGATGCTCACACTGCACCTGATCTCGAAACCGCATTTCAGAAGCTGATGACGGAAAATAAATTTAATATCGTCGTGAACTGCCGCGATCTTTCGTACATCAGCAGCGCAGGGTTAGGAGTGTTTATGGCGTATGTCGAAGACGTGCGTAAAAATAAAGGAGACATCAAGTTGACGAATATGACACCGAAGGTGTACAACGTATTTGATTTGCTGGGTTTTCCAATTTTATACGAAATATTTAAAGATGAACAAGAAGCAGTCGTTCGATTTCATGAAGCGAAGAAATAAAAACGGGCAATGAAACGGATTCTGTAAAAGCTCATGGAAACACAGGCAGCACATAGATCGAAAAAAATTCTCAGCCGGACAGACAATCTTCTCATAATAAGAGAGTTTGTTGCTGAAGCGGCACGTGCGGCCGGCTTTTCTGAAGAAGACGTCGCTAATATTGTGCTGGCAGTTGATGAAGCGTGCACAAACATCATCAAGCATGCATATCAGTATGCAACAGATAAGGAAATTGAAGTTACAATTTTCCAAAACAATCGTTCGTTTGAGATTCGCATATATGACAGCGGCAAATCATTTGATCCTTCCACAATCCGTCAGCCGGATTTGAAAGAACACATTGGCCATCGCAAGAGAGGCGGACTTGGTGTCTATTTGATGAAAAAACTTATGGACAAAGTGGAATATAATTTCCATCGGGGGAGACGGAACGAAGTACGGCTTATCAAGTACCTCTCCAGTGCATCCACAGTTGCAGAGAGGTAGCAACGAAACGCTCAAGCTTACAATTAACATCGGTAGATCGAAAGCAAGCTTCCGATCTATTACCATTGTTTGAGTTCAGCACTATCATCAATTCCTCGCTCGAACTCGATTTTATTCTCAGTACAGTTCTTCGCACACTGATGGGCAAGATGCTCGTCACCCGCGGCATAGTTCTTCTTAAGCGCGGTGGAAAATTATTTCAAGTGATAGCAGCAAAAGGATTGGATAATTCCATCGTCGGACAAAGCATCGAAATAGAACACATGCTGCGCTCTATTCAACTGGCAAAAATAATGATACGCGGAAATTCCGGATGGTTGGAGTTTCTCACTCATAATCAGCAATCGCTGATAATTCCGATTCTTTCTCAAAGACGAATCGTTGGATACATCACACTCGGCGAGAGGTTAACGAAATCTCCATTCTCAGCTCTCGATAAAAAAATTATTCAATCATTAGTCAATCTGTCCGGTGCAGCGATCGAGAAGGCTCTCATCATCGATCAAGTGAAGGAAGCAAATCGAAGTCTTGATCGAAAAATTCAAGAACTCAATACACTCTTTGATTTAAGCAAAGAGTTCAACATCGGGTTGGATGAAAAAAAAGTGGTCAGGCTTGTTACATTTGCACTCCTTGGACAAATAGGAGTGAAGAGTTATGCGATCTGTATTCGGAATGAAAATGAACTCAACATTATCGCTTCACGGATGGAAGGAATCGCAACTCTGCACGAAATTCTTCCTTCGCTATGCGATCTCGCAAAGTCTGCGACTACACAGGATTTATTAAAGCTGAAAGCATATCGCATCGCAGCGGCAAGACTTATTAAGATGGGAATTACCGCGGTGGTGCCGATGCACATTCAGCAAAAAACGAATGGCATGATTTTGCTCGGCGAACGATTACGCGGAGGTGCCTATTTGCAAGCCGATCTCGAATTTCTGTACTCACTCGGCAATCTTGCTATCATCTCCATTGAAAATGCACGGCTCTTTAAAACTGCCATCGAAAAACAACGGATGGAAGATGAATTAAATATTGCACGGGAAATTCAGCAGGGACTTCTTCCGGAAAAACTTCCGTCCATTCCGCAGTTCGATATTGCTGCGCTCACGATATCATCGAAAGAAGTCGGGGGTGATTATTACGATGTCATCACTCGCAAGCAAGATGAATATGTACTGGCTATCGGCGATGTCTCAGGCAAGGGAACACCGGCTGCTTTGCTGATGGCAAATGTGCAAGCGGCATTACGCGCTCTTGCTCCATTATGTTCGTCAGTCGCTGAAACCACCGGGCAGATTAATGATCTTACTTGCGCAAACACTCGCGGGGGAAACAGGTTTATTACTTTCTTTTGGGGAGTACTCGATGCGCAGACACGACAATTCCGTTATACGAACGCCGGACATAATCCGCCATACTTGTTGAGAAAGAATGGTACGATGGAGAAATTGGAAGAAGGCGGCATGATTCTTGGCATCTTCAAAACGACGACACCATATGCAGAATCTTCGGTTACAATGGTACCGGGAGATGTCTTAGTAATGTATACGGATGGTGTAAGTGAAGCAATGAATCAAAACAATGAACAATTCACTGAAGAACGTCTTGAAATTATTCTTAAAAAATCAACGCATCATTCTGCAAAAGAAATTATCCGGCAAGTTCAAAAAGAGTTAGAAACACATACACAAGCCACACCGCAATCCGACGATATTACAATGTTGGTGCTCAAAGCGTTGTAATAACAGTTTTCCTAATCCCGTCTGAATTTTCATATATAAGAGTTTTAAAAAATTTTATCGTTTAATTATCTCCCACCGCGTCCTGGGCCGCTCGGGCGCCTGTCAGGATCTGGGGTCGTTGGTGTGCTTCCGGACCGATCCGGACGTTGATATCCGGTATCTCGAGTTTGAGTCGATGGTGGCGGTGCAGTCACAGTCGAGGATGATCCCGCTGTTGGTAATGGGTGAATTATTGGACGAGATGGTGGATCGATTGGTATGGGCCAGATTGGCGATATAGGATGTATGGGTGGTGTAGGATCAACTGGCTCTATAATAATAATAATGGGTGGCGGAATAATAATTGGTGGCGCAGGTTCGACGGACGCAAATTGTTCATCATCCACAAAGGCAAGTTGAGTGTAACAGCCGCTTAAAGCTAATGAGAATAAGAAAGTCAACAGTGACAAGAGGAGAGATGCTTTGATCGTTTTCATTTTAGTATTCCTTTCTGATGACTACATCAAAAAAAGCAAGACTCGTGCCGTGATATTGGGAGAAAATCCGTAGAATATCTTCGCTCAACTGTACAAAAGAACCATCAGTGTGGATAGTATACTGGACAAGTCCATCGGGATGTCTGCTATTTCGATAATTCTTCATACTATTCTTAATCTTGCCCCGCACGTTGATAATAGAGGACACTTTGCGTAAATTCTATCCACTGCGTTAAAGTAACGTATGGTGTTTCCTCTATTGATAAAAGGATTTTTCCAGAATGAAGTATGATTTTCTAAGTATCGAAAAAAAATGGCAGGAATATTGGGAGCGCGAGAAAACTTTTCGTGTCTTGGATAGTGAACAGAAACCAAAATCGTATGTGCTGGATATGTTTCCATATCCATCCGGAGCTGGCCTGCACGTCGGCCATCCCGAGGGATATACTGCAACCGATATTCTTTGCCGCTATCGACGAATGAAAGGGTTTGCAGTTTTGCATCCGATGGGATGGGATGCTTTCGGTTTACCGGCAGAACGCTACGCGATGCAGACAAACATTCACCCTAAAGAGACGACAGAACGTAACATTGATACATTCAGGCGACAAATCAAGATGCTGGGTTTGAGTTACGATTGGGAACGAGAAGTCAATACAACCGACCCGAAATATTATAAATGGACGCAATGGATATTTTTAAAAATCTATAATTCGTGGTTCGATCCTCATGAATGCAAAGCGCGTCCTATTGAAACATTAGAACAGGAACTTGCCACACACGGAACGAAGAATTTGACTGTTGAACATTCGTTTACTGCCGATGAATGGAAGCGGAAGACAAAAAAAGAAAAACATGATTTCATTGCACAATTCCGGCTTGCTTATGTTGCTGAAATTCCAGTCAACTGGTGCGAAGCACTCGGCACAGTGTTGGCAAATGAAGAAGTTGCTGAATGGACAGAGAAGGGTTACTCTGTCGAACGCCGACCGATGCGCCAATGGATGATGCGCATTACAGCATACTCCGAGCGTTTGTTAGAAGATGCAAAGGAGTTAGATTGGCCCATCTCAACACTTGAGCAACAGCGAAATTGGATCGGCCGTTCTGAAGGCGCAGATGTTGTTTTTGCGATAAAAGGAAAAGTGGAGAAGATTCGTGTTTTTACAACTCGTCCGGACACGCTCTTCGGTGCAACGTATATGGTACTTGCGCCAGAGCATCCGCTGGTAGATATCATAGCTTCATCTGAACAAAGAGAACAAATCCAGCAATACAGAAAAGAGACTGCATTCAAGAGTGAACTGGAACGCGGAACAGAGAAAGAAAAGACAGGTGTTTTCACCGGTGGCTATGCCGTCAATCCGACTACGGGAAAAGAAATTCCAATATGGATTGCGGATTATGTGTTGATGGGATATGGCACTGGAGCTATCATGGCCGTGCCGGGTCACGATGATCGTGATATGGAGTTTGCGAAGAAATTCGGTTTGGAGATAATGAAAGTTGTTGATGGCGGGCCAGATGCAGCTGAGTGTTTTATAGATGACGGCATTGCAATCAACTCGGTAAATGAGGAAATCTCACTGAATGGATTATCGACGCCTGAAGCAAAGAAGACTATCATCGCTTGGTTAGCAAAGAAGGAGCTTGGAAAACTTTCGATCACATATAAACTACGCGATTGGCTCTTTTCGCGCCAGCGGTATTGGGGCGAACCGATTCCAATTATCTATCTTGAAGATGGAACGTTGAAAGCAATTGATGAAAAGGAATTGCCATTGGAATTGCCGAGTTTGGAAAAATTCCAGCCAAGCGGAACAACGGAATCTCCGCTCGCTCTCGCTACTGATTGGGTGAACATTGTCGACAAAGAAACAGGATTAAAGGGACGCCGTGAGACGAACACCATGCCCCAATGGGCTGGTTCTTGCTGGTACTATCTTCGCTTCATCGATCCGAAAAACGATAGCGTTTTCTGCAGCATGGAAAAAGAAAAGTATTGGATGCCGATCGATTTGTACGTAGGCGGTTCGGAGCATGCAGTTTTGCATTTGATGTATTCACGCTTCTGGCACAAAGTGCTGAACGATCTTGGTTATGTCAACACAAAAGAACCGTTTCTCAAACTGCGGCATCAGGGAATTATTCTTGGTGAAGATTCTCGCAAGATGTCGAAATCGCGTGGCAATGTTGTCAATCCGGATGACGTTGTAAAAGAATACGGTGCCGACTCAATGCGGTTGTTTGAAATGTTTATGGGACCGTTAGAGGAGATGAAACCCTGGAGCACGCGTGGTGTGGAAGGGGTATTCCGATTCCTCAATCGGTTCTGGCGCTTGTTTGTGAACGAAGACGGTGCGTTAGATTCAGCCATCAAAGATGTTGAACCGACCGTAGACTTTGAGCGGCTGTACCATCAAACTGTAAAAAAAGTTGGCGACGACATTGAGAATCTCCGCTTCAACACGGCCATTTCTCAGATGATGATTTTCCTCAACGAAGCAATGAAGTTAGAAATCCGGCCGCGCAAGCTGATGGAAAATTTTGTTCTGCTTCTTGCGCCATTTGCTCCGCACGTTGCTGAAGAAATATGGGAGAAACTCGGACACAAGAAGTCGACAGCATACGAACCATGGCCCATGTATGACAAAGCCAAATGTGTGGAGTCAACAGTAGAGGTGGTGTTGCAGATTAATGGAAAGATTCGCTCGAAAATTGTTGTTGCAAAGGATACTTCCAATACGGAACTCGAGCGATTGGCTTTTAAAGATTCCAACATCAAACGTTATACAGACGGTAAGCGCATTATTAAGAAAATTATTATTCCGAACAAGCTTGTTAATATCGTCATTGGAGCCTAAGCAAGGATGAATTCGTGATTCAACTTTCGGTTGTCATCATTACGTATAATGAAGAACGCAACATCGCCCGCTGTCTCGATTCCCTCAAAGGAATAGCGGATGAGATTATCGTTGTGGATTCTTATTCTACTGATAAGACTATAGAAATCTGCAATTCCTATGGTGCAAAAGTTTTCCAGCATAAATTTGAAGGATATATCCAGCAGAAAAATTATGCTTTAGAGACAACTTCATTTAATTACGTGCTATCTTTAGATGCGGATGAGGTTCTCTCAGATGAATTGCGAACATCCATCGCTGCTGTAAAATCCGATTGGAAATATGATGGATATGAAATGAATCGCTTGACGAATTACTGCAGTGCTTGGATCCGGCACGGTGGCTGGTATCCGGATCGGAAGATACGTCTATTCGATAAACGAAAAGGGAAATGGACGGGAGTTAATCCGCATGACCGCTATGCATTAAATGAATCTCATGCACTTGTTGGATATTTACGCGGAGATATTCTGCACTACAGCTATTATTCAATCTCCGAGCATATCAAGCAGGTGGATTATTTCACGGAGATATCCGCGCGTGTTCTGTTTGAACAAAAACGGAAAGCGTCGTTACCGCGGCTGCTAGGTTTTCCGGTTTTCAGGTTCATTCGTGATTATATTTTCAAATGCGGCTTTTTAGATGGGTACTATGGATTTGTTGTATGTGTGATTTCATCGCATGCTGTATTTTTGAAGTACGCGAAACTTCGTGAACTTTGGAAACAATAAAGGAGATACTTATGGCTTCAGCAGAAAAGAATACATCGCTATTTTTTAGTTTAGTAATGACTTTTCAGGCGGCGGCAATGCAGCAGATGGGGAAACTCAAGAACCCTATTTCAGATAAAATTGAGCGCGATCTTCAGCAAGCGCAATTATCTATTGATATTCTTGATATGCTGGAGGAAAAAACGCATGGAAATTTGTCAGAAGATGAAACTAAATTGCTGAAAGGTATCCTGCAGGAATTGAAGTTGAATTATGTTGACGAGATGTCAAAAGAACAGCCGTCAACGGAAAAGAAATAGAGTGCACTATGAGATTTGGAATTGCTGGAAATTTAGATAAGTCGGAATTGCCGAAAGTAGTTGAACGGCTTATCACAAGATTTAAAAAGGAAGGAGTGCCGTACGTTCTTCATGCAGCGATGGCAAAGGGATTGCGCGGAACAATAGACAGACGCCTCCTAAATCAGTCACCTGTTGTATCAGAACAGAAGCTGCCGGCAGCGTGCGATATACTCATTTCACTTGGCGGTGATGGAACCATACTTCGCATGGCGCGACTCGTCAGCGATAAGGCGACTCCAATCTTAGGTATTAATCTTGGTAAGTTAGGATTTCTTGCAGAAGTTTCACTCGAAGAACTTGACGAATGTCTTACTGAGATCATGAACTCCGATTACATGGTTGAAGATCGAATGATGCTGCAAGCACGAGTCGGCAAATCAAAAAATAATATACAGGCATTAAATGATATTGTTTTGCATCAGACCGGTTCTTCACGGATGTTCAGTGTGAGGACATTTGTGAATGGTGAGTTTCTATCTAAATTCATTGGCGATGGTATTATTGTTGCGACGCCTACAGGATCGACAGCGTACGCTCTTTCGAACGGCGGCCCGATTGTGACACCGACAAATCAATTGATTCTGATAAGCCCTATTTGTCCGCACACATTAACAGCAAGAACAGTAGTGGTGCCGGAAGAATCAATTATTACACTTAAAGTTGAAATAGCAACGGGAAAAATTCATCTTGCTGCTGATGGTCAACAACAGGCATTCTTGCAGCCTCCTGTGGAAATCATTATCGAACGTTCATCGCACACAACAAAACTTGTTAAACGAAAAAATAGAAGCTATTACGATGTCCTCAGGAGAAAACTTAACTGGGGAAAGGATGCACGGAATTTATAAAACCGCATTACCTAATTGTTTTGCGCCCCTTCATTAATCCATGTCTTGACACCGTTGATCTGGTTCGTTGTCAGCGGTTGCTGGCGGAATGGCATTTGCGGAGCAAGTCTGCCATCAAGATACATCACGAGAGGACTATTATTTCCGTTTCTCGGAAGAACGATTGGTGGCAAATAATCAATAAGAGAATGCCAAGCATCAATTTCAAGATTTAGATTAGCTGCCGGTTGACTACCGCCGTGGCAGCTGGCTGCAGTACACGTTTGCTGAAAGAGAGGCTCAACTTGTTTACTAAAACTAACACCGCTAGCAGGGAAAATGATATTAGAAGTACTGCTTTGATTTGTTTGATCTTTACACGAAAGTAGATCGATGGTACAAAAAATTATGAAACCAATTATAAACAAATACGACGTACGTAATTTAGTTTTAAGAGTTTTCGTAAATAGATCCGATCCTGTTTATAAACATTCCAAAGGTAAAATATCAAAAACTCATTAATACTGCAATGACTTTCTAATTGACTTTGCTTTTATCCTTGGGTATATTTTAAATGAAGAACGGGCCGTTAGCTCAGCATGGGAGAGCGCCACAATGGCATTGTGGAGGTCACCGGTTCGAGCCCGGTACGGTCCACTCAAAGGACAATCCAATCGATTGTCCTTTTTCATCATCAATACGAAGAGAAGAAAATGATTGCAACACAAATCAAACTATCTTCACCGAATGAACTTTCTATAAAATGGGATGATGCCCATGAAAGTATCATTTCTTTACGCACGTTGCGTGATAATTGTCCATGTGCTGGATGCCAAGGTGAAACAGTTTTACTTAAGACGTACAAACCGGAACCACAAAAGCATCTTTCTGGAAGATACCAGCTTGCGGGTATTCAACAGGTTGGCCATTATGCTATTCAAATCTCTTGGGGTGATGGACATACAACAGGCATATATACATGGGAGATATTGAGAAATCTATGCGAATGTCAAATTTGCCTTGCTCATAATATTGGTTAATCAGAAGTATTTGTGATCCAAATCATAAATTTTTCCCAATTCCTCCTTATAAAATTGATTTTAGCATTTCATTCGGTTACATTATCACACAAATCGTTACCTAGCTGAAAACATTTTGACCAAAATTCAATATTGAGAAATCAATATTGGATGAAGTGTGTGTAATAGTATGAATTATAAAGGCGATTTGTATAAAAATTTATTCATGATATTAAAGTCTATTTCCATAAAAAAAACCCTCCATAGCAGGAGTGTAAAATGGAGCCCACTTCACTTCGTTAGTTCTCTGGCAAGTGGACACCATGTATCTAAAGGGAAAACCATGAGAATAATTGGTGCATTATTTTTACTAATATCTCTTGCAACTGCTCAACAGCTTAATCGTCGGATGAAAGTGGAGTCATTTGGCGAGTCGCGAAAAATCAACACGGAGACAGATAAATCACTCGTGCTGGTTCATTCGCAGGTGCAGAACTTGCGGTTTGATAGCAACCGTAAGATCGAAAGGGTCAATCAGGTCTCATCGAGTGATTGGGAAGTATGGCTGCCAGCGGGAACGCACATTCTCAAGATCGACGCAGAAGGATTTGAACGCTTAGAGTTACCAGTTCAAAACTACGGCAGGAAAAAAGCTTATGAATTAAAAATTGTTGCTGTTGGTTTGGCTTCCGCTACTAGTGCTGATGAGAACTTGATCGACGTAATATTTCAAATCAATGAGTCGAATGTCTTTTCTTCCTACAATGATCTGACGCCGACACTCACGAAAGGAAACACCATAACGTACAAAATCCCGAGAGGCGGCTATACCTTCCGTTTTCAAAAAGAGGGCTTTGCCGATGAGGTGCAAAAAATTGCCGTTACAGAAGCAACTATAATCTCCATCGAATTAAAACAGGGAACATCGACAAGAATAGCTACACTTCCGAGCAAAGTAGTCATTAAATCCGAACCCCCCGGAGCAGAAATCCTGATCAATAGTCAAAAATATGGTAAAACACCATTTCAAGGGGAAATCATTGCCGGCACACTTCAACTAGAACTGCGCAAGCCGTTGTATTATCCGAACATTTCAACCTTCACGGTAGAAGAAGGTAAAGCGCTGGAATTGCCTGTCAATCTCAAATCGCGATTTGGAGATGTCACGGTCGGCAGCAATGTGCCGAACATAGCAGTGATGGAGTTTGATACACGAGAAGGTGTTTCTCCCGGAATTGCGGCATCACTTTCCGATGTGTTTATTTCGCAGCTTGCCGGCACACAAGAATTTACGATTGAGGACCATAACAGGATCAAAACAATACTCCAAGATCAAGAATTTCAACAAAATGTGCCCTGTTCGCAAAACGAATGTATTATTGAAGCCTGTAAGATTCTGAGAGTAGAAAAGATATTTGTCGGAACAGTCGGAAAGATAGGGAGGATTTTTACCGTGAACATTCAGATGCTTGATGTGGCAACAGGACGAATTCAGATCAATAAAAATTACCAGCATGATGGAGATGTGGAAGAACTTGCACAAGACGTCATACCGACTTTGGCATTACAAATGGCAGGAGAACTAACCAAGAAAGATTTGACAAGTAAAAGTGCTACGAGTAAAAGTTCATCGAAATGGTTGTGGTATGTGGGAGGCGCTGCGGTAGCAGGAGGAGCGGCATATTATTTTCTTGCTCCAAAGAATAACAACACGACACAAACAAGTGACAAATTACCCGGGCCACCGACATTGCCGTGATAAGCGAAAGATTGAATTCAAAGGACAAATGATAGAAATTAAAAGATAATGGGGATAGTATGAATGAACTCGATACACGCCAGAAAAAAAGTCTTAGGTCATTTCAACCTGTTGTCGGGCAAGGCAAACTTTTCAATACAATGATATCTTTAAAAGGATATAAAAGTAACCTATTTCGTACATTAACTTTAAGTGGCTACGAAGATCACAATCCTAAAAAGGATGTAATGTCTTCAAAACCAATGCGTAGAATTCATCGGCGATTTTTATGGGACTTCTTTGAAATGTTCCTACAAAGTTCAATGCGTCATAATTTATTCTCACTTCGGTTCATCTTTTTTTGTATAACATGCACATTGATAGTTCAAGGGCAGACTCTCGATCAATATACATTTTCTGCTGTGAATGGAACATTTACACAAATTTCTGGATCAGGGGGAGAAACTAATCCGGGATTATCTGGCGATGATAATTATTATAATTCTATTCCTATTGGATTCACATTTAGTTACTTAGGTGTAGCTTATACATATGTTTGTGCATCTACAAACGGTTTTCTATCGCTGGCGACATCTTCTACAGACAATCTGACAAGCTCATACAATGGTAACAATTTAATATCAGGTGGCAAACGGCCTCTACTCGCTCCTCTGTGGGATGATCTCAATACTCCAAGCTTTTGCTACAAATTATCAGGAACAGCAGGAAGCAGAGTGTTTACTGCCGAGTGGTTAAATGTTTTATGGCCCTACAATGGGAGTACAAACGTTATTTCATTTCAAGTGAAGCTATATGAAGGTACAAATCAAATCGACTTTGTTTACAGGCAAGATGCTAATCCACCGAGTGTAAGTGTGAGTGCCTCGATCGGTATCACTGGAATTGGAACGGGTTCAGGAAATTTTATTTCTCTTAACGGATCGGGTTCATCGCCGAGTGTAAGTATGACAACAGAGACAAGTACTATCTCGACGCGACCAGCAACCGGTCAAATATATTCCTTTTCGACTGCACCACCTGCCATACCATCCGCGCCAATACTTGTATCACCAGTGAACGGTGCAACGAACAAATCAATAACACCGATGCTTCAATGGACCTCAAATGGCTATTCAACATCTTATCGATTGCAAATAGCAACAGATATCAACTTTGTAAATGGTATTGTCCTGGACGACTCTACCGTAACAGGAACATCAAAGACTGTGATCGGACTTGCGTACAATACAACATATTACTGGCGAGTGAATGCGAAAAACATATCAGGTTCATCTGCCTTCTCATCGGTTTGGAATTTCACGACGTTGAAATCGCCGCCAACAATTACTTCCTTCACACCTACATCGGGTACAATAGGCACAACGGTGACGATCAATGGATCGTACTTTAATACAACAGTCGCGAGCAATATTGTTTACTTCGGAGTGGTGAGAGGGACGGTGACAGCAGCCACATCGACATCGCTCAGTGTTCGAGTGCCGCTAGGAGCGAGTTATGCACCGATTTCAGTAACAGACACTGCAATGGGAGTAACGGCGTATTCAACGGCGCCGTTTGTAGTAACGTTCCTGAGCAGCCATGCTATTGATACGGCATCATATGCAGGGAAGGTGGATTTTGCAACGGGGAGTTATCCTCAGAGTGTTGCCATCAGCGATTTAGATGGAGACGGGAAGCCGGATCTTGCAGTAACAAACTCAAACAGCAATACGGTTTCAGTATATCGGAACACGAGCATAAGCGGTAGTATGTCGTTTACCGCAAAGGTTGATTACACAACAGGAAGTGTTCCTCAAAGTGTCGCCATCGGTGATGTAGATGGCGATGGGAAGCCCGATCTTGTTGTGGTGAATGGTGACAACACAGTTTCAGTATATCGGAACCAGAGCACGAGCGGGAATATATCGTTTGCGGCAAAGGTGGATTACACAACAGGGAGTTCTCCATACAGTTTAGCCATTGGAGATGTAGATGGAGACGGGAGACCGGACATTGTAGTGACAAACTCTTATAGTAATACTATTTCAATATTTCAAAATACGAGCACAAGCGGAAATATTTCGTTTTTAGCCAAGGTGGATTACACAACGGGAAGTTCTCCCTTCGGTGTAACAATTGGAGACCTTGACGGAGACGGGAAGCCTGATCTTGCGGTAGCGAACTATAGCAGCAGCACAGTTTCAGTATTTCGGAACATGAGCACGAGCGGAAACATATCGTTTGCTACAAAGGTCGACTACACAACAGGAAGTTATCCCCGTGGTGTTGCTATTGGAGATTTTGATGGAGATGGGAAGCCTGATCTTGCAGTAGCGAACTATTACAGCAGCACTGTTTCAGTATTTCGGAACCAGAGCACGAGCGGGAGTATATCGTTTGCAGCAAAGGTGGATTACACAACGGGAAGTTATCCCTACAGTGTAGCCATCGGAGATGTAGATGGAGACGGGAAGCCTGATCTTGCAGTGGCGAATAGTAATAGTAGTGATAATACGGTTTCAATTTTACAAAACAAGAGCACGAGCGGGAATATATCGTTTGCAGCCAAGGTGGACTACAAAACGGGAAATTATCCCTACAGCGTAGCTATTGGAGATTTGGATGGAGACGGGAAGCCTGATCTTGCAGTTGCGAATTACTACAGCAATACTGTCTCGGTGATCAGGAATACAATTCCAGTGATTCAACCGCCAC
>JBEKAY010000030.1:0-43296 GCA_050015675.1 Bacteroidota bacterium | reverse complement strand
AAGGACTCTATATGTGTCCATTGAATATCAGAGAGTTCGTTTCGTGGTGTCATAGTAATCAAAATATACATGACACTCTGGCAAAGTACAAGTCATTTCTTCATTTTTGAGATAGACTCTAACAATATTATGAAATGATATGTTCCAATCGAAGGTTTGCAGTATTGGTTAAATAGGTCCATTTTTTTCCTCATAAAGCCTTATCCCATCGGTTTAGTAGTCCTAACCCATCGGATGAGACGAAAAATTGCAACATTCTTAGTAGTATATCGTTGTAATTAATTGTTATTCAATAATCTGAAATCTATTAAGAAAGATTACAATGAAATCGAACATTTGTTTAATCGTTATGATTTTATTCCTATTACCGGTGTGCATCTATGCACAGAAAAACCTGCCTAGAGGAACAATCAAAGGTAAGGTAGTAGACGGTGAATCGAAGATTGAGTTAGTCGGCGCGCAAATATTCATCAGGGAATCTCAATCTGGAATATCTACGGACAACAAAGGATACTTCGAGATGAAGAATATTCCTGTCGGGAGTTATTCGATTTCCTGTAATTATATCGGTTACGAAAAGATCGTTAAGACGGATATCATTGTTCGCACAGAACGGGAGACTTTTGTGAATATTGAAATGCAGGCATCGCCGGTCGAAGTTTCAGGAGCAACCATCACTGCCGGTTACTTTGCTGAAATCCAAACACAGCCGTTAAGTACTATCAATTTTTCATCCGAAGAAATCCGGCGGGCACCGGGTGCGGCAGGTGATGTCAGCAGGATCATCTTCGGACTCCCGTCACTTGCAAAAGTGAACGATACAAAAAATTATCTGATTGTCCGCGGGGGAAGTCCGGTGGAGAACGGATTCTATGTTGACAACATCGAAATTCCCAACATCAATCATTTCCCTACGCAGGGATCGACGGAAGGCCCAATAGGGATACTGAATGTAGATTTTATTGAAGACGTGAATTTCAATAGCGGCGGCTTTTCAGCTGAGTATGGCAGTAAATTGTCATCAATTATGAATGTTAAATTCCGCGAAGGAAATCGCAGCATGACAGACATCGAGATTGAGATGAGCATGCAGGGATTCGGCGGAATGATAGAAGGACCACTTGATGGAGGACGGGGTTCGTATCTAATTTCAGCCCGGAGAAGTTACCTTGATTTGATCCTTGATATGATGAATGAAACAGTGGGCCTACCTACATACAGCGATGTGCAGGGCAAAGTCACATACGATATTTCGGAACAACATAAACTCTCGTTTGTGGATATATTTTCCGACGACAGACAGGTGATGAACCAGAAAAATGCTTTAGACAGCAAGACGATTAATATTTATCCGGAATACGGCTCCTATTCTAATACCGGCGGAGTAAATTGGCAATGGATTTGGGGAAAGAATGGCTTTTCGCAGACGTCGATTTCTCATACCTATTCAAACGCAGAAGTCAATTTCCTGCAAACACGGGATGCCAAACTTTTGCTGAAGAATGCATCTATTGAACAAGAGGTAAAAATTCGGAATACGAATCATTGGATGCTCGACACAAAGAATAAATTCAATTTCGGCTTCGATGTGAAATATGTATTGATAGACTATTCACAGTTCTACAGTGAGTATCAAGATATTTTGGGAAATAAGACGCCTGCGCTTGTTGTGAATCAATCGATTCGGTCGCCGCAAGGCGGGATATTTGCGGATTATTCCGTCCAATTAACGAACAGGTTAACAATATCTCCTGGAGGAAGGATCGATTACTACGAATATAATGACGATGTAAAAATGTCTCCGCGGCTATCGTTGACGTACCATTTCTCGGATATTACATCTCTCACAGGTTCCTATGGAATCTATTATCAAAATATTCCATGGATCATAGCTGCACAGAAATCAGATTTTCGCAAGTTGAAAATACCGCGAGCCGATCATTATGTTCTTTCCTTCAATCATTTATTGACCGAAAGTACTAAGCTCACGCTTGAAATTTACGATAAAGAGTACCGGGAATTCCCGATGGATCCAATGCAGCCAAGTCAGTTCCTATTCGATCAAGTCGTTGTAGAGCAAGTATTTCTTAACCACACAAATCTGGTAAGTACCGGCAAAGCACAAAGCCATGGAATTGAAATAACCGTCCAAAAGAAAATGGCTGACAATATTTATGGGCTCATTGCAGGTTCTTATTATCGGTCGAACTATTCAGGGTTTGATGGCAAACAATACGATCGAGTGTATGATAATAAATTCAATTTCGCTATTGAAGGTGGGTACAGGCTGGATGAAAAATGGGAATTCAGCCTTCGCTGGCTTTATGCCGGAGGTGCGCCGTATACGCCGTTCGATGTAAACGCTTCACTCGCCACTCACAAGGGTGTCTTTGATGCAGCACGGATCAATGCAGCGCGTCTCCCCGACTTCCATTCATTGAATATCCGGGTAGATAAGCGCTATTATTTCAAATCGACAACACTGACGGTGTATCTCAGCATCTGGAATGCATACGGCCGCAGAAATGTTGCAACGTACACATGGAATGAAGTGAAAGATCAGATTATGGAAGAAGAAATGTGGGTAATGTCCTAATTTGAATTTTATTTATAGGAGAATTTATGGCAATAGTTAAGGAATCAAAAGAACAAAAAGAGGCAGATGCAAAATACATTGCCAAATTGAGAAAACATTGGAGAAAAAAGCCCCAACAAATGAACAGTAGTATTTTAGAATTTCCAGATGATAATATTACTTTAATATTCCCATCGGGTAAGTTGCGAATAACATGGCATAAGAACAATTTGAACAATTTGCAACAGCATAAGGTCGTGAATAGCCGTTAGTTTCTATGACATTATCTTTGGAGTCTGTAACAAATATGGTTTTATCGCTAAAAGATATTTTGTCGCTATGACACACAGGACAGGTCAAAGAAATCTTTTTGTCGCTGAAATATGTCTTAATGGTTTCTTGGGAAAGTCTCATAATAATTCTCCTATGCGGCTTGTTTTAGTTGTTGGTTTGTTAAGAGTTCTTCAAAGTTCCAAATATGATTTGTTATATTTGCTTGCATTGCAGGTGTAACCCGTAAAGATTGATGAACACGAACAAAATTATAGAAAAAGAAATGCAAAGCGATAGCCGCTTTCAGGTTGTCGAGTTTCTTGGAAAAGCCGTTTGTGAGTCTCGTAAATCTACGCATTTGCATTCTCATGGTCAAGTTTTGGCGTTCCACGTAAGAGGTGGAAATATGTTTTCTAACGGGTTCACCGATTAAGGATTTCAATGTTACACTTGTTATACACGGAGGACTGTACCTTTTTTCGCCTTTGCTTTCCTCCCGATAGTTTTTATGAACTTGTCCATAGTCAATATCGGTGCCGAAAACAAAGTCAACGGTGTCATAGTAGGCACTAAATGAATCAGAAGAAAGTTGAAAACGATTTCTAATGCGTCCTTTTAAATCTGACATAAACGAATATGCAACATCAGAGGTTCTTTTACCAACGATGAACGATGGAACAAGTTTTGTGTCTGCGTCTATGGCTACAAATACATATTGGTCACCTAAATCATTGCTTGTTCGTTCCTCCGGCGAAAGTCTCTTTTGCTTTTTACCGACAAAAGTCCATATCTCGTCAACTTGGATTCGTTTGCTTTCAAGGTTCATCATTTGGCTATCGAGAATATCACGAGCCCTTGTTCCGGCTTCAACGAGTAAGCGCATGATCGTGTCTCTGTGGGTGTTTGTTAAGCGTTCAATACTGCGGATAGAAAGCCCTTCAACCAAACTGGAAAGAATTAAGGCTTTTTTAGAAAGTGGTAATGTGTTCATTGCGAAGCTCCTAAAGTTTGGGGTTGACTTTTACCCCGCAATGAACGAAATTGGAATGAGGTTCACAGCTCGTTCACGCGGGCTTGAATTATCGGAGCTTGTAAGTGGTCGAACACTTGCAAGCTCATTTTATATTAAGAATCAAAAAGAGCAAACGGTACTAAGTGCAGAGTCCTTGACTCATGGCGGATCTCGTCTCTCTGCGTTTCGTGTATTGCGTACACGTAGCTTAGAAGTCGCTCAACGCTTCCCGTTTGCTTTTTATTTTTCATCTTCTTTCCTTAAAGATACCATTCCATCTTCACTAACTTTAAAGCGGTTTTGTTTATCGCGTTTAATTGCTGTGTTCAAAACTACTCGTGGGCTTTTCAGGCTGATCTTAGCATGTCCCGCTCGTAGCTTTTCAAGGATTTCATTTTTTGTTAGTGGTTTTCCAGAGACTTCTAATAGTTGCACAAGTGCATCACCGATGCTTTCATTATTCAGAAAGAAACGCGGAACTTCTGGAAGGTTTGGAATATCTTGGAACGGTGAATTCTTTCCAGTAAGAGATTTATATGCTGCTTCAAGGGATTGGATTGCTGCAATTTTATCTCCAATTAATTTCCAAGCTTCAACGGCTTTTTTATATTCCGGTACTACTTGGTTAGTCAGAGATTGGATTGCAAGTTCAATTTGTTGTGGTGTAGGGTTTTTTGGCATAAGTACCTCAAATGTTTATCTAAATCAATATCGTAAATAATTATTTAGTTGTCAAGTACAAAATGAGTGCAAACGAAAATATTTTAAATACAGGAATTAGCAAGGAACTAAAAGAATTCCGGCGTTTAGAGTTGTCGGAAATTGATGGTGATATTTTGGTAATGGCGGACGCGGCAAAGATAGGATATGATGTTGAAAGGCTTCAACGTCTGCAAATGGTACGCCTGTTGCGGAGATTGGCAAACAAGAAAGTTAAAAGATGAATAACGGGAAAGCGATATCAATTAATCTTGGAGAAATGGCGGAGCGAGAATTTAATTTTCTTTCCAGTCAATTGAAATCTCTCCATACTCAGCAATACGAGCATTCATATCCCGTAGACTTGCCATCATTGTTTTATGGAATTCTTCGTTTACTTCAGCGGTATCTTTTTCATGTAACGCTGCGTAAAGCTCTAAAATATAAGGTGTAAGCGAGCTTATGAGTATATGTGTCATTAATATTTCTTTATTTAAAACTGTTAGCATGTGTTCCGGCTTTATTTTTAACCGGATATCTGGAAGAGAAAAGTCTGGCATGTGTCACCTTTCGGTAATTCAAGATACGAAAATGAATACGCCTAAAAATGTATAAAAACAATAGACCAATTCAAATTAGGACATTACCGAAATGTGGGGAACGCTTCCTGTGTTCGGCATCAAATATGAATTCTAATGTATTCTAAAAAACATAATTAGGAGCAGACAATGAATCAGCCAATAATTGTTTTACCAGTCTTCACTATCCTTCTGATGGCAATATCGGGGTGCGGTGGTAATTCATTTACGTATCCCGATCCTTCTGTAGAAAAAACCGATGGTGCGTTTATCTCCAGAACTGGAACTGTGAAAATCGGTTCCACTGAGTACGCAGCAGATTTTGGTACTATTACAGTCTCAGAAAATAGAAGAAAAACAAACTCTCGATTAATCGATCTTCCGGTGGTACGAATTCACTCAATTTCGAAAAATCCTCGCGAACCGATATTTTGCTTTTCCGGCGGGCCCGGACAAAAAAATATGGATTGGGATTGGAAATCCATGTGGTATTTGCTTCCTGACCATGACGTAGTAGTAGTTGGGTACAGAGGTGTGGATGGTTCAACGGTGCTCGACTGCCCGGAAGTGGCACAGGCATTCAAAGGCAACGGCGATCTGTTCGGTGAAGAATCCATGAAAACAATCGGACGTGCATGGGTAGCAAGTGCACAACGGCTCATCTCAGAAGGGATTGATTTGGACGGCTACACAATGCTCGAGGTCATCGAAGATAATGAAGCGGCTCGCAAGGCACTTGGCTACGAGCGTATCAACCTCATAAGCGGAAGTTACGGTACTCGCGTTGCCTACCTATACGGTCTCAAGCATCCGGAAAGTATAAACAGATCGGTAATGATCAGTGTTAATCCTCCGGGACGTTTTGTGTGGGAACCCAAAATGATCGATAGGCAATTAAAGCGTTACTCCGAGCTTTGGTCGCAAGATTCTGTCATGTCCTTGAAGAGCAAGGATCTTTACGGAGATATGCGGACTGTCTTAGACACTATGCCCCGCCAGTGGCTCTTATTTTCCATCGATCCGGGAAAAGTTAAAGTGGTGACATGTTGCCTTCTCTTCCAGCGCAAAACCGCAGCGATGGTCTTCGATGCCTATGTAGCAGCCAAACAGGGAGATCCGAGCGGACTTGCGCTGATGTCGCTTGCATATGACTATGTTTTGCCTTCCATGTTCACATGGGGCGATCTTGCCTCGAAAGCAATCAGTGCAGACTTTGATTCTACACGAAACTATTTCATCGATATGGAACCATCGGATATGCCTTTGGGTTCTCCACTGAGCAAACTGCTTTTGGGTCCGTTACGGTATGGCGGTTGGCCGATGCGACAGATCCCGGAGGAATTTCGGCAGTTGCGGAACTCTGAAGTGGAAACGTTGCTCTTGAGTGGCAGCATAGATTTTTCCACACCGGCTGAATATGCAACGAAGGAATTGCTGCCCTACTTGAAAAATGGAAAGCAGGTTATTCTCTCTGAATGCGGCCACGTCGGCGATGTGGTGTATCTTCATCCGGAAAACACCAGACGCATCTTAACCAGTTTTTATAATACCGGTGTGGTGGACACGTCGATGAACGCATATAATAAAATGGATTTTAACGTGAGCTGGGGTTTCCCTACGCTGGCAAAAGTAGCAGTCGGCACTTTGGCTGTTATAGGAACAGCTGCAGTCGTAGGGATTGTCTTGCTTGTAAAAAATGGATTTTAAATGGAATAATGAATTCAAGTGGAAATTACCCTTATGAAAATCGAAATAGTAAAGATCACTCTTTTATCGCTGGGATTACTCTTCGTCGAAGCGTGCAGCTGTTGGCGTTCCCTTCCTGAACAGCTCAAGGAAAATGCGACCATCACAGAGCTTGAGACATATCTCAATGCACTGGTTGAGTCCGGTAACCCTCCGGGGATGTCCTTAGTCGTTGTTAAAGATGGAAAAATCGTTTACGAAAAAGGATTCGGCTGGGCTGATGAACCGATGGGGATTGCGTCGACCCCGGGAAGTGTCTATCATTGGTTCTCTCTTACTAAAATTGCAACAGCAATTGCAATCCTTCAACTTCAGGAGCAGGGCAAACTGCAATTGGAAGATTCTGTGAGAACGTATCTGCCGTACTTTAATGCACAATACCCCTCTGCACACAGCAAGCCGGTAACGATTCAGCACCTGCTTACCCACAGTTCCGGATTACCGGATGCGGGATTCCGTATTATAAGCTGGATCCACCATGACGGAGAACCGTCCGTCAATCAAACCGTTTTGGTAGAAAAGGTGCTTCCTGATTATTCGAAGCTTGAATTTGAACCCGGCGATCAAACTCAATACACGAACATAGGCTATATGGTGCTGGGAGCAATTATCGAAAAGGTGACAGGGCAGACTTATGAAGATTACATCAGAGAACATTTATTAAAACCGCTCGCGATGAATCATACAGATTTTTTATATACGAAAGAGATGGAACCATTCGAAGCTGCCGGTTCTCATCCTGTCTTCGACGCAATGACACCTTTTCTTCCTATTATAGCAGGATCGTATATTCGGGAGATTTCGGGAAAACACCTCTGGTTCGAGCGGGTCTACAATGATCAAACTCCTTCCACTGGCCTCATCGGCTCTGCAATGGATGCGGCGCGCCTCGTAGCTGTATATTTGAATGGCGGCGAACTCGACGGCTATCGTATTCTTTCACCGGTTTCAATTTCCAGGATGACACGTGAAGGACATATTAGGAGGGCAAACGATACGAGTACAAATAGTAGGCAGGGGATCGGTTGGCAAATTTATGATAACAAAGGGGAGTTGACATTAAGACAATCAGGCGGCGGTCCGGGTTACAGAACGGAAATGCAACTGTGTCCGGATAAAAAACTCGGATTCGTTCTTTTCACGAATGATGTCACGTGTGAATCGTGGAAAATTATTACTTCAGTTACAAAGGTAAATTGGTAAGATGAAAAGGTAACTTTATTTTAAAGGAGAATTTATTGTTGCCTTATATTCGGATGGGGTCATGCCTGTAAACTTTTTGAAAATAGAGTTGAATGTTCCTTTCGATTGAAATCCGGAATCGAAAGCGATGCTCATTAAATTAAAGCGCTCGCTCTCTGGATCCGCTATACGGTTCTTAAACTCCTCTATGCGATACTGATTGATAAAATCGTAGTACGATTGGTGCAACTTTGTGTTTATAACCTCGGAGAGATTATGGCTCGATGTCTTTAACCGCTCGGCTAACTTCTGCAATGTGAGATCCTTGCCGAGGAAAGGTTTGTCCGATGTCATTAAGGCGAGCAATCTGCGTTTGATTTCTTCGGCACTCTCATCGCTCAATCCGCTCCTTTGGTACTTTGTAGTACTCTCGCTTTGCGGAGGAATTGAAGAAGGATTAATAAAAATCTCCGGCTGCTTTAATCCCATATAACCGATCGAATAGATGAGTATAGAAAGAGGAATATTCAAGAGCGCATCAATGTGAGCGAAATGCAGCCTGAACACACTTGCAACAGAAACGAGTGCAACCATTGACCAGATAATGATCATTCCGAGAGTAAGGTACTTCAACCAATTGAGATTAATCAGGTCGATGGTGGAATAGGAATCTTTGATGCTCCGGTTGTACTCTGCAACGGTTTTGAGGGTAAGAATTGTATAGGTGATTCCCTGTACCGGAATGAAGCCATCGAAGAAGGAAAAGATGGGATGATGAATATTGCGGAGCATGTTATTCAGAAACTCGATTTTCGCTTCTCCGCTATAAAAGAAAATAGGGGCGGTGATGCAATAGATGAGAAGAACAGGGGTAAAGTGCAGAAGATCGATTGCGCGAAAGCGTTCTTTCTTTTTAGAGACGAGCTGTGCGTACAGAAAAAAGAGCGGGCCATAGAGAGCCGGGAAAGGGTAGGAAAATCCCATCAAATGGGGATAAAGCCTATACCATCTGTTAGTGTAATAGACTACGGTGGCAAGTTCGATAGACAGAGCAAGTGTTGCCACGGCAAGAATCAAATTGGCAGCGTGATTTTGCTTTTTTGTAAAGAGGAAGACTGAAAGCAACACGCCCTGCAGCGCAGCAAGGAGGTAGAAGGTTACAAAGGCTTCGTTCATGATCTTGGCAAGTTGATCGACTATCGGTGATCTGTATGCTCGTGTGTAAGTTAATCATGAAAATCAAATATTACAACATCCGAGACGAAAAGCGCTAGAAATGAGTGCGTCGTGGTTTTTGATTTATGGAGTGTTGCCGTTGCAAACAAGCAAAGGGTTTGGTAGATTAACAGTAGCGGTACTGAAGTCTCATCGTACGATATTATCAAGAAATAAATAGAATTAAATAAAAAAAGTAACATGCATTCGCACGTGTTATGAAAAGCCTCCGGCTCCCTGTGAGGGGGACAGTTTAAAAGAAACGCTAAATCGCTGCCACAGATAAAAAAATTGATGACATTGTGTATGAACTATATGGATTGATAGAGGAAGAGATAAAGATTGTGGAGAGAAAATCCCTGTAGGGATTTGATTTATCAAATCTCTGAGGAGGAGGACGTGATGTATTACGTCCCTACAAAAGCAAAAACAATGCACGCAAAGTCATTCCGTCGAAAGATGGAATTTTCCATGGAATTACATAAGATGCCCGTTGCCACGGGCATGACAATGAGAATAGGCGCGGGTATGGCAAAAAAAAATGATAATGAAATTATAAACGTATCTCAAAAATATAATTTTTAAGGAGTAACCATGCGAACGTCTCTCATTATTCTTACAGCACTCTTCTGTTTTTCGACAGCAAGTCCTGCGCAACCTCCCGATGCATCAGTGATCATTTACCAGAACACGCTGAACAGTTTTTTTAATGCCATCGGTCCCGTCAGCGGCAAAGGTCAGTATAATATACTCGGAACGAGTGGAGATTACACTTGGACGCTCCGCAATGCCCGGATCGAATTGCTTCCGAATCAGGCGCGATTCATTGCTGATGCAAACATCCACATCGGGCCGCTCTCCTATGGTTCAGAAGCGTCCGGGAATGTCGAGGTCCTCTTTCACCCGGAATCGAACAGAATTTCGGTCAAAATTCTACAGGCAACCTTCGAGGTGTATTTTAAAATTTTCGGAAAGAAAATCCATATCACGGACATCGATGTTGCGAAGTATTATAAACCGGAATTCGAATTCTCAGGCCCGCAGCCGATTCAAGCAAGCGTCGATGTCGCGCTTCCGGATGGAAGTAAGAAAACAATTTTTATCAAGCCGGTCGCCCAGAACCTCGCCATAGAAAAGGAACGGATCGTCGTGAATTCAAAACTGGCGTTTGCCGATCATCCGATGCCCGAAGAACACGAACATCAAGAGCATCACTAATGTCTTAAACTCCCGCTTTGTCCGTCTCGATTCCGTCGCGGTCTGGCAGCCGGTTTTTTTGGCGGAGCTGCAATCAATTAGGCGATAACTCGACGCGGAGAATCAGATGATGGAACTGCTTCCACTAAACTGCCCCTACTGCGGCGAGGCCGTAGAGTTGGACGTCGATGAGAGCGGGGGAAGCCGCCAGTCCTTTGTGCAGAACTGCCCGGTGTGTTGTCGACCGTGGCAGGTCGAGGTCAGATTCGATTCGAAAGACGGTTGGAACGCGACACTGCGGAATGAGAATGAATAACTGATCTTACGCATTGCATTTACTTTTTTAAAGGATTATAATTTTTATGTTTGTCTACCACCTCTTCCCGACGCGATATTGCATCGTGTCGGGATTTCCCCTCCTCAAACGAGGAGGGGAGGAAGGGACGGTGTATTTTGTTCTATTACATTTCATATTTATCAGCATAGAACAGGGTTTTGCGTAACATCAGTGAATAAGTGCCAGTTGATCCGCTTACCGAAAAAAACAGCATGTAAATTAACGCCCGAACAAAAACGGTGTAAACATTAAATATCCTAAACTGGAAACGATGTAAGAAAAATATATTAGGGAAGAGATATATCGGCTTTTGGTTCAAGAGAGGAAGTGTTTTGAGTGAAGAGAAGTGGAAGAGATAAAGATTATGGTGAGAAAAATATTCGTAGGGACGTATCGCCATACGTTCCTACAAAAGCAAAACAAAACTCTCTCTAGGCGCGATGATTGGCTTTGCTCGCCATTCACACACTCAAAAACTTCTCCCAACGCCGGAATAACTCCGCGGTTGCATGCAAATCCCGAAGATTATATTCCGCGATCTCTCGAAACCGTTTTTCTTCGGTCAGTTGTTTCATGTCTAATCCGGTTACGCCATGCGTCTTCGGACTTTCAATGCCGAATGACTTGCAGTAGAAATCTAAATTAAACTTGCGCAGTGCGCCATAGAACGTGAACTGTTCCAGCAAATCGCAATGAACGGATGCATCATACCGATACGGCATCAGATTGCGTGTCGGCTGTACCTGGAGTATCGCAGAGCGCAACATAAGAAACGGACAGTCGAACCCGCGTCCATTGAACGTAACGAATTGGTCATAGTGTCCGATGTCTAACCAGAACTGTTCAACAATTTCCTTCTCGCTTCCGGATTTGAAATGTATTAATTCATCACCCGAATAATAATCTAATTTTTCATCCGACTGGAAAAGAATCTTGCCGCGATTCGTTTCAGGATTCAGCATACCAATGGCTATAATTTGTGCGGTGGTTGGATAGAGGTTGAGCTTCTGAAGTGTTTCTGCGCGGTCTGCATCTGTCTCAGCGAATTTCAGTAAATACTTCTGTTGAGTTTCATCAAACGATTCGATAGGGAAGCCGAGAGTTTCAATGTCAAGCACCACATGTGACATAGTATTCCCTTCCTAAGCAGTGATACGGTAATTTTTCAAACCCCAATAGGTTTCAACGGCTGATGATTTAAGAATTGTTGCGATCGGAATGGCAAGCAGCATCCCGGCAATTCCCATTAAAGAGTTTCCAATGATCAAAACAAAAATCACCGTCACCGGATGCATATCGACCGTCTTGGAAAAGCAAAGCGGCTGAATGATAATATTATCGAGCAACTGTACCAGAACTAACGTGACGGCGATAATAGGAAATGCTTGCCTGAAATCTCCGCATTGTGAAAGAGAGATCAGAAGCGCCGGAACGACACCAAAGAACGGCCCTACGTACGGAATGAGATTTGAGATTCCAGCAAAAATGCCGAGAAGAATTGCATAATTCACACCGATAAGATAAAAACCGGCGATGTTCAGTATGCCGACGATAACAGAATCAAGAATCCAGCCGCGCAAGTAGCCGACGAGTTCTTTCTGAATTTTGTCGAGCACATTTAAAACCATCTCAAAATATTTATTGGGAACGCGCTCAATGAGTTTCTTGGTTGCTGTGTCACCTTCAGTAAGGATGAAGAAAGTGATGAAGGGGACGATGGCAAGGTTCACAAGAAATCCGGCAGTGGAAGCGAGAACACTGCTCAGCCCTTCCAATCCGCTGAGAACAAATGCATGAACTTTTTGCGTTACCGTTTCCGAATCCATGAATGGAATATTCGCCGTTAAGTTGATCGCCGCTTCATTTAATTTTTGATCGAATGGAAAGTTCTTAAATCCATCATATAATGTTTGCAACCGTTCAAGAGCCAAGGGAACAAAGAAAATACTCATAACAATGAGGCTGCCGCCGATGAGAAGAAAAACAATGCTGACGGAAAATATTCGACGAACTCCAAATCGGAATTCAAGCAACGCTACGAGAGGACGTAGAATGAATGCTGAAAGAATTGAAAACAGGAGTGTAAGAACCAAATCCGGGAAGAAAGAAATAATCCAGAATCCGCAAATGATGATTCCGAGAAGGAACAGCACCTTGACCAATGGCTTATTGGATGTTTCCAGCATTAACCGTGTATGTTCTACTGACATGAAATTTTATGCCGTAATAGTGTAGTGCTTCAACGCCCAATATGTTTCTGCCGCTGAAACGCGAAGGATCGTAGCGATAGGAATAGAAATCACCATTCCTGAAACTCCCATTAATTGATGACCGATAATAAGTGTGAGCACAATGGCAACCGGGTGCATATCCAATGATTTGCCGAAACAAAGCGGCTGCAATGCGAGATCGTCGATGAGACGTACGATGACAAAAAGTATTGCAATTGGAACAAGCATACGGAAATCGCCGGTTACTGTAAGCGAAGCAATGAGTCCGAGGCTTGCGCCGGCAACGGGGCCAAGATAGGGAACGATGTTAGCAATTCCTGTTATCACGCCAAGCAGGATTGCATACGGAACCCCGATTATCATAAAACCAATAATCCAAAGTCCGCCGACAATGCTGCATTCAAGAATCAATCCTCGCATATAGGAAACAAGCTCTCTGCCGACCTTGTCCATAATATTCAGCGACATCTCAAAATACTTATTCGGAATTTTTTCAACTAATTTTTTCAATCCTATGTCGCCTTCTGCCAAAATGAAATAGGTGATGAAGGGAATGATAGCAAGATTCACCAAATAGGAAATCACTGTGTTGGTTATATCACCGGCAGATTGAAGGAGCCGTTGTACAAATTCGTGAACTTTCTGGGCAATAGTAAAAGAATCCACGAATGGAATATGCGTTGCCATTTCTCGGGCAGCAACGGTTAACTTTGCTTCAAATGGAAATTGCCGAAGCTGTTCATACATCAACCGGAGACGGGCGATCAAGAGCGGAATCGTTTCATACAATGTGAAGACGACAATTCCTCCCACCAAAAAGAAGACCACACCAATGGCAATTCCCCGCTTGAGATTAAATTTGAATTCTAAGATTCGAACAAGCGGCCTGAGTATGAATGCAACGAGTATTGAAATGATGAGCGTCAGAACAAGATCAGGAAAGAACGATGCGATCCAGAAAAGGAAAATGATGAGCCCCAAAAAGGCAATGACTTTTAAAAATGGTTTGTTCGATGTGGAAGCGGATAAATGCATCGGCTAGCGATCCAGTGTTGCGCGAATAGTCTTTAGCGCGATCTCATAAGAAAATCCGCGGCGAAGGAGAAAATCGAGAAGACGTTTCTTCCGTTTTTCCGTGTCAATATTTCTTTTTGAGTATTGTGTCACTTGTATTTTGTGTTTTGCCGCTTGAAGCGCCGAAGCTTGCTGGCTCTGCGGTGAAATCAGCTCGGCAAGCACCATATCGGTCATGGATGATGTAATTCCTTTGGCAAGCAGCTGTGTTCGTAATAATGCTTGACCTGTCGGTTTTCGTTTGATCCGGTCCCGCACAAATGCGCGGGCAAATTCGAGATCGTTCACCATGCGTGCAGACTGAAGCTGGCGTGTTACATCTTCAGCACATTTATGTGTAAAACCTTTTTTTGTCAAATGATCTATAATCTCTTTTGAACTTCGTTGTCGATACGACAAATAATTGATAGCAATGTTTTTCGCCTGTGTTTCTGCTTCTGTCGATTTGATTTTATCGACAGTAGGTTCATCAAGATCATCGCCGGTTCGCAAGCCACACTTACCGATAGTCCAATCGCTCAACTCCAATACCGGCACACCATCAAGATGCACGCTGTACCGTTGGCGTCTTCCACGAATTCTTTTAATTTTAGTGATGATCAATGTTGCTTAGCTGCGCTTTGATTTCTTTTGTTCAGGTGCACTTATTTCTGTTTTTTCTGCAGCCGGTTTCAGTTCTTCACTTGTCAATCCGAGCTGTTTACGAAGTTCTGTATCTATATCTTTAGCAACAGTCGGATTTGCTTGAAGAAATACTTTTACCGAGTCGCGCCCTTGTCCGATGCGGTCTTCTTTATAGGAGAACCAGGATCCACTTTTCATAATAATATTTTTTTCAACGGCAGTATCAATCAAATCGCCGAGTTTGGAAATTCCTTCATTATAAAGAATGTCGAACTGAGCTTCTTTGAATGGCGGCGCAACTTTGTTTTTTACAACCTTCACACGCGTTCGATTACCGATAACGTTGGTACCGTCTTTGATTGCTTCGATACGGCGAACATCCATGCGAACGGAGGCGTAAAACTTAAGCGCGTTGCCGCCGGTTGTGGTTTCCGGATTTCCGAACATAATGCCGATTTTTTGGCGAAGCTGGTTTGTGAACATTACGCTGGTTTTCGATTTGCTAATTGCAGATGTGAGTTTGCGAAGTGCTTGAGACATCAATCTTGCCTGAACTCCCATGGTAGGGTCACCCATTTCGCCTTCTATTTCTGCTCGCGGTGTCAATGCCGCGACGGAGTCAATGACAATAATATCTATAGCATTACTGCGGACAAGCGTTTCCACAATTTCAAGCGCTTGTTCGCCAAACTCCGGCTGGGAAAGAAGAAGATTGTTGACATCCACGCCTAACTTTTTTGCGTACGCAATATCCAATGCATGCTCTGTATCGATGAACGCAGCCAATCCGCCGGACTTTTGCGCTTCAGCAATAATGTGCAAGCAGATCGTTGTCTTGCCGGAAGATTCCGGACCGTAGATTTCGATAACTCGCCCGCGCGGTACACCGCCGATGCCAAGTGCAGCGTCTAACGAAATAGATCCTGTGGAAATCGCATCGATCTTGGCAATGGGTCCTTCACTTAATCGCATAATGGAACCCTTGCCGTGTTGTTTTTCAATTTGATCAATGGCAATTTTGAGCGCTTGCAGTTTTGATTCTTTCATAGTTTCGGTCATGGAACTCTCTCCGGTTAAGTGTGAAGTGGTAATGATTTCAAAATTGTATAGATAGAACCGCTCGGATGTAACTCACTTTTCATTAGCAAAATCTCCGAGCAAAGCGTTTCGATTGGTTCAAAAGTAATGGTTTTTATCGCTTCAGTCAAGCGAACAAAATTGCGAGTTTCTTTAACTCTACCGAGTGTAATATGCGGATGAAACACACGGTCTTCTTTGGGAAATCCGAATTCTGCACATATTCGTCCTGCCATCGCCTGAAGATCAAGAACCGTTTGATTGAATTTTGTGCCGATCCAAACAACGCGCGGATTCCGTAAATTCGGAAATGCGCCAATTGACTCATATGCAATTGTAAATGATGAAAATTGTTGAACTGATTTTTCCAATGCTATCGAAAGTAATTCGAGTTTTGATTGTTCGACATTTCCTAAAAACACTAACGTGATGTGAAACTTATCCTGAGACTCCCATTTCACATCGGCTTGAGTTGCCTTCAGTTTTGTTTGAATTTCGGCAATAGCCCGCTGAACATTTGGCTGAGTAGGAAGTGCGATGAATGTGCGAATGCCGGGCATGTTTATGATGTCGAACGATCAATCAGTACTCTGCCATTCGATATCAGAAATAGCAGCCTGCTTTAAAATTCGTTGAAGTAAACCAACGCTGATATCCCCATGATGTGGGTTTGGCAAAGGCACTCGTTTGTTATTTCGAATCATAAAAGCATGCTTTCCACCAGAGTAAGGGCCATCAAAACCAAGTCTTCGCATCTTGCGGATGAGATCATAACGTGAGACTGGTTTCATCTTGTTTTATGCAACCGATTTGACAGTAAGATCAATTTCATTTACAATCGGTACGGGTTTGTTCATCCGAAGGCTCAACAGAATCCATTCTTCGAGAGTTTCCTGCAATTCAATTCTACACTGTTCCAAAGTTTTTCCGTTTGCCCACAAACCATCGAATCCTGGAATTGTCCCAAAGAACGTTTTATCATCTTCTACAATTTCATATTGGGCTTGTTCCATAGCTGATTTGATATATGCTGAAAGCATAAGTGTTCCTCCTATTGCAGGTAAAGTACACAGCCCTTATTTAATAGTCAATCTTCAATATTTTTCGACGCAACAAATCCAACGCAGCTTGAGCCGCCCGTTCTTTGATAATCCTCCGTTCACCGCCAAAATTGAATTGCAATGCGAATGTTTTGTCCTTATCGGAATATCCAATCCAGACAAGTCCGATAGGCTTTTCTGCTGAACTTCCAGTCGGACCAGCAATACCTGTGGTTGAGAGACTGATGTCGGTATTGGATTTGGTGCGAATACCGAGCGCCATTGCTTCAGCGACTTCCCGGCTCACTGCGCCATGCTGATCAATGAGTTCTGATGGTACATCGAGTTCGTCTATTTTTGATTTGTTGCTGTACGTGATGATGCCGCGTTCGAAATAATTTGAAGATCCCGAAACGTTCGTTATGCGATCTGCAATCAATCCGCCGGTACAGGATTCGGCAATGGCGAGAGTCAGCTTTCGTTCGCTCAACAATTTGCCGATAGTATCTTCCAATTCTTCCTCACCGGCTGCGTAAATAAATTTTTCGATCTTACTGCGGAGTTTTGTCTCAACGTCAAGAATTCTATTTTCAGTTTCTTCTATAGAATTCGCTTTAGCGGTAATACGTAATCGCACGCCAAGCGAACTTGGAAGAAACGCAAGAGTAATGCCGGAATCCGGAGAAAATATTTTGTGGACATCTCCAATTTGTTCGGCGAGAAATGATTCAGCTATGCCTGTTGTCTTTAATGTTTTATGGCGAATGATCAATCCTGTATTATGTTTCTCGAAGAACGGAAGGACGAAATCATCCATCATTGCCTTCATTTCGTAGGGCACACCGGGCATAACGATGAAATACTTTCCATCTTGTTCGAAGAAATATCCAGGTGCAGTGCCAAGCCGATTTTGAATGACACTGCAGCTGCGTGGAACAAGAGCCTGGTCTTCGTTGATTTTACGAGGAATTGATTTACGTCGTGCAAAAATCCGTTTTACGTTCTCAAGAGCTTCGTTATTCATTATGGAATCTGTGTGGAAGAACTTGCAAACGACGATGCGCGTAATATCGTCATGTGTGGGTCCAAGTCCGCCGGTTACAGTAATAACATCATGAGAAGCATATGCCTTTTCGAAGGCCGAAAGAATCTTGTTTTCATCGTCCCCTATCGTCGTCATCTTGTCGCCAAAGATACCGACTGAGTTGAGCTTCTCCGCAATGTATGCCTGATTAGAATTGATGACTTGACCAATAAGCAATTCATCACCGATAGATAGGATCTCTGCTTTCATTATTTCTATTTCAACAATAATTCTTTGATCACTGGAATCAGCAGTGTAAGTTGGAGAAGGATGTTTGCATAAATACCGGCAATCACATCGTCCATCATAATACCGAAACCACCGTGCATAGTATCAAACTTGTGCGCGGGGAATGGTTTAACGATATCGAAAAATCGGAAGACAAAGAATGCTGCAATCACAACGAATATTTTTTTGGGAAGGAGAAATAATGAAATCCACATACCCACAACCTCATCAATTGTTACTTCGGCTGGATCGTGGCCGTACCGTTGTTCCATCGTGTTTGCTGCTTTGATACCAAGAATGAATACGATAAGTATTGATGTGCCAATGATAACGAATGATTCAAATCCAGGAATGAAGTAGAATGCAAGCGCGACCACACTGCCCACAGTACCGGATGCGATGGGTGAATATCCGGAAAAGAGAGCAGAAGCGAAGAACTTGGTGACAAACGAAGGTTCAACTACCGTCACATCTTTATTCGGGTTCGGAGAATTTGTTTGAAGACTCATAGAGTTCACGTATGGTTTTCAAATTGTCGATAATATAAATGATACCGGTCCACAAGGTAATGCCGGTGATAATAACCATTGCAGAATAAATGAATGAATAATTTAGGAGCACTTTGATTATCCCGCTAAAAATTTCTTCAATTGACGGAGTATTTTGCCCAACATAGAAAATCAAAAGATAAAAGATAAGGACATATTGTGCGAAAGTTTTTGTCTTAGCCAGCTTGGACGTATCAACCGGTTTGGCTTTGTACTCTGCATACGAACGGAGAATGGTGATGATGGCATCGCGGATGACGATGATCCATACCATCCAACCTGGTACTAAGCCGAGATATGCATAAGCAATGAGTGCGGCTGATGTGAGAACTTTATCGGCAAGTGGATCTAGGAATGCTCCCCAGCGTGTAACATAACCCCAGCGCCGTGCAAGCCATCCATCATACCAATCGGTAATGGCAGCGAGAATGAAAATTGCAAGTGACCACTGACGTAAAATGGAATTGGAAGATACTAAGAAGACAATAAACACCGGCGTGAGCAAAATTCTCAGAACGGTCAATTGATTTGGTGGTGAAAAAAATTTCATCGCTTGAGTAAATTATTCCTGACGAGTTCACCGATAGATCAACACTTGCCGTCATGGTTGCCTCTCATAGGCGGCTGACAAAAAATCCCGCTGAGCGGCGGGATTTCAAAAGTTCACAATGCCCCAAAAAACTTAAGCTGCTTTTTGAATCTTCCCGGATTTAATGCAATTTGTGCAGACCTGAATGCTTTTCACAGCACCAGATTCCAGCTTTACTCGTGCATTTTGAAGATTGGGAAGAAAACGTCTTGGAACACGATTATGTGCGTGGCTGACGTGATTGCCTGCCATCGGTTTCTTGCCGCACACTTCACAAATTCTTGCCATTTGCAACTCCGCTCATTTCCTAATTTCAATGTCATCTATTACGAAAATAATATAACGAGAAAACATACGATAGGCAAGGAGAAATTCTGCCATTAACAGTGATGAATGAAGAATGAAATCCTAAACTGCTATCCTCAAGCTCTAATTTCTGTGTTAGACATGCTTCATTCTATCACAGATAATTTCAGCTGTTGCGTTGCACAAAGAATCAAATTTGGTTATCATAACATTACGTATGATCATTTTAGGAATTGAAACATCTTGTGATGAAACTTCTGCGGCGGTAGTACGGGATGGAAAGCTTCTCTCAAATACTACCGCGATGCAGCTCTTTCACTCGGAATACGGGGGAGTAGTGCCGGAGTTAGCTTCGCGCGCACATCAACGGCTCATTGTTCCGGTTGTTGAAGATGCGCTACGAAAAGCTTCGATCGGGAAAAAAGATTTAAATGCAATTGCCGCAGTCTATGGTCCCGGACTTATTGGATCAATTTTAGTCGGCTTAAGTTTCGGTAAAGCGATGGCAATGGGACTCGGCATTCCGTTTATCGGTGTCAACCATATGGAAGCGCACATATTTTCAAATATGATTGAAGAACCGATGCCGTCATTTCCTTTCATTAACTTAACAGTTTCCGGCGGGCATACACAGCTTGTATTAATGAAGGATTATTTTAAAAGTGAATTATTGGGCGAGACAATGGATGATGCGGCAGGTGAAGCTTTTGATAAGATAGCAAAAATGCTCGGCGTCGGTTATCCGGGCGGGCCGTTAGTTGACAAGTATGCAGCAAAAGGAAACGCGAAAGCCGTAAAGTTTCCGCGTCCATATCTTGAAGAAGGTTCGCTTCAATTCAGTTTCAGCGGATTGAAAACCTCTGTGCTGTACTATTTGCGAAAAATCGGATTTGATAAAGCTGCAAATGTGAATGAGCAATTCGTTGCCGATGTGTGCGCAAGTTTTCAGGCGGCAGTCGTAGATGTGTTGATTGATAAATTGATGACGGCAGCAAAAAAATATGGAGTGAAAGATATCGCAGTGTGCGGTGGTGTATCGGCAAATTCGGAACTACGCCGCCGTCTTGAAGCGGAAGCAAAAATCAATCATCTGCATCTCTTCATTCCAGAACTAGATTTCTGTACGGATAATGGCGCAATGGTGGCACAAGCCGGATATGAGCGATTGCGTAAAGGACTCGTTTCGAATCTTGAACTCACAGCTGAACCGAACCTACAATTGAATGAACTATGAATGATCCCAAGAAAGAAATATGCCGTTGGCGTGATCGGATAGACGAAATTGATCTCGAGTTGGTAAAACTTCTGAATGAGCGAACAAAATGCGCTGAAGAGATCGGCAAGATAAAACTTCTTCTTGGATTGGAAGCGTATTCGCCTGAACGGGAAGAAGAAGTGAAACGAAATGTTACGACGATAAACCGTGGCCCGCTTTCTATCAAAGCCATTCAGCGGCTCTTCGAACGCATCATCGATGAATCACGAAGCGCTGAGCGTATGACGATGGAAGAAAAAAAGAAACGTTTAAAGTAGAACGCATGACACGCCGGTTGTTTCATCGATTGATAATTATCGCAGTTGTTTGTGGTGCGCTTGTGTTCGCTTTTGTGTACTATATCTTTTTATTGCCGTATAATTATGATGATCCGAAAGGAAAAGTAGTGACGATTCCGCGCGGTGCATCATTTCGTTCAGCGGTTGATTCGCTCATAAGCTCACAAGCCATTCGAAACCAGTGGTCATTTCAAATTGCTGGCCGTTTGATGGGGTACACGAAAACAATAAAGACAGGAAAATATCTATTCGTTTCCGGCCAATCCAATCTCGAAATCCTGAAAGATATTCGTGTGGGAAAATCGCGCTTGATTATTCCGGTCACAATTCCGGAGGGATGGCGGATAGGACAGATGGCGAACCGGTACAAGCATGAAATTGGAATTGATGCAGAAAAGTTTCTCGCACTGTGCAATGATAGTGGGTTCATTCAAGATCAAGGCATTGAAGCGAAGTCGCTGGAAGGATATTTAATGCCGGAGACGTACGCATTTTACTGGCAGACGGATGAGCGTGAAATTTTAGAGCGGATGCTGGATGGGTTTAAACATTTCTATAATGATACGCTTCTTGAACGACAGCGTGAAATGAAAGCATCACAGCGAGAAATTCTTACACTTGCATCGATTGTAGAAGCAGAATCGAGTATGAGCGATGAACGACCGGTTATTGCCGGTGTGTATTGGAATCGATTAAAAAAGAGAATGCGGCTTGAAGCTGATCCGACGGTGCAATATGCGCTTGGTGAAGGAAAAAAATTGAGCCATCAGGATTTGGAATTCAATTCACCCTACAACACGTATCGGCATTATGGATTGCCGCCTGGCCCAATTAACAATCCAGGAAAATCTTCCATTCGTGCTGTGTTATTTCCTCAGCAACATGATTATCTATATTTTGTCGCCACAGGAGTCGGCGGACATCACTTCGCCAAAAAATTCAGTGATCATCAAAAAAACATAAATAAGTATCATCGTACGCGGCGTGAGTTACAGCGTGCTCCCAAAAAATGAAACAGTACTTCATTTATCAGATATTAATTTATCCTGTTATTGCGATCTTTCTTGTGGCCTGTGCCAATCAACAACCACCCGAAGGAGGGCCAATTGATAGGACGACGCCGGAAATTGTCTCAACATATCCCGATAGCAGTACCATGCGAAATTTTAGCGACAATAAAATTCAATTGGAATTTGATCGC
This sequence comes from Bacteroidota bacterium, assembly GCA_050015675.1. Lineage (GTDB taxonomy): Bacteria > Bacteroidota > Ignavibacteria > UBA10030 > UBA10030 > Fen-1298. Next base: position 20,926 of record JBEKAY010000030.1, on the reverse strand, counting down.
TACGTGAATGAAAGGAGTGTTGAGGAAGCAATCTTTATTTCACCGTACATAGGAACGCTGGAGTTCAACTGGAGCGGGAAGGAATTAGAGATAACATTTTCGGAAAAACTCCGGCACAACACCACGTATGTTATGAATATCGGGACGGATGTGGAGGATCTTAATAAGAACAGAATGACGCATGCATTTACGCTTGCGTTTTCAACTGGAAAGGAAATTGATCGCGGAGCCATTGAAGGGCGCGTGTATCCAAGAAATAATGGCGATGCGATTTCCGGTATTATGATCTTCGCATACCGACTAGACGGCTTAAATCCAGATACATTGAATCCCATCATAGTAAAACCGGATTTTATTACGCAAACCGGAAAAAACGGGGATTTCTTTCTTCATCATATCCCATTTGGCAGCTATCGCATATTTGGGGTTCGTGATGAGTATCGGAATCTTGTGTACGATCGTGAAATAGATGAATATGGTGTTCCGTCGGGCATTATCAACATTACACATTCGGATTCACTGAAAACAGGTGTGCTGATGAAGCTTGCAAAAGAAGATACAACCGGTCCTCGGCTTGTTAAAGTTATGGCAATGAATCGAAATTATATCCTTGCAGGATTTTCGGAATCAATAAATCCAGCATCCATTACGCTTTCATCATTTTCTGCTATAGATACTGTTGATCAGAAACCGCTTGAGCTTCTAATTGTTTATCCTTCTCCCGCAGATTTAACTTCATTTTTTATAGTCACACAGAAACAAGATTCTGGCAGAGAGTACCGTCTCAGCGTGCATGGTATAACGGATTCTGTAGGAAATAAAATCAATCCGCTTGCGAATACACTCCTCTTTCGAAGTTCGCTGCAATCTGACACGCTCGGCCCGCGAATAGTGTCTGTGTCAATCAAAGACAGTGCACAAGCTATTGACCTTCAGCCGGTTTTAACAATGACGTTTTCCGATGCGTTATCAAAATCGGATTCACTTAATTGGTTAAATCTTTTCGACAACAATAAACAATTAGTCCTAGTTGAAAAGAAATGGATCAGTGATGTGGTGATTTCGCTTCGACCTGAAAAACAATTAATGAGCCGAATGTGGTACACACTCCGAGCAGAGCTGCGAGAAGTGCATGATTGGGCTGGACGTGTGTGTCGTGATTCCACAAAATCATGGCGCTTTGAGACACTTGATATCGAAGACTTAAGCAGCGTTGAAGGAATTGTTATCGATAAAAATAAAATAGATACCGCAGGGCATTTGTACATTACAGCAGTTCAAATTGGAGAAAAAAATCCAAAACAATATATTGCAGCGGCTGATGCGACGGGAAATTTTCTCTTTCCACAAATCGCAGAGGGGCGGTACGTTTTTCAATCATTTAGGGATCGAAACAACAACGGTAAATATGATTCAGGTAGACCGTTTCCTTTTATTTACTCAGAAAGATTCAGCTCGTACTCCGACACGCTCAAGGTTCGCGCTCGCTGGCCGTTGGAAGGCGTGAAGATTGAGATGAAGTGATGAGGTGTACTCTAACCCTTATCAAAGTTTTAACCTTTGACAAGGTTGAGTTGACACATCTCTCTTTAGGAATTTTAATCTTAAGAAATGTGTTTTATATATTGAATATGGAAAGAACGTCATAATTTGTTTTTCAAGGAAAATATTTTTAGTCTTCATTTAATAAAGCAATGATTGAAACGTATATTCCAATATTTCTGATGATCGGCTGCGCCATTGCATTTGGCGTCTTCATGGGCAAGGCGAACGAGTTATTTGGACCTAGACGCCCCAGCGATGAAAAACAATCTACCTACGAAAGCGGTATGGAACCGGTGCGAACAGCGCGCGAACGTTTTTCGGTAAAGTACTATTTAGTCGCCATGCTCTTCATCGTCTTCGACATAGAAATTGTTTTTATGTATCCCTGGGCAGTGACCTACAAACAACTTGGAGTGCAGGGTTTTGTGGTGATGTTTGTCTTTATCTTCATCCTCTTAATTGGTTTCTATTACGTTTGGAGGAAAGGAGCATTAGAATGGGATTAGAGAGCTGGATGGGTGATGGATATATTGCGACCAAGCTCGAAGATGTTATCAATTGGTGCCGAAAGAATTCGCTTTACCCGATGCCGATGGGCATTTCTTGTTGTGCCATTGAGATGATGGCGGCGGCAGGGCCAAGATTCGACATTGCACGCTTCGGCTCGGAAGTGATGCGTTTTACGCCGCGCCAATGCGATGTGATAATCGTTGCGGGAACAACAACATTTAAGATGGCGAAAGTCGTGCGTAAGATTTATGATCAGATGCCTGAACCGAAGTGGGTGATTGCGATGGGCGCATGCACATCTTCCGGCGGAATGTATCGAACATATTCCGTGGTGCAAGGAATTGACCAATTCCTTCCAGTAGATGTTTATGTTGCCGGCTGCCCGCCGCGTCCGGATAATCTTTTAAATGCGCTTATGCTTCTCCAGCAAAAAGTACAGCGCGGCGAAAGCAAGGGAATGGCTCCAGCGTTTATCGGTGATTTTCGCGGCCACTCTGGATCAAACGTAGCTGTAAAGTAATTTCCTAAAAAGAAATAAAGAACCGATGTTACGTATGAAATGAAAACCATAATTGATAGAGCTCGATTCAAAAGGAACTTTGACCACCCCTTAATCCCCTCCTCGTTTGAGGAGGGGAAATCCCGACGCGATGTAACATTAAGTCGGGATGGGGAGGTGGACAAATATATAAAAACTATAATTCTTTGATAAAGAATTTTGCCGTGATGTCGGGACTTTCGTCCCGGCATAAAATTGTTTCGGTTTGCCGTCAGGAGGTAACTCCTGACAGCACTCGAATAATCTTCAAATAGAAATTCATAATAAATTACCTATGGAAGTGATGAATAATAAAGTTCTCGAGCGGCTCAAAGCGAAGTTTGCAGATTCAACATTGGAAGCGAACGAATTTCGCGGCGAGTTAACCATCGTAATTCCAAAAGAGCGAATTGTTGATGTTTGTAAATTTTTGAAGGAAGACAATGAACTTTGCTTTAACCTTCTTGCAGATTTATGCGGCATTGATATGAATACACCATCGAAACGGTTTGGCGTCATTTACAACTTATATTCTTTCACGAACAAACATCGTATTCGGTTGAAGACCTTCACTGAAGAAGAAAATCCGAAAGTGCCGACTGTAACAAGTGTATGGGGGACTGCGAATTGGCATGAGCGTGAAGCATTCGATATGTTCGGCATTATCTTCGAAGGGCATCCTGATCTGCGTAGAATGTACATGCCGGATGAATTCGAATATCATCCTCTTCGCAAGGATTTTCCATTGATGGGTATTCGAGGATCGTTAGATTTGCCGAAGAAATAATGTGGAAGACAGAACGCAGAAGACAGAATGCAGAAGAAAAAAAATAAAAAGTTACTGGTGTTAGTTGTAATTGTTCTTAACCAATTCAATTACAGGGCAGGGCAAAATAATATGAAAACATTTTTAGTGATGTCTTATTTTATAATTTCTTTTTCTGTCCTCTATGCACAAAACCCTGAGTGGATAAATTATACTCAGGGTAATGCAGCTTATGCTACCCTTATTGATGGAGGAAAAGTATGGATAGGAACAAACGGAGGTTTGGTTAGGCTCAATCAAATAACAGGAGAGAAAACCTATTTTAACACACGTAATTCAGGCTTGCCTTATAACATTGTTTATTCAATAGTACTAGACGGTTCAGGAAATAAGTGGTTTGGGACTGGTGGTGGAGTTGCTAAATATGATGACATAACATGGACAGTTTATAATCATTCAAATTCTGATCTACCTGATGATTATGTTATGTCAATAGCAATAGACAGTTCAGGGAATAAGTGGTTTGGAACTGGTGTAGGGCTTGCTAAATTTGATGGTACAACCTGGACGATTTATACTTCTTCAAATTCGAGTTTGCCTTATAACTTTGTCACTTCAATAGCGATAGACGATTCAGGAAATAAGTGGATTGGGACTTCTCTCGGACTTGCTAAATATAATGGTACAACCTGGACGGTTTATAATAGTTCAAATTCTGGCTTGCCTAATAGCTATGTACATTCAATAGTGATAGATGGTTCAGGGAATAAGTGGATTGGGACTGAAGGTGGACTTGCTAAATTTGATGACACAACCTGGACAGTTTATACAACTTCAAATTCTAGCTTAACTAATAACTATATCATGTCAATAGCGATAGACTATTCAGGAAATAAGTGGATTGGAACTTATAATGAACTTGCTAAATATAATGGCACAGCGTGGACGATTTATACTTCTTCGAATTCCGGTTTGCCTTATAACACTGTTAGTTCAATAGCGATAGATAGTTCGGGGAATAAGTGGATCGGTACATGGAATGGGCTAGCTAAATTTGACGGTACAACCTGGACAATTCATACTTTGGGTTTGCCTGATAACTATGTTCGTTCAATTGCGATAGACAGTTCACGGAATAAGTGGATCGGGACTGATGTTGGGCTTGTTAAATTTGATGGTAAGACTTGGACGGTTTATACTTCTTCAAATTCATACTTACCTGATAACCATGTCAGTTCAATAGCGATAGACAGTTCAGGGAATAAGTGGATTGGGACTAGTGGTGGACTTGCTAAATTTGACGGTACTACCTGGATGGTTTATACTTCTTCAAATTCGGACTTACCTTCTAACAATGTTAATTCAATAGCAATAGGTAGTTCACGGTATAAGTGGATCGGGACTAGTAGTGGACTTGCTAAATTTGACGGTACAACCTGGACGGTTTATACTTCTTCAAATTCTGGCTTGCCTTATAACAGTGTTAATGTAATAGCAATAGACAGTTCAGGGAATAAGTGGATTGGGACTAGTGGTGGACTTGCTAATTTTAATGATACAACCTGGACAATTTATAAGGCGCCTGTTTATACTTCTTTAAATTCTAGCTTACCTAATAACTATGTCTTATCAATAGCAATCGACGGTTCAGGGAATAAGTGGATTGGAACCTATGGCGGACTTGCTAAATATAACGGCACAACCTGGATAGTTTACTATAGCACAAATTCATACTTACCTGATAACCATGTCAGTTCAATAGCGATAGACAGTTCAGGGAATAAGTGGATTGGAACTTACGGTGGGCTCGTCAAACTTGACGGCAATACCTGGACGATTTACAATAATTCAAATTCTGGCTTATTAGATCCCAGTGTTACTTCGATAGCGCTAGACGGTTCAGGGAATAAGTGGATTGGGACTTATGGTGGCTTAGCGGTTTATAAAGAAGGGGGTGTAGTTTCGGTGAAAGAAATAGCAAACAGAAATTTTCCAGAAGCTTTTATTCTATTTCAGAATTATCCAAATCCATTTAATCCATCGACAAACATCGAATATCAAATTCCCCCATCTTCCTTTTCTGAAAAGGGGGAGCGAGGGGGATTCGTGAGTTTGAAAGTGTACGATTTATTAGGGCGAGAGGTGGCAACATTAGTGAACGAACAGAAACAGGCAGGAACATATACACAGCGATGGAATGCAGAAGGATTGCCAAGCGGAGTTTACTTTTATCGGCTGCAAGCAGGTACATTTACTGAAACAAAGAAACTTATCTTACTTAGGTAACAGGCTTACATATTTTATTTGATATTTTTTATGGTTTATGTAACATCGGGTAGTAAAGAACATATATAAGAGATGTTACGCAGAGTAGATAAATTGCCACGACGTTAACGTCGTGGATAATGATGAAATATCAAGATGAGGCTTCAGCCACAGAACAAAATGCCATTCGGCAGAAGAGTATGATGCAAGTATTTATCCTTAATAGATGCGGCTGAAGCCTGCAATACCTTTTTTCTTTTACCACGAGCTGAAGCTCGTGGCTATGAAGAAGAGTAGGAGTGTTCACGAAATAAATAAAAAATGTAAATGGATCTGAAAAAATTACGCGTTGATGTAGTAAGAAAACAATGGAACAAAAACCGGAAACCACAATAAGAAAGTCAAAAATTCTCGAAGCGCTTGAGAACGAACATGTCACCGTTACGTTCGATGATCCGCTTGAGAATGAAATGGTGCTCAATATGGGACCTCAACACCCTGCAACGCACGGTGTGTTGAGATTGCTTATTAAGTTAGATGGCGAGACAGTATTGGCATCAGTTCCGGAGCTCGGATATTTGCATCGCGGGTATGAAAAGTTAGCAGAGAATTGTAGTTTCCATGAGTTTATCCCGCACACGGATCGTCTTGATTATCTTTCACCGCTGTCTAACAATGTAGCATATGTCCTTGCTGTTGAAAAGTTAATTGGAATCGAAGCGCCGCCTCGTGCGCAATATATTCGTACTCTTATTGCAGAACTTGCTCGCATTTCTTCTCATCTGATGTTCCTCGGTTCATTGGCAATGGATGTCGGTGCATTGACAGTGTGGATGTGGTCATTCCGTGAACGCGAAAAATTGTACGACATCTTCGAAAAAATTGCCGGCGCTCGCTTTACCACTAGTTACACTCGTATTGGCGGTTTGGCACAGGATGTTCCACCCGAAACGCTTTCGATTATCCGCGGCTTTATCAATGAGCTTCCGGAAAAAGTAATTGAATGCGAAAAGTTGCTCAACACCAATCGAATATTTCTTGGACGTGTTGATGGTGTCGGTGTCATATCGAAAGAACGTGCAATTGATCTTGGTCTCACCGGTCCATGTCTCCGTGCATGCGGTGTGGAACATGATTTGCGGTGCGCAAATCCTTACCTCATCTATAATGATCTTGATTTCGCTATTCCGATTTACGAAGGCGGTGATTGTCTTGCGCGCTATTATGTGCGTATGGCAGAGATAAAAGAAAGCATTAAAATTGTTCGACAAGTGCTGGATAAAATACCTGCTGGAGAAGTGAAAGCAGGCCAACCGAAGCAAGTGCTTCCAAATAAAGATCGTGTCTATAAAAAAATGGAAGAGCTCATACACGACTTCATGCTCATCAATTTTGGAGTGAATCCACCTATTGGCGAAATTTATCATGCAGTCGAATCGCCAAAAGGCGAATTGGGTTTTTACATGTACAGCAACGGCGAAGGTCAGCCATGGCGGATGAAGATTCGGTCGCCGTCATTCGTCAACCTGCAATCAATCTCTACAATGATGAAGGGTGCAATGATTTCCGATGTTGTGGCAATTGTCGGTAGTTTGGATCCGGTGATGGGAGAAGCGGATAAGTAAAATGTAAAAAGTCAAAATGAAAAAGGAAAAAGTAAAAAGGAAGAAGTAGATAAAAGTAAGAGAAAAGTAGAAAGTATAAAGTCAAAAGTAGAATAAAATGTGTGCATGGATTTGTGATTAGGTATCTTGAGAATCGTACATTCTGACAATACTATAAATGTTAAGCGAAGAAAATAAAAATAAAGTTGAAGAACTACGGAAGCGTTATCCAACATCGCAAGCGCTGGTGTTACCCGTGTTGTGGATGATACAAGAACAGGAAGGTTATATCTCAGAAGACTCGATGAAGTATGCCGGCACACTTTTGAATATTCCTTTCAGTCATATTCTTGGCATTGTTACGTTCTATTCTATGTTACAAAAGAATGCTACTGGCAAACATCATATAGAAGTGTGCACAAACGTTTCATGCATGCTGCGCGGTTCAGGAAAAATTCTCGAACACATCGAGAAACGCCTCGGCATCAAGGCAGGTGAAATATCGGTAGATAAAAAATGGATGCTGTCGGAAGCCGAGTGCTTAGGTTCTTGCGGCACTGCACCGATGCTTACCATCGGAGGCGAGTATTATGAAAACCTGACCCTGGAAAAAGCAGATAAACTTATAGACAGTCTGCAATGAACCTCCAACCTGCTAATATCGAAAAGCTGACAACGTGGAAACGTGTTATTCTTCCTGGTATTCCTGACGTGCACAAGATTGATATCTATCTTGCAAACGGCGGTTATAAAGCGCTCAAGAAAGCGCTGGAGATGAAACCAGACGAAGTGATTGATGAAGTGAAGAAATCGAACTTGCGCGGACGCGGCGGCGCATGCTTCCCAACAGGATTGAAATGGTCGTTCATGCCGAGGAATTCCGAGAAGCCAAAATATCTTTGCGTCAACGGAGACGAATCAGAACCAGGTACATTTAAGGATCGGCAGATTTTTGAATTCAACCCACATTTGCTTATCGAAGGAACACTTATCGCTTGTTACGCGATGGGAATGACTGCGGCATACATTTACATACGAGGTGAATATGGCAAATGGATTAAAATGCTGCAGACGGCGATAGATGACGCATATACAAATGGATTCATCGGCGAAAAAATTCTTGGAACAAACTTCTCTACAAATATAACCATTCATCGTGGAGCTGGTGCGTACATTTGCGGTGAAGAATCGGCGTTAATGAATTCTATCGAGGGTGAACGCGGATATCCACGGGTGAGACCGCCATTTCCCGCTCAAGTCGGTTTGTGGGGATGTCCCACGACGATTAATAACGTGGAAACGATTTCCAATATTCCTATTATCATAGGTAATGGCTGGAAATGGTATTCACAAATTGGTGATGTAAAACATCCGGGTCCATTGCTCGTTGGTGTCAGCGGGCATGTGAACAATCCTGGTGTCTTCGAAATGCCGACGGGTGAACCGTTACTCGAAATTATTCACAAGTGGGCAGGCGGTGTCCCCGGCAATAAAGGTATCAAAGCCGTTATTCCCGGCGGCTCATCCACCATGATTTTGCGAGGCGACCAACTCGAAGGAATTCGTATGGACGTAGATTCGCTGAAAGCCGCCGGTTCTTCCGTCGGCACAGCGGGAATCATTGTGATGGACTCGGATACTGACCTCATTCAAGTGATTACGCGTATTGCAGAATTTTATTATCGCGAATCGTGCGGACAGTGCACACCGTGCCGTGAAGGAACAGGCTGGATGTTTAAAATTCTAAAACGTTTCGAGCATTATGAAGCAAATAGTGAAGATATTGATTTGCTGATGGATGTTGCTAATAACATTGAAGGGAATACGATTTGTGCGCTCGGCGATGCTGCCGCCTGGCCGGTGCAATCGATGATTCGCCGTTTCAGGGATGAATTTGTAAAACGCGTGCAAACATCGCATCACCAAGTAGTTGCGTGAATTATTTTTGAATTTTTCTCGCGATGCCCGCTCCGAGACACTCGGTGCGGGTTTTTCCTTTTTTAGGGAACCATCGATTCCCTCTCGCCGTCTAACTAATCGAATAATTGTTATAAAGTTAATACAAGACGAAATTGATGCATTCGACGAGATAGAGAAGCAAGCATGAAATCATTCGAAGTAGGCGAAACAGGAGGGACCGTGGCGATACCGATGCCGGGAGTTCATTGGCAATCAGAGAAAGAACCTTTTCGGGTTGGAGTTCGTGCAAGAAGTTTTGTACCTTCATTTTCAAGAACGAATGATGCGAGCTCCATGATTAACGATCAGGCTTTACCAAAACCCAATGCGGAAGTTCTCCGCAAGATGGACGACGAGGCATTGATTACCGCATTTCAAAGCGGCGATCTCGATGTCTATCGCTTTCTCGTGGAGCGCTATCAAGAGCGGATCCGCAATTTGCTGTTTTCCATTTTCCATGATCGGGACTTCATCGATGATCTTGCGCAGGAAGTGTTCATCAAAGCATATCAAGCGCTTCCGCATTTTCGATTTGAAGCATCATTCTACACATGGCTCTACCGTATTGCCGTAAATAAAAGCAGGGATGAACTCCGAAAGAAAAAAGCGCGCCGTTTCTTTTCCTTTCAAACACTTGATGAAGGGATTGAAAAAGAATTAAATGTTCGCCTTTCGGTTCCGCCGGAAAACAGAGATACTCAGGAATTGGTAGCGATGGGATTACAGACATTGCCGGAAAAATTTAGAACAGCTGTTGTGTTGAAAGACATCGAAGGACTTTCGTACGAAGAAATAGCCGAGGTGATGCAGTGTCAACTTGGCACCGTGAAATCAAGAATCTCCCGAGCACGGGCAATGCTGAGGAAAGCATTAAAGCCGTTAATGGAGGAAGTGCAATCATGAAAAAAATAAATGAACAAAAGTTGGACGCTCTGCTTTCGCAGTATGTCGATGGCACGCTCTCTGAGAAAGAAACGCACCAGGTGGAATCGTTGCTGGCGGCGGATGAATCTGCTCGACAACACGTTGCAGAACTAAAGAGGCTGAAAATATTATTGTCATCGCAGCCGAAGTTGAATCCGGATATCGGTTTCTGGACTCGCTTTTCGGTGGCGATGGAAGAACAGAAAGAAGAAGAACACAATCTTCTTCCATTCCCACGTAAATTTCTTCCTGCAATTACTGTTATGATTACCGCTCTTGTTGTGGTTGTGGGCACACTGGTCATTCAAAATCGGATGCAGTTCATGCAATTTTTCTCGGAGAAATCACAAGCAGTTCGAGAAGTGTACGAGAATAAAATGCTACAGGGTTCTCTCTTGCCGCTCTTTTCCAAAATAGATAAAGAACGTGCATTGCAGTTTTCACTCTTTGGCACACTTCAGCTCGATGATAAATCAGAGACTGCGCTTCGCGTAGATGAACAATCAGAGAAAGGGTACCGTATAGAAGTTGGGAATAATTTAAAAAACAAAACGAAGTCAGTTACATTTGATCGCTTCGTCGCTGAAGTGAAACCATCTGCAAAACAGAAGAAAATAATTGATTCTTTGTTGGATTTAACCGGCAGGCGTATCGAATCGTCTGTTCTCATCGGTGAGAACAACACGATGGCAATAGCGCCTGATTTGCCGAAATTGAATCGAATGATGGTGACAAATATTGCTTCGTGTTTGGAGCCGCTTCAACGAGTGAATTTCGAGCGTTTGCTTGAAGCCAACAATGCACCTTACACTGTTACAGTGAAGAGTGTGCCGACTGGAAAAGCAGGAAATTATTTCCAGCACATCCCGAAATTTCCGCAGAGTGATCGCTTTGTCATCATCACGCCGGACACGATGATGTATTCACAGATTCACATCGATTTCGATAGTCTCCGACGGCAAGTGGAAAAGAATTTTGCTGCTACTGGCATTCGTAGAGAAGCTATGTTAAAAAAAATTATGGCAAGGGAATTCCAACGCGTCCCAAAGAATGTGCTATTCCCAACACCAGATCAGATTTTTGACGGAGAGGAATTCTTTAGCGTGGAAATTAACGTTCCTGGCGAGGAGGACAATCAACAACAAATGCGAGTTGTTGTTCAGCCGCGCTTTCGGAAACAAATTCTCGTACCCGGAATGCCGAATCATTCCACGAAAATGCGCATTTGGAAAGATACAACTTCCGTTAATATCACACCGTAACAGCAAAATCGATCTATTTTACTGTTGTATAAGCCCGATATGCTTTGTCGGGCTTTTTTTATTATGAAATCTCACACAAAGGATCTGTGGGATTACGAATTTAATCTTGCTTCTGCCAGCACCTTTTGGTATATTTTTGCGCGTAATTATTTTCAAAGACCAATATGAAGGATGCTATCCATGAAAAATAATTTATTTTCTTTGTTTTTTGCAGTGCTCCTTGTAGTATTTTTGACTCAAGGATTTCAATGCGGTTCTCCAGATTTTACGGGTGCAAAAGTGCAGGAACAAAATAAAAAATTTCCTGAAGCAGCGAAACTTTATGAAAAAGAAGTTCAAAAGAATCCAACAAATTTTGAAGCGTGGTTTCGCCTTGGCCGTGTCCGCGGAGTGGAACTCAATGACTTTGCTGGAATGAGTCAAGCTTTTAACGAATCAGAAAAGCTCTCCAATGTCTATGCGAAAGATATTCGCGCTCTTCGCGGATATTACTGGGTTCAGTTTATTAACAGCGGGGTCAGTTATAAAAATCGAGCAACCCCCGACTCACTGCAGTACTATGACAAAGCGATTGAAGAATATAAGAATGCGAATATGATCTGGCCGGATACTTCTATTACATATCTCTACCTTGCTGCAGCATATCAAGCAAAAGGTGATATTGCCAATACGGTTTCGAATCTAACCAAAATATGGGAAATGGATCACGATAAAGATGCCTTTAAATCGGTTGGAAGATTATATATAAAACAGGGCTTAGAGAAAAAAGAACAGTTCAAAACGGCAAATGCAGATAAGCTCAAACTTCAAAAGAATCTAAAAGAAATCGATAAAGGAACCTTTAAAAGTGATGTAACGCAGGCGTTTGGAACTCCGGACAGCCAGAAGAAAGATAAAAAGAATGCAAAGAAGGAAGACTGGCTTTATAATCAATATTCGATGACTTTGACTTTTGATGGCGACCGTGTTGTCAATAAGAAATTTGATAAAACGTACGATTTGAATATAGATTCGACAAAATATTTCGAAGCCGTAAGCGAATTTAATAAAGCTGTAGATATATTTGAGACGATCAAAGCAGCAGACCCCAAAGACAATGAGAACTTGAATTTACTTCTGCAGGCATATTATGAAGCCAACCGATCTGTTGAGGCGACGAAAGCCTTCAAGCTTGCCGTTGACAACGATCCGGGCAACAAAATGAATCACTATATTCTTGGTCTTCTTTATAGATCGGTTAGTGATTATGATGGAGCAATTGCAGAATTTAATGAAGCAATCAAAATAGATCCAAATTTTAGCGATGCATTCTATGATATCGGTGCGACTTATTACAATTGGGGCGTAAAGATGAAGAAAGCATCGCAAGAAAAAGGAGACGAAAGCGAAGAGTATAAAACAAAATTTCAGGCAGCATTGCCATGGATAGAAAAGATGACAGAGATTAAAAAAGATGACGCAAAAATCTGGGAAACACTTGGCACCATCTATGCGCTTCTTGGTCAAGCAGATAAAGCAACGAAAGCACTTGATGAGGCAGATAGGATACGCAAAGCCGGCAAGTGAACTATTTTTTCAAGTTTAATGAGAAATGGATTTATGTATGAATGATCAACCAGCTCAGCAGCAAATTAATATCGAGCTTGGAGAGAAAGAAGCGGAAGGTATCTACTCCAATCTTGCTATTATCACACATTCGCCAGCGGAATTCGTCATTGATTTTACGCGAGTGCTTCCAGGAACTCCAAAGGCAAAGGTTCATGCCCGCATTATTATGACCCCGCAGCATACAAAGATGCTGCTCAATGCGATTCATGACAATGTTGACAAATACGAGAAAAAATTTGGTGAGATAAAACTTATAGGTGAACCTCCTGGTGGACCGACTTTCGGTTTTCAACCGCCAACTAAAGAAAATAAATTTCACTAATTTCATTCTAAATGTACAACCATAAAAGCTGATGTCGATTTTTGCGGCATCAGCTTTTTGATTTTGTGAGTACAGGCACAAAAACAGCTATAAGACGAATGCGCTAAGACATTTTCTTGATTATGCTTTATGCAGTCGCTATATTACTCTGTATAAAGTAATATTCATTTATAAACCGAGGCGAGTACTATGAAGAATATTGTCACAGCATTACCCGAGACAATAATTGTGGGATTTGCAACGTGTTTGCTTGCTTTCATATCCTTCAATTGCGTTGAGATGCCTTTGCAACCGATAGCTCCGTCATCAGATATACAACTGAGTATGCCCGTTGCCGATGTTACCCATTACGTATTGGAATGGGTTAAGAAAAGTCCGGCACTCACTCTTAATCCCGGCGGAACATTTTCGTATTTATATAACCAATCGATGCCGCCGCAGGCAATAAGTCAGATAACATTGCAACCTCAAGGAAGTGCTCAACAAGTTGCAGTCGGTGAATTTACAGTGGGCGGATTTCCGATACAAACTAAAAATGTGGGTGTATCACAAATGCAATTGCCCGGTGTAAATTTGCCGTTTAATTATCCCGGTGCGCTACCACCATTATTGCCGGCGTTTCCACCCGCGTATATTTCACGGCCTGGTGAAACGATAAGTTTATCTTCTCAATTTGATTTTGTGAGAATCACAAACGGAAATCTCTCACTGCAATTATCTAATAATCTTCCATTACGAATTGATTTTAATCGTCCGGTCATTCTGCGGAATAATCAATTCCAACCATTCGTAGATACATCAATGATTGCTACGTTTAATGTTGGAGTAGTTGATTCATTTAAGACGTATAGCGGCACAGTATCACTTGCCGGTAAAATACTCCGCGCTCAATTGAAGTTTGATTCTATATCATTTTCGACTGAGCAACGCTCGTCTTCATTTTCATTAACAGCATCAAACGGAGTAGATGTACAAATATCTTCATCTTCCTTGAAAGCCGATAGTGCAAGTGCGGTGATACCTTCCCAAACTGTAGCGTCAATTAATGATACATCGATTACATTGGACGATACTATTGCTATTCAAAATGCACAATTTCGCCAGGGATCATTTGATTTTGCTCTCATTAATCGATCAAATGTTCAAGTAGGAGTGTTTCTTAAAGTAAATGATATTAGGAATATCGCAAATGGAGACACATTAAGAATTGATGCAACATTGCAGGGTCAGGATAGCGTCATTGTACCAATCATTTTTAATCCCACCAACTATCAAGTTCAAACAACATTCAATTCTTCTTCAAAGGGAACAAACCTCGTTTATTCTGTTGGTATCAAAACAATAAATTCAGGCGTTGATAAAAAGGTAATTACCAAAAATGATTTTATCCGTGCTGAAATCCGGCCGAAACAAACTTTTATATTAAAATCTGTAACGGGAAGAATCAAGCCCCAGACTATTCTTGTGAATCAAGGAATCAATACTAACTTTCCCGGTTTACAGGAGATTAAAGATAAATTAAAAGCAACGTTAAATTTCCGGGGCGTCTCTATTAAATTGCGTTTACCGATTACCGGCGGCGGATTCCCGATGGATTATAATCTAAACCTAATATCAAAAAATTCTTCAACTGGCACGGTAGATACGTTAGGAATTCCCGCAAATTCTGTCGGACAGTTCAGAATCACCCCCGGTGGAGCGACTTCTGAAATTGATTTATCAAGCGCGCCAGGTTTCAATACTTTTTTGTCGCACTTCTTCAGTTTCCCGAATTTACCTGATTTAATGTCTCTACAAGGAACTGTTGTTCTTAGCCCGACAGATGTATCCACTTCCGGGCAGGCGTATACCGTCGATGATACATCAAAAGTATATCCGAATGTTGCGCTGACATTCCCGAGTGAGCTTGGGATACAAAACGGCTCGTATAAAGATGTTCTTGCAATGAGCGAAGAAAATAATAATCAGGATTTTACAAATAAAATGCTCAACGCAAGAATAAATATTACTGCAACGAACGGGATACCATTAGGTGTAAAATTCAGTATAAAATTTTTAACATGGAATAAATTTACACACCATTCAGATACAACGCTGACAATAGTTCCCGATTCGACATTTCTACCTGCCTATGTCACTTCATCAGGTATAGTGACCGGTCCAAGGACATCGTATGTCAGTATTATTTTGGATACGGCGGAAGTACGGAAGTTTAATTCCTCCGATTCCGTGGCAATCAATTTGACACTCGCCACGAGCAATAGCAGTACAGTTCCACCCGTAGCTGTAGTAATAACAACGAATCAAGCTATCCGTCTTAGAGCTTCGGCAACTATGACATACCGGATACAGGGAAAGCAATAAAGGAGAGAACGACCATGAGAAAAAACTTGCTTATGATATTAGCTCTCGGAACTTTATTGAGCGGTACACTTCGGGCGCAAGATTTATCAAATATTCGCGGTATCGGTATGGCGCAAACAACGGTTGCCACATCGCGAGGCACGGATGCAATAGGCATAAATCCGGCTAATGTTGCATTGCCGGAATGGAACCCTGTTACACTCAGTCTTCCGAATTTGGGGATGAAGATACGAACAGAATTATTTACTTACGATATTTATCAAAATTATTTTACCGGTGTTCCTGATTCAACAGGAAAGAGAGTGAGCAAGCTTCTAACGAATGCCGACAAAAATAATATTCTTTCCCAGATGCCTGCAATACCACAGACAAGGTTCATGTCTGAAGTTCAGTGGATCGGATTCTCACTTCAGACACCTGTTCTTGGCGGTATTGGATTTGCAATAAGAGATCATTTGGGAACCACCATTGCTATGTCGAAAGATTACTTCCGTTTAGCTGCGTTCGGTTTAGATCCGTCAGGATCGTCGTATGATTTCTCCGGAACAAGCGGGCAGGCGTGGTGGTACCGGGAATATAACATTTCTTACGGAAGAAAGCTTCCTGTTACCATTCCATTCCTGAAAAATTTATATGCCGGAATCGGGGTAAAACTTATAAAAGGATATGGGATATTTGAATCGACACAGAACAACACTTCATTCACAAACACTCCTGATCCAAGCGATCCATTCCAATATATTACGAAAGGAAAAGTCGATTTTCTTGCACGCCATGCCGGAATCGAAATGTTAACTGGTGACTCTGGTAAAATGGGACCGACATTTAATAAGTTCAAAGCATTCCCTGACCCGATTGGAACGGGAACCGGATTTGATATAGGAATTACCGGAACACTATTAACTGAAATACAAATGGCAGTGAGTATTACAAATATCGGTAAGATAACCTGGGATAAAAATATTATTGAATCATATGGTAACGATTCAGTTACCATCACCAATCCGTTTACGCAATTTGTCGGCCAGAATGATTCTATGCTAACAGCAATCAAAGGAAAAAATCGTCCGGGTGCTTCATTTACCACGAGTCTGCCTACTGCATTGCGTGTGGGGATGATGATGGAAGCTAAAAATATTCCCGGCTTAAGATTTCTGCCGGGAAATTTAATACTTGCTTTCGATTATCTCCAAGGATTTAATGAATCGCTAGGTAACACAAAGAAGCCGCGGGTGTCTCTCGGTATGGAATACCGTATAATTCCGCTGATCCCGTTGCGAACAGGTCTATCGCTCGGTGGAGGAGATATACCACGTTGGGCATTTGGTTTTGGAATCGATGCCTCTGTGTTTAGTTTCGATCTGGCAACGGATAATTTTGGATTTTTGTTCTCTGGAAAGAATTTCCAGATGTTTTCGATCTCTGCCGGAATGAAAATCAGAATTTAAAAAGTACAGTGGATTAAAAAAGAATAAAACACTATAAAATAGAGACGGGCAAGATTATCTTGCCCGTTTGTTTGTACAGTTCAGTTACGGATATGTAAAATCCCAGCCTGCCGTATGGCAGATATCGGGAATCTATCGATCGAAACTGCTATGGAGGAAACCGGAAGTCTATCTTACAGAGGGTTGCCTTCGAAGGACACGTCAAGCAAAATAAAAAAACATCCATTTATTTTAAATAGTACTTGACTCCAATAAAGTAAAGTATTAAGCTCTACGTGAAGGGTACATCTGCCAGCGGTGAGGTATTAAGTGGTGAGGTATTAAAGTAGGGCAGTAGCGCCTTCACAGTTCCACAACAAGAAAATTTACTGTCAAATCGAAATCATTAATTGGAATTGCTATTGCAGATATTCTTGGACAAAAAATAAAAGATGTGGTAAATAGGGAAATTGATGCTGGAACATATCAGGTGCAATGGGATGGAAAAACCAATGAAGGAAATGTAGTGGCGTCAGGGATCTATTTTTATCAGTTGTTTATTGACGCACAACCGCAATAAACGCGGAATATGATACTCATTAAATAATAAGGAGTGTTGTATGAAAAAATATCTTAGAAGGTTGTCTCTGCTGGCGTTGATTCCCATAGTAGGGTCATATAACGCACTATACGCACAAAACTTGTCTGTGTGTGGCACAACAAAAAGCGCACAAAGAACTACTCAAACTAGTGGTTATAATGTAACATCTTTTGGGACAATAAAAGCTTTGTTTATTTTTATTGATTTTCCGGATGACAATGTTGATGTCACCAATCCTACATGGCCGATGCAAACGGACCCACTGAAGCCAGCACTAGGCTTTCAATATTTGAACGATATTGTGGACTCTACCGAAACTCAAAATTCTGGCAAGTATGCCAATGTGTCGACATTTTTCAATGACCAAAGCAATGGCAAATTCAAAATGATCGGAAAAGCATATTATGTTCAAGCGCCGCATGCGTTAGCATGGTACCAAGCTAATAATGCTGGAGCAGAAGTAGCATATTCTTCACAAGATGCTATTCAAATTCTTGATTCAACAATAAACTTTGCAGATTTTGATCAATGGATAGATGCTCCTTATAATCATCGTCTTGGTACAGATGGCATATTGGATATGGTCTTTATATGCTACAGACGGTGGTATATTTGTGATCCACCAAGCTTATATTGCAGTAGTTTCCAAGCGGAAGGTTGGTACAATGCGTCTTTACCAGATACTGTTTATGTTAATGGCAATTCAAGAAAAATCGTTGGTTCACATGCGGTTGATGTTTTAAATATGATCAATTATCCTGATTGGGGCATGAGTGTTGAGAATGTAGTACACGAATTTGGTCACGTTTGGGGACTTGACCATCAGTATGCACCTGGAATGTGGTCACTGATGGGGCAACGAGGTCCAAGTACTTGTAGTTGCATAAATTCATTGGAAAGAGAACAGCTTGGTTGGAGTTCTTATATTGATATTACCTCTTCACAACCAGCATCACTGCGTGATTTTAGCAGGACAGGAGACGCATATAGGGTTTCATTAGGTAACGGTGAATATTATATCGTTGAGAATCATCAAATGCTGTCACCTTATGATACTCCAGATATTAGTACTGGTGCAAAAGGAGGGATATATATTCTACAACAAAGTGCAAACGGTGTAGAACCAGGCACAGAAGGGAGTTTACGTGTAGTGCCTGCAGATGGTCGATGGAATTGGACGACTTCTTATTGGAAACAAAACCCGTATGGCCCAGGTACTGACCCGACAGATATAATCCCTGTTTTTAATAGAGGTTTATCAAATCGTTATACCGGTCAATCCGATCACGATGTATTTTCCGTTTATAATCCTAATAGCTCTCATAACGGATACGTTCGTATTTATCTATGGCTAGATGAGATCACAGGTGCCTTAAGACAAAGTGTTCGGTTTAAGGGAGATGGCAGAGATCGTTGGAATACAACAGACAATAATCTGCTTTCACCGTGGAGTAACCCTGCTGGATCATCAATAAGTGGTGTACCGTCAAATTTTGCTATCCAGGTAACTTCGGAACCTCAGGCTCAAGATCCACTCGGTACAATAAACGCACAATTTTTTATTGGAAATCCTGGAGATGCACCTCCTTCTAAACCCCAGGATGTACATGCTTTATTATCCGGATCAAATTCTATCTCACTTTCTTGGATAGCAAACATAGACCAGAATATGACCCAATCTGGCACTCACGGTTACGATGTTTATCGTTCAATCTATTATGATGGTGCAACACCGTCATATACCAAAGTGAACTCGATGCCGGATACATCTTCATCGTTTACCGACAATCCGACTATCCCGGGTGGAATTCCTGTGGGTAAAGATGTTTACTGGCGCTACAATGTCAAAGCTATCGATAATACGACTAAGGTCTCAGTTGCCTCAGATGAAGCATGGTTACTTGTTAGTAAACCCAACGCTACTCCAGCAACCAACATCACCTCTACGAGTTTCACCGCCAACTGGACAGTAGTGAGCGGAGCGACGGAATATTTTCTGGATGTCGCAACTGACACCGGATTTACCGTGTTTGTCGGTGGATACCGCAACTTGGCTGTGGACAATGTAATATCCCGGCGAGTAACGGGCTTGAGCCCTAATACAACCTACTACTACCGGGTGCGTGCATACAGTGGATTTCCAATTTCTAACTCGAACACGATTACGGTATTAACTGCACCTGCAGCACCTCCGGCAACTAATGCGACCCTTATCACGTTCAATTCATTTACCGCTAACTGGACGGCCGTAAGTGGAGCTACAGCATATTACTTTGACGTTGCAACTGATTCCGGTTTCACCGTGTTTGTCGACAGTTACAAAGACCGGTATGCAGGTAATGCAACATCCTTTCCTATATCGGGTTTGAATAATACAACCTACTACTACCGAGTACGTGCGGCAAATTCATATGGGACGACAAGTCCAAACTCGATTACGATTACAGTGCTCACTGGACCTCTGGCAACTAATGCGACAAACATTACCTCCACTAGTTTTTCCGCCAACTGGGATTCTGTGACTATAGCGACGAGCTATCGTTTGGATGTCTCGACATCTCCCCGTTTTGGCTCATTTATCAGCGGATATCAAGACAAAGATGTAGGTAAAGTAATAACATCTTCTGTGACCGGATTGAGTGCTAATACACCTTACTGGTATCGAATGCGTGCGTATTATAATGGAGCAGCAGGTCCGAACTCGAACATTATTTCCGTGAAGACTGCAGCTGCACCTGCCGCCCCTACCAATCTTACTGTGACTGGAGCAACTCAAACACAAATCAATCTTTCCTGGGATACAGTTTCCGGTGCAACCGTATACAATGTCTATCAAAATGGATCACCCATTCCTGTATCGATTTATACAAACAAGTTCATTGTCGGGGTATCCTGTGGAACTACTCATAGTTACTATGTAAAAGCAGGAAATGCTGGTGGTTGGTCTGGCGCATCAGATACAGTAATTGGAACGGCTATTGCATGTACTCCAACTCTTGTTTCACCTGCAGATAGTGCAACGAATCTTTCCATATCGCCGATATGCAAATGGAAAACTTCAAGCGGAGCGGCATTGTACCGGTTACAGGTGTCGACCAAGGATTCATTATCATCTACAGTATTTGACGATTCAACATTAACTGATACAACAAAGCAACTAAGCAACCTTTCGTATGCTACGACATATTACTGGCATGTGAATGCGAAAAATGTTGGGGGAACAAGTGCATG
>JBEKAY010000029.1:0-55957 GCA_050015675.1 Bacteroidota bacterium | reverse complement strand
CCGCTGGACAATCACTTTCATTTCTGCAATTTCTCTTGAATCAATCACCTTCAGAAATACTAATGCGGCTCCAAATGCAATCACTAGTACAAGCTTCACTACTATGCTGATCGAATCAAGCGGTTGCAATTGCAGTAAATGAAAAGCTATAAATATGAATGCTGCTGAACCGGCAATCTTCAAAACTTTATTCCATTCATACTCTACTTGATAGAATCGCTGAGAAACAAAATACATACCCACCGCCATTACGATATAACTAAGTAAGGTCGAAAGCGCTGCGCCAAGAATTCCTATTTTCGGAATGAGAAAAAAGTTTGCACCAACATTCAACAATGCACCAGCGCCGGAAATAAATGGAAGATATTTTGTTTTCTTTTCAAGATAGACGCCGACGACAAACACAACATATGCTCCAGTGAAGACATACGCCAGCAGTACCCACGGAACTATCTCAACTCCTTGCCAGTAAATCGGCGGAAAGAATTGTTTTCCCAAGAATTTCATCCGAACGATATCTTCAATAAATAACGATATGGTAAGAAAAATGGACATTGCTCCAAGCACAAAATACGTGAACACCTTCGCAAAGAGCGGTTTTGCGTCGATATCTTTGGCATGAATAAGGAAAAAAGGCCGCCACGCATAATCAAACATCCCAACAATGAGCATCATAAAAATACCAAGCCGATAATTGAGTTGGTAGATTCCAAGCGTCGCATCGTTTGTCAATGCTTTGACGATGGGGCGATCGATCACTTGCATCGCAATACCTGCAAGTCCGGCAGGAATATATGGAAGACCGAACTTAAGAATCTCTTTATATAATCCAACTGGAAGTTTGAAAGTCAACCGTCGAAGCACCATGCCAATCATTGCAAGGAAGGTGAGAACTGAGGCTAAAAGATTTGCGAGAAAAACTCCTTCCGCATGCATACCAAAACCAAGTATCAACCCGAGATTGAGAAAAAGATTCGTGGTGATGTTGAAGATTTTTAATATCGCAAATCGCTTCGCCTTCTGTTCCATCCGCAGAGAAGCAAATGGAATCACCGTCAGCGCATCTAAGCAAAGAATCCATCCTGCATATTGTATGAAGTAATGTTGAGACGGATCGATGCCTAAAAGTGATGCCAGTGCAATGGAGTTGAAATGGATTGCCAGCGCAAACAGAATTGATGTTACGAACAGAGAGAGAAACGGAACACTGAAGTTTTGTTTCTTATCGCCGAGTTCCAGTGACGACACGAAGCGCATGTATGCCGGCTCCATCCCATAGCAAAAAATGATGTATGCAAAAGCAATGTATGCATAGATGTTAGATATGACGCCATTTTCAGCCGGCAAGAGAACATTGGCGTAGAACGGAACAATGAGAAAGTTCAACAATCGCCCAACAACGGTGCTCAAGCCGTAGATGGCTGTCTCTTTTCCTAGGCGGAGAATTTTATCGAGCATGCATTAGCAGTCAGTTATCAGTAATCCGTATTCAGTTCTCAGTCTTCAGCATCATAGCATTGCATTTTCGTACCTTCGACTTACTACATGAGACTTCTGTCGTCAATTATCTGCAATCGCATTCCGTAATCAGGTATCAATCTTGTCCCACGGATTCTGCAAGTGCAGTTAGCGCCTTCTTCATAATTTGCATAAAATATAACGGCGGTCGTGTTGGTTTCCCTGTGGCAGCATTTAAGAAGCTATGAATGGTGTACCCTTCCGCAAGCGGTTCTTCCTCGTGATTTCGAAATACTTGATAGTCAATTTTGAGCGTTGCTTTAGGCAATTCTGAAACAAATGCTTCTATAGAAAGTAGATCGTCATAATGAGCAGGTTTTCGATATTTTGCAAATGCTTCAATGACGGGGAGAAGAATACCACGGGTTTCAAGTTCCGAATAAGGTAATCCGAGTGAACGGATCAATGCAGCACGTCCTACTTCAAAATATTCGAGATATTTTCCGTGATAGACAACTTTCATTTGATCCGTATCCGCATATCGAACACGGATTTCTGTGATGTGCTTTATCATTAACGGAAGATTATATAATAACGGGATTTAGTGATTGGATGATCGAGTGATTTAGTGATCAGTATATGATAACTTTATATTACTACCTATCATCTTTTTAACTTTTTAATTCTCACTTTTTACTGATATTTATTTCTCTTTCCATGCGCCCATCTTCGAAAACTTTTCGACACGAAGATGAACGAGCCGATCCGGTTTTATTTTTTGCAGCACTTTCAATTCTTCCAACAAAGTGCTTTTTAGTGTCTGCGCCATGAGCTGCGGATTGCGATGCGCACCGCCATTCGGTTCTGGAATAATTCGATCAATAATGCCCTGTTCTAATAAATCAGGCGCGGTCAGTTTCAGCGCATCAGCCGCCTGCTCTTTGTATTCCCAACTCCGCCAGAGAATGCTTGAACAGGACTCTGGAGAAATAACGGAGTACCATGCGTTTTCAAACATCAGAACACGATCACCCACACCAATTCCCAGCGCGCCGCCTGAAGCTCCTTCGCCAATAACGACAATAATAATTGGCACAGGAAGATGCGACATCTCGAATAAATTTCGCGCGATCGCTTCACCCTGACCGCGCTCTTCTGCTCCAATTCCTGGATATGCGCCGGGTGTATCAAGCAAAGTTATGATGGGCCTGCCAAACTTAGCTGCAAGCTGCATCAAACGAAGTGCTTTGCGGTATCCTTCCGGATTAGGCATGCCAAAATTCCGGTAGATGTTGGAACGCGTGTCTCTTCCTTTTTGATGTCCAACAATAAGCACTGTTTCTGTATCGATCTTACAAAAGCCGGCGACAATCGCTTTATCATCGCCAAACCGACGATCACCATGCAGTTCGATAAAATCTTCCGTCATCAGCTGGATGTAATCCAACGTATATGGACGATCCGGATGCCGGGCAAGCTGGACTCTCTGCCATCGCGTCAAATTGTTATAAACGTTCATACGAAGCTGATCCACTTTTTGTTCGAGTGTAGCGATTTCGTCGGCAATATCGAGATTGTCTGCGTAATTGCGCATCTCCATAATTTTTTGTTCAAGCTCAAGAATTGGACGTTCAAAATCCAGTATAACTTTTGCCATAGGGAAAATCTCCTTGTCACGCTATTATATTCCTTGCGCGTTCTTTCGCATCGCGCGATATTGCAGCCACGTCTTGATAAGAATTTCAAGATCAAGCAGTACGCTTTGGTTGCGCGCATAATAAAGATCGTATTGTGTAAGTTCATCATCTGACAATACACGGTTTCGTTGAAGTTGCACCAAACCGCTGAGGCCTGGCTTACCAAGAAAGAGTATGTCTCCAATCGGCTTTGGTACTCGCAATTCATTCTCTGGTGTACCAACAAGACTCATGGTTCCGTTGAACACACGCGGCAACCCCGCAAGAAATCCATTTTGTTTCTTTTTCATCATCGCTGACGACAATCGAAAAATAGGATAAACCGTTATCAAGAGCAATCCGGAAAATACGATATCAAACATTCGTTTTGTAAATAGATGGGATGGCTTGTCGATATTGTATGTAATTTGCACTAATGGTAAATCATCGAGGCTATCCACACTTGCCTTCCCAACAATTACTTCCATCGTTGTTGGAACAAGATGAAAGTTCACGACCTGCTCACGGCTCCTACTGATCACCGAAAGAATTTGCGTATAACTAAGTGCCTTCGGTGAAAATATCACATCACTGACCTTCTCCTCTTTGATTATTTTTCCAACGTTGTCGATACTGCCAACGACGGGGACACCATTCAATAACTCACCGATCTGCTCATGTGTGGTCCCGACAAATCCAATAATTTCGTATCCTTCCCCAATTCTTGCCCGTAATTTTTGTTGCAGTCCAATGGCATCTATATCCGTACCCACGATGAGCGTTCGTTTGCCGAACAACGTTCCTCTGCCATACGCAGAAGTTTTTCTAACCAGCCGGAATACCAAACGCCATCCCGGGATAAGTATCATTGAGAGAATTCCAGAAATAGCGACAATCATTCTGCTAAAAGCGTAGTTCTTAAAAAAGGCTGTCAATGCAGAAATAAAAACATAAGCGATAAAAATAGCGCCGATGGATCGGGAGATGGACATTCGCCGCTGTGTATATACTCCCGCCAAATATAAACAACCGATTACAATGATAGCTGGAATAGTGAAGACTATTGAAAAGGCATAAGCCGGATATTTAAAGATTGCTCCCCGCCAAAGTTCTTCTGCTATAAGAAGGCTTATCGTTAAAGCGATAAAATCGAACAGGGCGATTTTCAAAGGCCGCAATGTTGAAGTGATGAATGCGGTGAATGAAACTGCTGCAATGGATAAACGCAAAACAAAATTGAAAAGACTTGAAGACTGGAAATGTTTCGTAACGAAAAGATGCATTGCATCGTAGAACGTACGGATCTCGTCTAAGCTGCTTCGCCGCGTGCTCTCGCCTTTATAATGAATAATTTGTGTGGAATGGACATAGAATATTTTCCAGCCTGCTTGACGAATGCGGTAACACCAATCAAGATCCTCGCCGTACATAAAGTAACTCTCATCCAGGCCGCCAACGTGCTCAACCGTTTCTTTTCGTACCATCATAAACGAACCGCTCACAGCATCAACCGGATATGTTTCTTCCGTGTTGAGATATGTAAGATTATATTTTCCAAATAACTTGGTTTTCGGAAAGAGTTTGCTGAGTCCGAATATTCTTGTGAATGCAACCCATGGTGTAGGAAAACCGCGGCGGCACGCTGGTTGAAAACTCCCATCGGGATTCAATATCTTGCATCCTGCAAGTCCGGCTTCAGGATGATTCTGGAGGAACTCAATCATCACACGGATGGTGTCTTCCTGAACAATTGTATCAGGATTGATGAGGAGAAGGAATTTGCCGTGCGCTTCCTTGAGTGCAATATTGTTTGCTTTAGCAAAACCAAGATTGGCAGTATTGGCAATAAGGCGAATGTGAGGAAATCGCCGCCGCACCATTTCTCCACTGCCATCATCGGAAGCATTGTCGATGACAAAAATCTCCGCACGGATTCCCTTCAACGCTTTCTGAATGGACATGAGCGATTGATGCAGAAAATCGCGAACGTTGTAGTTGACTATGATGACAGAAACATCAGGCATTGCTTGTCTGCGCGCGCCAGCCATGCCTTTAGCGGTTCTCTTTTGAAAACAAAGCCCTAAACTTCAACTTCCACACCATCCACGCTGCTTCATAGACAATATGTTTCGACATTTTTGAGACACCTTCCCGTCTATCTGTAAATACTATGGGTACTTCGCAAATGTGGAAACCGTGTTTCCAAGCAAGAAAATTTGTTTCAATTTGGAAACTGTACCCGTTTGATTTAATCGAGTCTAGGTCGAAACTTTCCAGCACAGCACGACGATAACATTTGAAGCCCGCTGTTGCATCTTTGACAGGTAATCCAGTGATAATCCGTGTGTAGAGGTTTGCGGAATAACTAAGAATCAATCGCCGCAACGGCCAGTTCACTACGTTCACGCCGGATATGTACCGCGAACCGATGACCAGATCACACTCTTCTATCTTTGCTAAAAGTATGATTAACATCTTGGGGTCATGTGAAAAATCTGCATCCATCTCAAACACAAAATCGAATCCATGTGAGAGAGCATATTTGAATCCCGCCACGTACGCTGTGCCAAGCCCCAGTTTGTTCGGGCGTTCAATGAGATGAATGCGCGAATCTGTCCTCTGCATTTCTTTTACCAACTTTGCGGTCCCATCTGGCGAATTATCGTCAACAATCAACACGTTGAATCCTTCATCCTGTGCCAGCACTTCAGGGATGATCTTGGATACATTGTCTGCTTCATTATAAGTCGGGATAATAATAAGAGAGTGTTTCATAGAATCACCAAATTATTTCTTCATTGTTTCTAGGATTGATTGGACTATGAACTTTTGCTGTTCTTCATCAAGTTCCGTATGCATCGGTAACGAGAGTACCTCATTCGTTGCAGTTTCAGTGACCGGAAATGCGCCTTTGGGTTTCCCCGCCGCGCAATAAGCTTTCTGAAGATGCAAAGATATCGGATAGTAAATACCATATGGAATTTTCTTTTCACTCAGCGATTGTGCAATTTGATCTCGATTTTTAATTCGAATTGTATATTGATGGAAGACATGCCTGCCATAGGGCGCTTCATATGGAATTTCTACATCGGAACCGGCAAACAAGCGGTTATAGATCAGAGCTGCTTTGCGACGTGCGTCAATCCACTGATCTAGATATCGAAGTTTTACTCGAAGCATCGCTGCCTGCAATGCATCCAATCTGCTGTTCACACCGAGAATTTCATGTTCATAACGCACGCGTGATCCATGCACAACAATCATCCGTACCTTCTCTGCCATTGCCGCATCATTTGTTACGACCATACCGGCATCACCAAACGCGCCAAGATTTTTACTGGGAAAGAAGCTGAGACAACCCATAGCGCCAATGCCGCCAACTTTTTTGCCCTTGTAGTCTGCACCAATTGCCTGACACATATCTTCTATAATAGGAATGTTATGTTGATGTGCAATTGCTACCAGCGGATCCATATCCACACTTTGCCCGTACAAATGCACCGGAATAATCGCTCTTGTGCTTTTTGTAATTGCTGCTTCCATTTTTGATGGATCAAGATTAAATGTCTTTGGATCTATATCAACATAGATCGGCTTGGCACCAAGCAACATGATCGTTTCTGTAGTAGCGGCGAATGTGAATGGCGTTGTGACCACTTCATCACCATTACCAATTCCCAGCGCCATCATCGATACCATTAATGCATCAGTGCCGGAAGCACATCCAATGCCGTGATTCACATGCAGGTATTGCGTAATTTCATTTTCGAATTCCGATACTTCTTTGCCAAGAATATACTGACCAGATCCAATAACGCGGAGGGCTGTTTCATTAATTTCGGTTTTTATTTTTTGATACTGGCCAACTACATCGACCATGTGAATAGGTTTCATTCAGATCTCTTTCCTGCTAATTCCGTAAATATTTATCTGCCTTTTTACTTATTATTTTTAACTTTTTTATTTTTTAAGCATGCCCTTTTCCTGTAATCATCACATAAATAGTGTTAAAAAGAATTTTCAAATCCAAGCGCCATGAAATATTTTCGATATAGAATAAATCGTATTTGATCTTGGTACGCACATCTTCCATATTTTCGTCATACTTATGTTTTACTTGCGCCCAACCAGTAATTCCGGGACGCACCCGATGACGATGATTGTAGAGCGGAATTTCTTTTGTCAATTTATCCACGAAATACGGGCGCTCAGGTCTTGGTCCCACTAAGCTCATATCTCCTCTGAGTACATTAATAAATTGCGGAATTTCATCAAGATGCGTTTTCCGAAGAATGCGTCCAGCATACGTAACACGCGGATCGTTTTTTCCCGCCCAAATTGGGCCAGACTTTTTTTCAGCATCCAAGCGCATCGAACGAAACTTAAATATCTTAAAATGATTACTATTCTTACCAACACGCACTTGGCGATAGAGTACGGGGCCTCGAGAACCAAGTTTTATGAAACACGCAAAAAGAAGCCATAGCGGAAGTCCTGCAATCAGAACTGATAAAGAAAAAAGAATATCAAGCGTACGTTTTGCCGCTTCTTCCCACGGTTTCATCAACTGCGGGCGCACTTCCATAAGCGGCAAGCCATAGAGAGAACTGATGCGCGCTTGCCCGCTGACAATATCGTACAAATCCGGCATAATTTTCATGCCTACATCAACAGAATCACATTGACGCAGGATATCAGTAAGCTGTTTTCGTTCCGAGGGATCAAGACCAATGAGCACTTCAGTGACTGTGTGCTTTTTAATAAGTGCAGACAATTCTTTCATCGTTCCCAAAATAGGAATGTCTTTATAGTTCATCTCTTTCATATGAAAAGGAACTGCATTTTTTGCGCCCACTTTCACAAAGCCAATTACTTTATATCCCAATGCTGGATATTTGAACACCATATGGCACAGTTCAAATGCTTTGTCCGACCAGCCAATAATAATTGTGTTCCGTAGTCCGACTCCGGCCAAAAGTAACTTCCGTTGAACAAATCTTCTCGTTATTCTGCCGATCATTACTAGTACCATGAGCACAAACCAATATCCAAGAATCAGAAGCCGAGAATGGACGATCGTATCACTGGAAGTATCATCAAAAAAAATTAAAAAGAATAAAATCAGTGCACCAATAATGGTTACCCTAAGAATCGTGAGAATCTCATCGATACGGGATTGTTCGTACCATGAATGATAAAGCCCAAAGATGCCAAACCAAACAAGCCAGTACACACAAACAAACACCATCGGCAGTAGAAGATCCGGTTCAATGCTGTACGGAATCCACCCGCTTCGCACACGGAAATAATAATATGCGAGATATGCAAGATTGATAGTGAGGATGTCAATCAGCAGCGTAACAATATATTCACGCCGAGAGCTCATAGGTGATCATGTAGATCGAGACGCTGTCTCGACAAAGATTTAAAATAATTGTTTCCATCCATTTTTAGTCGGCTCAGCCCGTTCCGTTTCAACGGGACGTGGTCTCGACTGAAGTCGGACGAGTCGACTTATGCCATTAACTCGGGTTTGCAATAAGACCATTTCCATTTTGTCCAATCATCAACTAATCCTGCTTTTACTGGATTGAATAGAATATACCATAATGTATTTTCAAGTTCATCGTCATCTCGAATGACTTGATCATAACTCTCATGCTGCCAGAAAGGACCCGATTTTTGAAGAATTCTATTTACCCTCAATGCTGTGTATTTTTTCAAAGACTCCGTAATTTTTGTAATTTTGTAGGTCGAGACACTGTCTCGACCGTCTTTCTTGTTGATCGACTCGGCGAGTCGACTTACATTGCATGATATGGGTTCAAAAAGCATATGAACATGGTTGGGCATAATACAATATGACATTATGTTGAAGACATTGTCATCACGATAATCAATTGCTTCTTTGACAATCATTGCAACTTCGGGTACTTTGAGCCATGTTGGTCCGCTTGATGCATTGTCCGATAAAGTATTGAATTGTTCAAAATATAATTTACAAAGTCGTAAAGATTGCCCTCGCTCTATATGTATATTTCTCACTTCGTTAGTTTGGCTCTTTAGTTGCTCTTGTTCCTGCCTAAGTTCTTCGATAACATAAGATGGCAGCGATCCTGCCAACCGAAAGACAACATGAAATGTTGCATATTCTGGCTGATAATGAGGAAGATGACGACGATAATATGTTTCTGCATTTTCCATGAAATAATAATATCAACGCGTATGTCGAGACACCGTCTCGACCATTTTTACTAAATGCCGACTCAGCAAGTCAATTTATGTTTCATCAAAATGTCCAAAATCTTTTCCGACGCATGGCCGTCGCCATACGGATTACTACCAAGATCATGCTTAATGTTTCCTTCAATCGTGCGCTGAATTGCATCAAGAATTTTCGCAACATCGGTGCCGACAAGTTCCGACATTCCAAGATTCACGGATGCAATGCTTACCAAACGATGGCGCTTCTTCCTGAATGCCTCCGGAATCTGAAAGTACAAATTCGCAATGCTTCATCAGCGTGAGCATTTCAAGGTACGGAATCGGCGCAATCAACTTTACGTTGCCGATCTTTTCTAACATTTCATGCACTGGTCCTTTAACATGAGGATTCAGATGCACAGGATAAATAAACTGGAAATTGGGATACCGTAAAGCGGATTCACGGATTGCTGTGCAGATATTTTGAAATCCACCACCGAAGCTTTCCCGCCTGTGTGCAGTGATTAGCACAAATGGTTTCTTTATATCCGGCAGGATACGCTCAAGTTTATCAAGGTTATGCTTCTCTTGAATCAAACGCAACGCATCCACAACCGTGTTGCCTGTAACATATAACGTTTTCTCCGGCACACCCTCGCGCCGCAAATTTTCCAGCGCCATTGTGGTGGGACAGAGATTATACTTTGCGATCACTCCAACAAGCCGTCGGTTACATTCTTCCGGATACGGTGCATCCATATTGAATGTACGCAATCCCGCTTCAATGTGAGCAACAGCAATTTTCATATTGAACGCACACAACGCTGTCATTGCCGCAGTAGTTGTATCACCCTGCACCATAACTACATCCGGCTTTGTATGTTCGATCACTGCGGGTAATTTTGCAAAGACCGACTCGGCAATCATGTTTAATGTTTGGTTCGGACGCATAATTTGAAGATCGTCATCCGGCTCGACTCCAAAGATTGATAGAGCTTCCATTGCCATTGTTTTATGCTGGCCCGTAAGGCAATAGACAACCTTGATATCATTCCGCTTTCGTGCCTCAATGACAATAGGCACAGTCTTAATAATCTCCGGACGCGTGCCGGCAACAAGAAGGATAGTTTTCAAAATTCTGTCTTTCCACGCATAAATAATTTCTAAGTTTCAAGTCAATAAAAGTTTCTTGTACACTTCATATGTCCGTTCTACCATTTTCTCAGCAGTGAATTCTTTAAGTGCTCTTTCTTTCGCATTTTTTCCAAGAGATATTCTTAAAGCATCATCATGAACCAGTTTAGAGATTGCCTCAGATAAAGATTTTGAATCACGTGGTGGAACAATCAATCCAGTAATTCCATTTTGATTAACAAAAGACGTCCCTGTGTGAAGTTCTGTAGATATAACAGGTTTTCCAGATGCCATCGCTTCTATTTGCACCAGACCATATGCTTCGCTCTTTTCAACAGATGGAAGAACTAGCATGTCACATGCCTCATAGAATGCATACAGATCTTGATTCTTGACACAGGGAAGTATAAATATCCTTTTCGACAATTGATATTTGTTAATTGTTCCTACTATTTCTCTCATTAGCGGTCCATCACCTATAATTACACAATGAACATCCTGCAAATTATTAAGTGCTTCTATAAGATATGAGATGCCTTTGTAATAGACTAATCTTCCAACAAAGAGAATCAAGGGAGTTCCATACTGTTGACGAATTTTCTTACTTTGATGCAATCTCGAAGGAGCATTATGCACCCAATCTAAATTTACTCCGAGCGGAATAACTTCACAGCTATCTTTGAAATATCTGAGGAATGGAGAGTTATTAATAAGATTCTGATTGCTAACCAATATTTTGTCTACTTTGCGAAGAAATTTATATAACAGCGGACGGTACAATATTAATGCCCATTTCTGTCTAATAATATCACTATGCCAAGTGATCACGATGCGGGAGAAATTTTTTAAAATCCCGGGAAAAGCAAGGATAGCTAAACTCGCCAGAGGAAACGGCTCATGAATATGAAGTACTTCCCCACGAAGTTTTTTAAGGTGAAATGCATAAGTTAAGCTAATAGGTAAAGAAGCAATCTTCCCTAATACCGGGACATATGTAACCAAGACGCCATTGACTTTTTCTTTTTTAACGAAAAACGATGTTTTATCATTGCATACTAATACATTTACTTCGTTGCCATATATTTTTATTAATCCTTCCGCTAAATTTGCTATTGTAGTTTCGATTCCTCCGATGAGCGGGAAATACCCTTTATTTGTTTGAACAATTTTCATAAATAATAATTAAGCATCCACTCTAAACTTCACACTCATTTTGCAATTTTTTGATTACAGAAAATATTTCTTTGTACTGCAAATGACACGTCAATAGCACGCATATTTGTATAATAATACATACTACAGCTTTAAAATATGATAATGATTAATCATAAAAAGAATAGTATTTAAATTTCAGAATGATTTTAATCCTACCTGATACTATTCTGTCATATTAAACTTTGATCAAGCTGTTGTACAATTAATTTCCAAACATCATCGACCGTTAATGATTTCATACATTCATGAGTTCCCGTTTGGCAAATAAATTCTCTCTCTAAAGAATTTATTTTTTGTTGAACTGTATCCGGAGTATAACATGGCGCACAAACAGGGTGCTTCCATATATATATTTGATGTAATCCCCTTGGTGCCACCAAACGCGGATCTGATGGACCAAACAATGATATAACAGGTGTACCAGTTGCAGCAATAAGATGTGTTGGACCAGAATCTGCACCAAGAAAAAGATGACTACGGCGCCCAAGAGCGACAATCTCACCAAGCGTCAATTTTCCAGCAAGATTTGTTATCTGGTTCGCGTGTGATGCGATTTCTTGGCATAGTGTATTGTCTGCTCCATTGCCAATAAGGATAATTGGGTACGTATAAGATTCGCCAATTTTCCCTATTAATTCCTGAAAACGTTCAAGGTACCATCTTTTTATAGTCATCTTCACAACAGGATTTTCCCCTCCACCGGGAAAAATCACAATAAGAGGAATTTTAGGAGGGATGCCATTTGCAATAAGTTTACTATCAAGACTGATTAAATCTTTTTCTTGTATTGTTAAATTTGTATTATGATTTTTTATTTCAATCCCAATGGTATTTAAAATGGATAGATATCGATCCACTTCATGAGCTGATGAGTTAAACAGCGCCGTATGTGTTAGAAATCGAGTGCCCGTAAATCCAAGTCGATAACGTGCTCCACTCAGATATGCTAAAGCACCAAATACGCTGTTGCGATGCCCCACAACAACAATTTCCGGTTTAACTGCATGAAGTTGCTTCAGTAAACGGACAGCGTCTATTATTTTCTTTATAAAAGAAGTTGCGCTTGGGATATCAGAGATCACCACTTCATCCACATCTGGTATGCAAGGTATTAAATCTACAACCCAGCTGTAAGCAAGAAGTGTAATTTTTGAACTTGGGTATTTTGAACGCAAAGCTTTTAACATCGGAGTAATAAAAACAAGATCTCCAATAGCACAAAATTTAATAACCAGAATATTAGGCGCTGAACTTGGCATGAGTATTATTGTTCGAATACTATTTTAATAATTCGTTTTGCGTCATTATATGTTTCTTCTAAAAAATAATAGTACATGTTTAATGATAAGATATAGTTTAAGAATTTCTTTCTCGCACCATGATCTATGTATTTTATAATAATGCAATTGGCTTTTCCTATACTCTTCAGAAACTTTTTTATTTTCTGATGTATAGCTTTTCCCTTTATGATGAATTAAACAAGCATCAGAAAACCAATATATGGAAAAACCGGCTTTTTTTGCTCGAAAGCAAAGATCAGAATCTTCAAAATACATAAAAAAATTCTCATCAAACCCACCTATTTTTTCGAAAAGAGAGCGCCGTATCATTAAAGCAGCTCCAGAAACCCAATCTACTTTGACTCCTAAATTATTTCCATCGTTAATAACATTTTTAGGAATAAGATGTTTTAGTTGTAATCGCCGAGTTTTCCATTCATTCATTAATGAAGGAAAATCTCCAAAAGATAATTGAAATGACCCATCATTATTCAACAATTTCGGACCAACAATACCTGCGTCCGGAATATTTTCGAGAATACGTACCAACGGAGTGATAAAATCAGACGTTATTGTCGTATCATTGTTTAGAAATAAAAAGTGCTCTCCGCTTGCTTCCTTTGCGCCTACATTATTTGCATAACCGAATCCCTGGTTACTTTTAAGAGAAATAATCTTAAGACTTGGGAATTGAAGCGATAAATATTCTACACTTCCATCTGTCGAACCATTATCGACAATTACCATTTCATATGATATTTCGATTGGTATTTGTCTAATCGACGAGAGACATTGTGTTGTTAAATCTTTTCCATTAAAATTGACTATTATCAACGAAACCATATGCAAACATTCATCTTTTTAGCAATTTATGATAATTTATTGAACCTTAAAATTCGAATCACAAATATTAATAATTCTATTAATATTCTTTTTAAACTCAAATTCTTCTGCGACTTTTCTCCTACCTGCTTCTCCCATCTGAATTCTTTTCGCATCATCATCGAGCAGAGCATTTAATGCTTTTACCATTCCTTGACAATCATCTCGATCGACGAGAATACCGTCAATAGTATCTTCGATAAAATCAATTGTATATTTCGTTTTGACAGCAATAACTGGTTTTTTTTCTCCCCAAGCCTCTACAATCGGCCGGGAAAAATGATCCTCTACATATGGTGACACAAGGATATCCGATGCGGCAATAATATCTAAAGGATTTAGTATTCTTCCTATTGCATAAACACTATTATGGTTCTTCTTGAGTTTTTCGATAATCTGTATACATTGTTCATAATAGTGAGGATCTTCTTCTTCATATACAACATCATGAACACCCACAACTACAAATATGACATCCTTTCGCAACTCAGAAATTATTTCTGCAGCTTGTAGAAAAAACTTTGTGCCTTTTAAATATCGTATGCCACCCAGCATCACAACAATCTTTTTATCAGTTGGTAATCGATGTTCATGCTTTACGACAGCAATTGTAGCTGCTTCAACGACATATTCCGGGAAAAACTCTCCTATCACAAAAATTTTGTCCATTTCATCTTTACTACTATACGGCTGAAATTGAAGTTTTTCTTGGCGTGTAATGGCAATGAGAACGTCGCAATATTTCAAAATGCCTTTTGCCAGCAAATACCGCCGAATAAAAAACCTGGGTTCCCAAAATCTACTTCGGATATGTGTCACTGTAGGAATTTTTAATAATTTTGCTGCGATTGCCGCTGGAAGAACACGATATTCATTAAGATAAACGATATCCGGTTTTATATCAGCTATGACACAATAAGAGACAAATAAACCAACGATAAGCTTTATGAAATCTTTTAAAGAATTTTTTAATCCTTGGAATGAAAAAAAAGAAGCTCGATAGGTAAAATATGCAGCCAACGAAATGGAGGGAAGATACCATCGTCTCCCGTCAACGATCTTCGCATATGGACGTAATACGGCTGAAGCAAATTCATTAACTTTCCAGCTCAAGATAGAAACCTCATAATCCTTTTCATAAAATCCTTGTACAAGGTATTCTAAACTTACAGTAGAACCATTGCGTTCTTGATCATCATCGATAAAAAGAATTTTTTTCCTCACACCCTGCCTTCTCCTCTAAAATGCAACAAAATTCTATAGACGACCCGAAGAGATTTAATATATTTCTTGAGCAAAAAAACCAAACGTTTTCTTGTGAGGGTTATATTGTTTTTCTTGTAAACCGAATACATTTCGTAAACTTGGCGTCTTGGCATCGACAACGTTTTTGATACCGAATAAACTCGCAGATTACTCAGGTTTTTATTGAGGTAACCAAAAGCGAATTTTTTTGCAATACGGAGGAAAAAATCAAAATCCATGACTAAATGAAGATGTTCATCTATATCCCCACATACCTCCATAACTTGTTTTCTCCAAAAAAAACTCGGTTGCCGCACACAATCAGGACAATCCATCAATCTCTCTTCATTAATCTTATCTCCTTCAGCAGAAAAAAGTTTGTTCCCATTTATATCAACAAAAGTCATATCTCCATAAAGAATCATACAGTCTGGATTCTTTATAAAGTATTCAATAATAAATCCAAATACATTTTTTTCATAGTAATCATCCGAGTTTATCCATGAAATGATATCTCCCGATGACATCGCAAATCCTTTATTAATCGCATTGCTCTGTCCAGAATCCTTTTCGGAAACCCATTTGAGATGAGGGTATTTTTTTAAGATGGAAACTGTATTATCCGTCGAACCACCATCAATAATAATATGTTCATAATGAGGATAATTCTGATTCATGACAGACAAAATAGTCTCTTCAATGAAATTACTTTGGTTATATGATGGAGTAACAACAGAAATTTTCACAGTCTTCCTCATAATTTGATACACTAGCTTTGTGTATTATTGCATGAAATACATATTACAGACCTAACAGAAATTAATGATAAATTTTTAAGATTGAATATTCTGAAACAGTTATTTAAAATAGAGTACGAATAACTATTTTTGACCATAAATTATTTTTCCCAAAATATCGTATTACATCATCTTTATTTAAAATGCTCCAGTATTTATAAAGAAGAATACATATTATCAAAA
This sequence comes from Bacteroidota bacterium, assembly GCA_050015675.1. Lineage (GTDB taxonomy): Bacteria > Bacteroidota > Ignavibacteria > UBA10030 > UBA10030 > Fen-1298. Next base: position 39,883 of record JBEKAY010000029.1, on the reverse strand, counting down.
CAACAATTGGCCCCATTGTCAAAGTCCAAATAGTTGATTTTATAAAAGTTATCACAACAAAACCTGCTAAGAAGGAAATAATAAATACTAACAAAACACGTATAAAAGATTTATATGAGTCAAAAATAAGACTATCGAGATATTTCTTTTGATAATAGAGACAAACAACACCTGACGACAGTATTGCTAATGCATTGGCAATAACAACAGAATAGTAACCAATCGCTGATACACATAATAATATTATCGCAATATTGACGATGACATTTGTAGCCTGGATTATAATCGTTTTTGAAGCATATCCTTTCGCTAATAAGAACAAATAAACTGGGATAAAAGGAAGGCTCCCGATTAAATAGGAAGAAACGATACTAGCTATAGTAACTGATAATATAATAACGTTAATTTTGAAAAATAAAGAAACTATAGCATAAGATGTTAAAATAATAATTGCTATTATTGGAAGAGCAACGAGAACTAACTTTTGTTCTACGTCATGAATAATAAATCTATTTACCTTTTGGTCTTCAATTTGTGCTAAAGTTGGATACAAGGGATAAATAGATTTAGTGGCGAGACCCATTACTTGGCTCCTTACTTTTAGGCCAATATCATAAAAACCGACCGCTGACACGCCCAAGTAATTCGCCACAAATATTTTTGTAAGTGGTTCATAAAAAAAATTTATTACTCCACTCAAATATATTTGTAGACCATAAGCCAATTGTTTCTTAGCGGAGAGCGAAAACTCTCGGAGAGTAGGTCTTTTTATCGAAATGCCATTCCAAATTCGCATCGCACTAATACTAACAATACAGAACCATACCATACTCGCGATAAGCATAACCAAGCCAATGAGTTTGAGCGATGGTTCTATTAATAAAATGATGAGAATCAATCCCCAATATAGAACATTGTAAATCATTTGGTACATATTTGTCAAATAAATTTTCTGCTGTGATTCGAGAATTGCCGTAAAAGTTTGACCAATAAGAATAAAAATATTCCCTACTAGCATAGCCGAAAACAACCACACAGATTGAGGCATTAAATAAAGGGGCACATTAAAAACTTTTACAAGAATCCATTCCTTAAAAATAAATCCACAAAAGCAAATAGGAATAATTATTGAAAAAAGAATTACAAGGTTTGCTATGATGTCATAAGTAGACTCATTCGTTTTGCCTTGCTTCGCAAGAAATCTGACGAGGGAAGTATTTAATCCAAGATTTGCGAATGTATTGACACTGCCAACAATTGATATCAAAGAAAAAACACCATACTGTTCCATACCACAAATTCGTACAAATACGGGAATAGTGATAAGCACAAGCAATGTGCTAACAATAAATTGCACGATTCCTGTTAATGAACTCTTAACTATATCTTTTTTCATACGAGAATCGGCAATTAAGAGATTTCACATTTTTCACTAGCGCAAAGCGGGAGATAATTATTTGTCGAATATCTATATGAGATAATGTGACATGGCGAATGCTATTGAGCACAGCTTTGATCAACCACACTGTTTACATTGATTTTGTTTATAGCAATATTTACTCCTAAAACAATTCCAAACAACATAAGGCACTGTCCGGACAACCAGGCATCTGTAAATAACATAGAGATAACACAATACACTAAGCTTATAGCTCCGACAAATGCATAGTGTTTTCCTTCAAGAGATTGGGATTTTTTTATAGTCGAAAAGACAAATTTTAATGCCGAGAAGATGAAAATCATAAAACCTATAAAGCCAACAATTCCGGTCTCAGTGAGTATTGCAAGATGAGTTTGGTGCGGGGAAACTTTTGCGACCCATCTTTTATAAAGGAATTTGGGCAGACGGCTATATGACTGTGAAGAGTAGGCAAATGAATATATACCAATTCCAATAATTGGATGAGCTTTAAAAGCATTCAAGGCCGTATCCCAGATGAAAAGACGCGAGATCATAGAATTCTCAACATTACCCCACTCATCTATACCATACTGAGTTCGATTCGTTAGTTCAGTGGCCCGCCCTTCTAACTTAGAATTATTCAAGATGATTAATATGACCATCATGGACAACACACATGCACAAGCAACCACAATCGGTACTAAACGTTTACGCGATATTCCAATGATGTCTGGATTATAAATTATGTACATCAATAGAATTCCTAATGTTATAATTGTGGAAACCCAAGTATTTCTTGTAAATGTTAATAGTAATGCTATTGTAATCACCAAAGAAGTTGACAAGAATAAAAGACGTGTCCATCTCTTAGTTATGAGAGAAATACCAAAAGTCATGCATACTCCTAACGCTGAATAATCAACGAACATAAGTCCCGCAAAACCGAAGGCTCTCTTCACTCCAGTCCAGCTTTGAAGAAAGATATCAAATGAATTAACGATGGCACAAAAAAGAAAAGCAAATGCCAAGATTCGAACCTCTTTTAATGATTTTGTTCCGGCGGCGATAGAATATAACACAACAAGAAAAGCTAATAGATTATAGCAACGCCTCATACTAGTAAAAGGCTGAGCTGCATTTAGAAATGATGGAATGATACTAATACCTGCAATAAGAATAGTTGTTGATAATGGATAAATATACCTTTTCCATTCTATTCCCTTATATTTTATCAGAAAGGAAATCCCTAAGATAACAGAGAATGTAACGGCAGCAATATTACGATAATCAACAAAGAGCATTATTATTATTGCGATTGCAGCTATTCGAAAATTAACAATCGCGATTAGTGCAAGAACAACACAAGGGAGAATTATAACACCCAAGCCTGAATTGCCCATGGTAAGGAGGAAGATTACGTTGAGAAGGGAAAGAAATCCTGCTAAAAGAATTGCAATTAAAAATTTATGTTCAAAGAAAAGCCCTTTTTTAAAAGGGACATAGGTGATCATGTTTTTCTATCTTTTCCAGTTCCAATGTTTTATTTCAACAAGAAGCGAAAGTATTCGCGAATCTTTAATATTCTTCATGGATTCACGAATTTGAACAGAGATAAGTATAAGCAACATGATGGAGAAAGCTCCGATAAATGAAAATAAAAGTCTTGGTGGAAAACTCCTTTTTGCTGGAGGCACTGCATAATCGATAACTTGAAGAATCGGATAATCCTTTTTTTCTTCTATCTTCGCTTGTTCATACAATGGAACGACGAATTCCAGCAGCAAATTATTCAATTCTACTTCGCGATAGTAATTTAAAAATTCGCTGCTTGTTTTTGGTAGTTTCTTTAGAGAAAGCAATGGGCTTCCAGGATTTCCATGATTTCGTAATTCTGCTAGCTTCTTTTGAAATTCCTGAACCTGCATTTCAAGTTCTTTAACTTGTTGAGATTCTTTGTCATAGAGCCGTTCAAGAATTCCAAGTTGAACTTGTTTTGCCATCAGTTCACTTTCAAGTGTAGCATGAGCAGTAAATATTCCCTGTAGTTGCGTTTTAACATCTAAGAGACCGGTCCTTTCTTGAAAGGCACGGAGTGAGTCTTCAGCCGTCCTCAGTTGGGATGAAATTTCAGCGACCCGTTCTTCGAGAAATATTCTATTTTGTTTGGAGCGACTTACTTTAAGGTCAATAATCCTATCATTCATTGTCTGAACGATATAATTTGTCATATCAGCAGCTCTTTGACGAGTAACTGCTCTCACCGTTACCATCAAGGCTGATTCTTCTGTTTCTGTTGTCCCGACTTCCTTTTTAAGTCTTTTAATAGCTTTTTCCATACACTCATTATCCGTAGTGTCTAATTTATAAGTATGGATAAGATCAAACTTGTTAATCACGTTCTCCATCATTGTTCTGCTATAAATAATCGTTTTATAGAGATCCATATCAGAGCTCGATGATTTTGATCCTAAACTGAACGGTAATTTTTTTATACTCGACAATGCCATTCCTGCTACGCTTGAAGCATCATCTTCTCGGGGGATAATTACAGCAGTCGCCTCATATTGATTCTCTACTAAAAAGAAAATTCCGACATATGTAAGAACAAGAGAAGAAATAAAAACAAGGAGAATCAACTCCTTCCGTTTAACAAGAAAATCAAAAAACTCTATCAAATGAAATCCATTTTTATCGAACATTTTCCTATCTCCTGCTATCCAAGGTTGGGTAAAACAAAGTCAAGCCATTGCCATGCTTGTAAATATTATTCTTTACAGAATAGAAGATGCTTACATAAAGAGATTAGAATAATCTCATTTTTTCAATTGTATCGATATTATCACAATACTTACTGCAACGCTAATAACTGATGCCATCTGTCCGATAATAGTCCAATAATACATAGACGACCGTTCCGGCTCTTTCGGTACCCAAATATAATCCCCTTCCTCAATCTCAGTCTCTGATGGGGAAAGCCATTGGCGTGATGCACGCTTTATAATCATAACATCGCCGCTGCGGGCATTATTTGTATATCCACCAGCTCTTCTGATGTAATACTTATATCCTTCATTCTTCATAAATGGTACATTCCCAGGAAGAATAACCTGTCCAAAAACATATACTGTCTTTTGCATTGTTGGAATACGAATCCAATCTCCATTCTGAAGAATCACATCTTTGGTGGTATCTTTTTTTCCAAACAGATCGGTGAAATTCATGCTCACTTCTTGATAATTCGTCCTGAGGCTGCTTTCAATTGAATAGTAGGTCGTATCCTCCGGTATCCCTCCGCCCCGAAGACTTCGTATGCGATCAAATTGTTGTTCGGTTATCGGTAATGGATTATGAATAAGTTGCGCAGCATTTAAGGATGCGTATTCCGTGAATCCCCCCGCCCATGCAATCACTTGTGATAATTTAGTTGTCCCTTTCGTGATCGGATAGGTGCCAGGATTACGTACTTCTCCCTCAATAAACACATGATAATCCTCCCGGATATCAGGTTGTTCCTTAACGATAATCCGATCCCCCGGTATGAGAGGAAAATTTTTCTGTGTGTCTCGTTTTACCTGATTGAAACTGAAAATGGTGGACACTTGTTGTTCCGGATCTGTATTATAACGATACACCACAATACTATCTGTGATTGCCCGCGAAGTAAAGCCATATGCTAATCCAATGGCGCTGAGGAAATTGTCTCCTTCAGCCAGCTCAAAAGTACCTTGAACATTTACTCCTCCGTAGACGCCAAAAACATTTTTTTTTGGATCGATTCGCGGCACAAAGACCTCATCCCCTTCACGAAGGAATGGATTCCATCGGTCATCCCTTGTAGAATAATATTGGAGAATATCCGCACGAGTAATTTCTCCTGTGTGCCGAGTAACACGAATATTCCTCTTCGTTTGACTGCGTTCATCGAATTGTGTTGCTATATCTTTTCGGATTTCTTGTCCTACATTAATTTCCTTCGTATCCGGAATGACATCTTTCGGTTTTTTGTTTGCCAATGCTATCGCATTATCTACACGATCTGTTGCATAGACTATATATTTCCCTGGATAGCGTACGGCACCTGTAACAGTCACGGTTATTTGTCTCGGACAAAGGAGTGTAACGGATGGTGTTCCAGTCAGATACTTCTTTTTTATTTCATCGATAATCTTCTTCTTTGCTTCTGCCAACGTTAAATCAGTAATACGAACTTCCCCCACAGTTGGAATAATTAGAGTACCTTCCGGTGTAATATTGAGGGATAAGTTGAGCGGCGGGCTTGTCCAAATGTTCACAGAAAGAATATCTGACGGACCAACATAATATTTTTCCGGATCTACAGGCCCTTCCAACGCAGGCACATTACTTACAGGTGCTTGTATCATACTCTTCAGGTCTGATTTTGATTCCTGCGACTGCGATTCTTTCTTTGTATCCATCGTCCATTGTGCGTTGGATGTCACCATGAACCCATACCACGCACATAAACAGAGAATGGCTGTTCTGAGATTCCGGAATTTCAATGATTGTTTTTGTTTCATCATATTCATCACCGCTTTTTCTGTTTCGCTCCTCACGGAACTTTTTTGTCTTTTTAATTCTACTTCAATAATTATTTCGTGCCTACGGGGGCACAATTTCCTTAACATCGTCTCTTCAGGCGAAATCATTTCGCCCCTACACTTCTTTAACATCTCAACTACTTTTTTCCCGATACTTCTCTACCGCCGTACAACATTTGATAATATTTCTGGTATTCACCGCTGATAATACGTTCCCACCACTGCTTGTTGTCAACGTACCATTTGATTGTTTCTTCAATACCGCGCTCAAAGGTGTATACAGGTTTCCATCCAAACTCACTCTGAATTTTACTGGAATCAATTGCGTATCGTCTATCATGTCCGGGGCGATCTTCTACGTAGGTGATGAGCGATTCCGGTTTATCGAGATTCTGTAAAATTAATTTAACGATTTCTATATTCGGCTTCTCATTGTTCCCGCCAATATTGTACACTTCACCAATGCGCCCTCGATGCAATACCTTGTCGATTGCCGAACAATGGTCTTTCACATGAAGCCAATCGCGCACATTCATTCCATCACCGTACACCGGCAATTGTTTATCGCTGAGTGCGTTTACAATCATCAATGGAATCAGTTTCTCTGGAAATTGATATGGCCCATAATTATTTGAACAACGTGTCACAACAATTGGTATTCCAAATGTATGGTGGTATGCCAACGCCAGCATATCTGCCGACGCTTTGCTTGCCGAGTATGGACTATTTGGATGTAACGATGTTTCTTCTGTGAATAAACCGGTTGTTCCGAGTGATCCGTACACTTCATCTGTAGAAACTTGCAGAAACCGTTTGATCTTCATTTCTTTTGCAACTTCTAATAATACGTTTGTGCCTACAACGTTTGTATGCACAAATTCTACCGCACCCAGAATGCTGCGGTCAACGTGCGACTCTGCCGCAAAATTTATAATCACATCAATCTCATATCGCACTACGCACATCTGCACTCTGGTTTTATCGCAGATGTCACCTTTCTCAAACGCATATCTCGGATCTTTATCAACACCGGTTAAGTTCTCAAGATTGCCTGCATAAGTGAGCTTATCAAAATTGATGACGCGGTATTCCGGATATTTTTCCAATATATACCGGATAAAATTGCTGCCGATGAAACCTGCACCACCCGTGATAAGAAGATTCATTAAGAGTTAATCCAATTTAAAAGGTGAATGAGGATCACTTTCGTAACGAATTTCATCAACTTCTTCCTTCCGCCCTTTGCCTGCATACAATCTGTTGGGAAGATTGATAACCCATCCTTGAATGTTTCCTACATTGCGATATGCATGGACGACGCCGGCCGGGATGATTATTGCTTGCGGTTTCTGCTCACCGGCATCAAATGCCATCTTCTGTCCAAATGTGGGCGAATCTTTTCGCGCATCCCACAAATATAACCGAAACGTGGATGGCCCAATAAAACAAAATAAATCTGCCTGATCTTTGTGTTCGTGCGGTCCGCGAGCAACACCTGGTTCTGTCTGCGAGATGTAAGACATTTCAGGAAGAAATTCTTTTGCAATGACGTCGCTCCGGAATAATTCCATCAGCCAGCCGCGATTATCGTGATATTTTGTCAAATCGCAGATGATTACATCGTGAATAATACCATTTTTAAAGCTCATCATTTCCATTCTCGCATAAATCTACAAAAGAATGCGCGTATTTCAAAACACGGCATCTAATTACACTTTTTCTTATTGAAGGAAAACGCAACTCGTCCTTTCAAGAACGAATTTGAACGTTCAATGTAACATCAGAAGAACTACAAACGCAGTAACAATGGAAGGATTTGATAACCTTTTATTAATTTTTGTTGGTAAGAAGCTACAGAAATAATTTACAAATGTCAACGCTTTACTTTACATCCGTTCAGGAGCGGAAATTCCGAGAATTTTGCATCCATTTGCGAGTACCGTCTTCGTGGTAAGGCAGAGCGCGAGCCGCGCTTTCGCAATATCCAATTCGGGGATGACAATGCGGTGCTCGTGATAGAACCTATGAAATGCGGTCGCAACATCCTGCAAATACGTCGTTAGTCGGTGCGGTTCAAAATTCATCGCGCAAGATTCAATGGTCTCAGGAAAATCAAGGAGCAGTTTTGTCAGCGCAATTTCCGTCGGTCCTTTGAGCAAACTATAATCGATGTCAGTCATGGAATCTGCTGTGTTAAACGTTCTTTGTTCCTCTGCAAACCGAAGGATGCTGGCGATGCGGGCATGAGCATACTGTAAGTAATAGACCGGATTTTTTTCCGATTGCTCCTTGGCAAGATTCAAATCGAATTCCAAATGGCTGGATGTAGAACGCATGAGAAAAAAGAATCGTACGGCATCCGATCCGACTTCGTCTATCAATTCATCAAGTGTTACAAAATTCGCAAGCCGCTTGGACATTTTGACCTGTTCGCCATCGCGCATAAGCGTTACAAATTGGTGAATAACAACCTTTACCTTCTCAAGATCGTAGCCAAGCGCCTTTACACCGGCAAGAACGTCCGGAATCGTAGCAATGTGATCTGCACCGAAGACATCCACAATGAGATCGAAACCGCGTCGGAATTTTTCCCGATGGTACGCAATATCAGGTAAGCGATATGTCGGCTCACCGGTAGACTTCACTATAACACGATCCTGATCAAGTCCCAGCGCGCTCGTTTTCAACCAGACGGCGCCATCCTGATCGTACGCAAGTCCTTTAGTGCGGAATTCTGCAATCACTTCCTCAATCTTTCCACTTTTGTAAAGCGAATCTTCATTGAAGAAAACATCGTGCACAACACCCATTCGCGCAAGCACTTTTTTAATTGCCTGAAACAATTCCTGTTCTGCAAATTCTTTGCATACTGTTAATGCTTGTTCTAATGGTATCATGAGGACGAAATCGCCGCGATCTTTCTTTAAATCAGCTGCAATTTCACGTATATAATCGCCTTGATAACCATCCTCCGGAAATGTGTATGAAGAATCGAATAATTGCCGGTACCGCGCATATGTTGATTCTGCAAGCATGCGCATCTGGCGGCCCGCATTGTTGTAATAGTACTCTCGGGTAACATCATGACCCGTCCATACAAGCAAATTTGCAATCGTATCCCCAATCGCTGCTTGGCGGCCATGCCCGACGCTTAACGGTCCGGTTGGATTCGCGCTTACATACTCCACTTGCGTTTTTTTTCCGTTGCCAATATTGGTTTTCCCGAACAATTCTGCATGCTGAAGAATACCACCTATCTGAGCTGTGAAAAATTCGTCCGTGAAACGAAAATTAATAAACCCCGGCCCAGCAATTTCAACTTTCGAGACATATTTCGATTCTACTGCGAGCTTTCCAATAATTTCCTGTGCAACTGCGCGCGGATTTTTCTTTACAGATTTTGCCAACAGCATTGCTACATTCGTTGTGATATCGCCGTGCACCTCATCCTTCGGCTTGTCGAATGTCAACTTTGCAATACCGTCGTACGAAAGCAATTTGAGTGTTACACCAACTTTTTCTGTAAGATACTTTTTCATTCTGTTTCTGTTTGTTTCTTCTTTATAGGTTTACGCACATTCGCTCGGCGTTTTTTCGCTTCCAGCTTTGGAACCGCTAATGGATCTTGCACTTCTGTACGCTTCGCATCGCCCCAGAGACGATCAAGATTGTAGAACGATCTTTCTTCTTTATGAAAAACGTGCACTACCACATCAACATAATCCAATACAATCCAGCGTAATGCGTGATATCCCTCTTGGTGCCATACGCGCTCGCCGAAATCTTCCGTTCCGTTCTGCACTGAATCGGCGATTGCTTTTACTTGCGTGTCTGAGTCCGCAGAGCAAATTACAAAATAGTCCGTTGCGCTTGTAAGTTTCTTCAAATCTAAAATCACAACATCGGTTGCCTTCTTTGAAATCATCAAGTCAGCAATTCGTTTTGCTAATATCCTTGCAGTCAATGTATATTCCTTTCAGTGGATGACTGAAACGCTTTGAGTCGGGAATAGTCTTTTCCCATTACGACAGTTATATCAAGATAGAGGGTACGCTCAATTTTCTGAAATACTTTGTCTTGGGAAACTCCAAGCAGCGTTGCAAGCTTTCTTGCAGCATCTAAGTTACCGGACCGATCAAATAGGAACGTACGTTCTTCAATCTCACCATTATTTTTCTTCATCTCCACAACGTCATATCCTTCTGCCCGGAGAATGTCCGTCATGCGTTGTGCCGCTCTCATACTTCCTGCACCATCTAACACTTCCACTTCGAGTGATTTGCTGTTCACAATCGGAATGAATTCACTATTCTCACCGTTTGTGTGACTCCTTCTGTTCGCTAACACATAGATGGTAATGAAAAATGCTACGCTTAGAACGAGAAGTGTACCCTTCATCATTTTCCCGCGCAATGCAGTCAATCGATAGCTTTTGCAAACATGTTCACTTGATGCTGAAGATTCAAGGACGGGGTGGACAGTAGTGTCGGAATGCTCGGTTTGCTTCATTCCTGCCTGACAAAAAAAGAACCGAGAAAGCTGATAGCAATCCAATCAGCCAGACTCGGTTCACATACATAAACTCGTTTTAACTTGCGGTTCAGTGACTCTCCTCCTCATCGATTCGATCATACATCGGCATGAATCCGAATCTATCGTAGTTGTTCAGCCAATACATTGCGGGCAATTGTCGATACTGAATTTGGAGCCACATATTTTTACTCGGCTGGTAATTTAATTCTGCTCGTGATAAATAAATACCGGAAATATTATTTGCAAAATTGCCGCCGATATTGTTGTACGGCGAATGTATCAAACTCACATCGAACTGCACCGAAAGCGGATTTGAAATCTGATACGCAATGTTGCTTGTCAGTTCACCAAGCGAATATCCTTTGCCCCCGGACGTAGTATAGCTGAGTGAATAACTGTTGTGAAACGTTAATCGGCTTGGATCAAACCATCCGAAAAGTAATCCACTATCGTCCTGACGAAGTAATGATTCCCCAGCTGACGATCTCGCTTCCGGCTGAGATCTGAATTGGCATACAACTATCGCACTGAAGACCAAAAGTGCCATCGTTGTTTTAATGAGGATTTTCACTTTCACACCTTCTTTTCTGAAATAATTGTACTCAAAACTGAAGTGATTGTCAAGGTTACATACTTCTTAAAGGAAGACGAAATCTGATATAAAATTGTTCCAGCATGGCAAATGAAATAGCATCGCAATAGCCGGGGTTCTCTTAATAGAAAACCGTTCAATAGTTTAGAAATTTAAATTTTCTCATCAATATCTCTGTGCTATTCTTCCAATGTCATGATATCCTTCGGTTCTTGACCCAACGCTCTTGCTTTGAGTACTCTGCGCATAATTTTCCCACTTCGGGTTTTTGGTAATGAATCTACAAACTCAATATGTTCTGGTTTTGCAATTGGCCCCATCTCGTGCGAGACGTGATGGCGAAGTTCTTCGATAAGCTTATCGCTTTTTTCAATTCCAGTTTTCAAAATCACATAGGTGTAGATGGCATTTCCTTTCACTTCGTGCGGCAACCCGATCGCGGCTGCCTCGGCAACTGCAGGATGGCTCCCAAGCGCACTCTCAATCTCCGCTGTGCCCAATCTATATCCGGAAACTTTAATGACATCATCCACACGTCCGATAACCCAGTAGTATCCATCCTCATCACGTTTCGCGGAATCCCCTGTCAGGTACACACCGGGGAATTTGCTCCAGTATTGGTTGACGTATCGATCCGGATCTTTATAAATCGTGCGCATCATTGCCGGCCAAGGAGTTTTGATCACAAGGAATCCTTCTTCATTCGGACCAACCGGCTTTCCTTCTTCATTGTAAATGTCCATCTTTAATCCGGGAAATGGACGCGTACCAGATCCTGGCTTTAACGGCACGACAGGCGTCGGAGTGATCATAAACATCCCTGTCTCTGTCTGCCACCAGGTATCCATGATTGGGCATTTCCCTTTGCCGATGACGCGATGGTACCATTTCCATGCTTCGGGATTAATTGGCTCGCCAACAGAACCAAGTAACCTGAGAGATGAAAGATCATGCCGATTGGGCCACGCTTCACCGAAGCGCATCAGACCTCGAATGGCTGTCGGAGCAGTATAGAGAATGTTGATGCCATAGCGTTCAATCATCTGCCACCAACGATTTGGGAACGGATATGCAGGCGCTCCTTCATACATAAACGACGTAGCACCATTCAACAGCGGTCCATAAACGATATAACTATGTCCGGTGATCCAGCCGGGATCAGCCGCACACCAGTACCGGTCTTCTTCTCGAATATCGAAAACGTATTTGAGTGTCGCATAGGTGCCAACCATATATCCGCCATGCGTATGAAGAATGGCTTTCGGTTTTCCGGTTGTACCGGATGTGTAGAGAAGAAAAAGCGGGTCTTCCGCATCTACTTTTTCAATGTTGCATTGACTATTAGCGATCGGAAGAGCCATCAATTCATGAAACCACATATCGCGTCCCGATTCCATGTTGACCGGTTCGCCTGTTCGCTTTACAACTAAAACACTTTCAACGCTCGCCGCGCGCTGCAAAGCTTCGTCTGCGATAGCTTTCAGCGGAACAATTTTGCCTCGCTGATATGATCCGTCTGCGACAATCAATATTTTGGAATGACTATCTTCCAAACGTTCATGTAATGCCTCAACAGTAAATCCGCCGTAGACAACTGAATGAACCGCTCCGATTCGTGCACACGCCAGCATACCAATGACAAGCTCGGGAATTCTTCCCATATAGAGTGTTACGCGATCGCCCTTCTGCACTCCAAGACTTTTCAGTACGTTCGCAAACTTGCACGTCTCACGGCGCAAAGCAAAGTAGGAGAATGAACGGAACTCGCCTTTTTCCCCTTCCCACATGAGTGCAAGCTTATTGCGATGGGCTGTCTTTGTATGCCGATCCAGACAGTTGTAGGCAATATTGGTTTTGCCTCCAACAAACCATTGATAGAATGGTTTCTTAGAATCATCCAAAACTTTTGTCCATGGTTCAAACCAGTGCAGTTCACTTGCTTCCTTCGCCCAAAATCCTTCCAAGTTAATCTCCGCTTGAGCACTGATCGCTTCCCAATCACGGGCTCGTGCATTGTTAACTGCCTCATTTGATGGATAGAATATTTCGCCTGTCAGCTTTTGATTTGCCATTGCTGAGTCCCTTTAATTTGGTTTATGAATAGAAAAGTTGATGCATTGTGATGATATTCTCCGATGATGTTAGAACAATTCCACTGACCAGTTAATTCCTGAAATAATTTCTTAATCACAATTATTCCTAAATGTTCTCTGTCCGGTTGAATAAGTTGTATCGGCATTTTGCCACAATTTGGAGAGTACTCTAATAGATTCAATAGCATTTTCTGTACGAAAAGGATTAAGTTTTATGCCATCCAAGAACCTGCGAAAATAAAGGCTGTATCTCATAGATGCTATGCCATCAACTGACGCCACAAGTGTCGCCGAAGTGGAAATGTTGGAAGAGGCGAGTTGAAGTAGTAAAGAACATTTTATACAAGTTTGTTTACCTTTTATTATTATCTTAGTATATACTTCAGCACGTTTTTGATGCTATGAAACGCGCAAATATTTTTTTTAGGAGCTTATAATGAAATATACGCAATGCCAATCCTGCCTACACCTCAAAGATATCTGTTCTGATCTGCAGCTATTAAAGGCGGATTTAGGAATTTGTAAAGATTTTAAATTCGGCATGCGTACCAAGAAAGACACAAAAAATCCGATACCGCAAAAGGTCCTCGCGGTAGTAAACCATCGGATACATCTAATGAAAGCCACAAAAATTGAGCCTTGTAAAAGGTTGCATCAGGACATCAATTCTTGAACGTCGCTGTTTATAACGTATAAGGATTAGTAATCTGATTTATGAAAAAGATCGAACGAGTCTACCTACTAGATGCAATGGCGTTGGCGTATCGTGCATATTTTGCCTTTATTCGTCAGCCGCTGATGAATTCGAAGGGCGAAAATACAAGCGCCGTGTATGGATTTGTAACATTCCTGAATCGCATTCTCTCGCAGGAATTTCCCGACCATATTGCAGTTGTGTTCGACACAGGGAAGCCAACATTTCGTCATGAAGCGTACAAAGAATACAAAGCGACGCGCCAGAAAATGCCGGACGATATGATCACGCAGATTCCCATCATTAAAGAAGTGGTACGGGCGTATAATATTCCAGTCATTGAGATGGACGGGTATGAAGCTGACGACATTATTGGCACATTAGCAAAACAAGCCGAGCGTGAAGGCGCTCTTACGTTCCTCGTCACTCCAGACAAAGATTTTATGCAGCTAGTCTCCGATACTACAAAAATCTTTAAGCCAGGTAAGCAAGGTACAGACATCGAAATTGTGGATCACGACGGAGTAAAACAAAAGTTCGGCGTTACGCCTGATAAAGTTGTTGAAGTGCTCGGACTCATCGGCGATGCATCCGATAATGTACCGGGAGTTCCGGGAATTGGTGAAAAGACAGCGATTCCGCTTATCCAGAAATACGGCAGCATCGAAGAAATCTATCGCCACCTTGACGAGATTCCGCAGAAAGGCGTTCGCGCTAAATTGGAAGCAAACAAAGAGCTGGCATTTCTTTCCAAGCGACTCGTCACAATTGATATCAACGTACCACTTCCGGTCAACTTTCATTCGCTGAAAGCGGAGAAAAGAAACAAAACAAAGCTTATGGAATTATTCGGAGCACTTGAATTCAGGTCGCTCCTCAGTAAGCTTCAGATGGAAACACCGGAACCGACAGCTATGGTAGATTCAGATATTGAATTTAAACCGCCGGAACCGCTTTCCGATATTACGACAGATAACCACATATACCATCTCATCACAACCGAGCGCGAGTTTACGGCACTCTGCGGCAAACTACAATCCGCACAAGAATTTGTCTTCGACACCGAAACGACTTCTACTGATTCGCTGAACGCTGAACTTGTTGGAATTTCATTCGCGCTCAAACCGCACGAAGCATTCTACGTTGCAGTTTCCGGGAAGGTACGGCAGAAACAAGATGGCCTTTTTGGCAGCAACAATGAACAATCTAACGCGTCCATAGGTTTGCCGCTGGAATTGGTTTGCAAAAAGCTCAAACCGATTCTCGGAGATTCCCGTATCAAGAAAATTGGCTATAACATGAAGTATGATATGCTGGTGCTGTCACAGTATGGAATCAATATCGAAGGCATATTGTTCGATCCGATGATTGCCAGTTACATCGTTCGTGCAGATGGCCAGCATAATATGGATGATATCGCCGCAGAATATCTTTCGTATAAGACCGTCTCTTTTTCGGATTTAGTGGGAACCGGCAAAGAGCAGAAACATATTCGCGAAATTTCTCTACAACATCTTTCTGATTATTCATGTGAGGATTCCGACATCACATTTCGGTTGTACGAATATTTTCGAAAGAAATTGAACGAACTCGGAATGACAAAACTCTGCGAGGAAATGGAATTCCCGCTCGTTTCTGTTCTTGCGAGAATGGAACGCACCGGAGTTGCTATTGATGTTGATTTTCTTGCCGGTATGTCGAAGGAACTTGAGCATCAGCTCGAAAATCTTACGCGCGAAATTCATTTGACCGCTGGTATTTCTTTCAATATCAATTCCACGCAGCAGCTTGCCGAGATTCTCTTTAATAAACTTAAATTAATGCCAGTACGCAAAACCAAATCGGGCTTTTCCACCGACGTCGCTGTGCTTGAGGCGTTAAAAGGCACGCATCCTATTATCGAGATGCTCCTCGAATTCCGGCAATCGACAAAATTGAAATCGACGTACATCGACACTCTTCCGAAACTGATCAATGCTCGTACAGGACGGGTACATACGTCGTTCAATCAAGCAGTCGCGACAACGGGAAGACTATCCAGCAGCGATCCAAATATTCAGAACATCCCCATCCGCACAGAGATTGGCAAGTCGATTAGGAAAGCGTTCATCACCGGCGATCCTGAATCGCTTATTCTTTCTGCCGACTACTCACAAATCGAATTGAGGGTGATGGCACATATTTCCGGTGATGAAGGCATGACTGAAGCATTTCGGAATAGAGAAGATATTCATACGACGACGGCAGCCAAAGTATTCGGCGTCGCTTCAGCGGATGTCTCACGAGAGATGCGGCGGAAGGCAAAAGAAGTAAACTTTGGAATTATGTACGGAATCGGCGCTTACGGACTTGCCAGCAGATTAGAAATTAGCCAGAGCGAAGCCAAGGAAATTATCGCTCGTTATTTTGCCCGCTTCCCAAAAGTTCAACAATACATCGACGACACAATTGCAGGTGCGCGGAAAGAAGGATACGTCAGCACGCTCCTTGGCCGCCGACGATACATTGCAGACATCCGCAGCAACAATAAAAACATCCGCCAGAATGCCGAGCGGCAAGCTATCAATATGCCGATTCAAGGAACCGCGGCGGATATGATTAAACTCGCAATGGTTCATATTGACGCAGAAATAATTAAGCAGAAACTCATTAGCTCTATGCTTCTGCAAGTTCATGATGAATTGGTTTTTGAAGTGCGGATAAATGAAGAGACCGTTGTAAAAAAAATTGTAGAAAAGGAAATGCGTCAAGCTCTTCCGCTTTCTGTTCCTGTTGAAGTCGATCTTGGTATCGGTAAGAACTGGTTAGAGGCACATTAAGTTTGTTATCCCCTACGACGGAAGATTAGAGAAACTCCCCAGAGAATAATTAGCATAGGCCAGTAAGTGTGTACATAATGTTTCATCTCAAACCAATCAATCACATCCCACCACCATAAATAGTACAAAACGCCGTAACCACCAAACAAGAGAACCGGTACGAGCACACCAAAACGACGCGGTTCGTAGAAAAATAACATCAAGAATGAAAGGCCTAGCGCAAGAGAAAAAGTTGCAGGGACATCCCACGGAGCAAAATTGAGAAGTTCAAACCTGTGAACAAGTACTGCGATGCTTGAAAAGAATAAAAAGCTTCCCCAGAAAACTACTCCGCGTCTTCGGGTGATGAATGCTTGAACGGTCGCCGCTAATCCTGCCACACCAAGGCACACCCAGAGAATAATCCCCCATCTATAATGAAATAGATTGAGCTTACTCAGGATAAGTCCTACACCCAGCAGAATCAGGAAAATACCAAATATTGAAAATCCGCCGGATCGCTTTCGTGTAATCGTTTCCATTATTTCCTCACTTTTGTGTTCTCACTTGCGGTTGGCCTTCAGGAATGATCAAGTACATTAATAAGTAAATTAAAATTCCCGCGCCTCCGGAAAGTATCGTAAAGATCGCATACGCAATACGAATAATTGTCGGATCCACATCAAAATATTCTCCCACCCCTCCACAAATCCCAAAAAGCTTTTTATCTCTTATCGAACGGCGAAGCGCTTTCGTTTTCGGCTGTTCATTCGATGAAGAAGTTGTGGGTGGAATCTGATCTTGAGAGGACGGTTCCCCCGTACCTGACGGCTCTTGCACCTGCTGTGGTGTTGAAATTTTGTCACGTTTTGTTAGAAAATAAATTCCGGCAAGAATAAGAAGCCCGGGGAACACAAACTCCCACGACATATGCCACCATCGATGAAATGATAAAATATCAAGGTTATCAAGCAGGATAGCTACACCTGCACCAACGAAGAGAAATCCAAAAATGCGCACAGCTGTAAAATCATGAGTTTGCAGTGGAGTTGACTGGCTAGATTCAATTGGTTTTTTCGGAATAATAAAACATGCAAGTATGTATGCTATAATTCCTGCGCCCCCAAGAAGTGTCAAGAGAATCCAAACGAGGCGGATAACTATGGTATCCACATTTAAGTATTCACCAAGTCCGCTGCACACTCCGGCAAACACTTTATTAGTTTGATTTCGATAGAGGCGGTGTTGTTGATTTGTCATGGAAGTCTCCTGTTCGTTTCGTCAGTTCTACTTTCAATACGCATTTCAGTTGTGAAGGTTACACTACCTACCTAAGAAAAAAAATCCCGATTTCTCTTTCGGAACCGGGATATCATTTCACACACATCCAATACTCTATCCATATTATACTTCCATAATTTCTTTTTCCTTTACAGCAAGATGATTGTCGATATCTTTTATGTGTTTATCTGTAAGCTTTTGTGCCTCTTGTTCGCCCCGTTTTCGTTCATCTTCAGACATGTGCTCGCCTTTTTCCGCTTTTTTGAGATGCTCAATGGCATCGCGGCGGATATTGCGGACAGCAATTTTTCCATCCTCTCCAAACTTTTTTACTAACTTGACGAGATCACGTCGCCGCTCTTCATTCAGTGCAGGAATCGGAACACGAACGATTGTTCCATCCGAAACCGGATTTAAACCAAGGTTGGCTACCAGAATTGCCTTTTCAATAATCGGGATAATATTTTTTTCCCACGGCTGAACGGCAACCGTATGCACATCTGGTATGCTAACATTTGCGACTTTATTCAACGGAGTCATGGTGCCATAGTAATCGATTTTTATTCCGTCTAACAGTGCCGTAGTAGCTTTACCCGTGCGGATTTTTACCAGTTCCTCCCGCACAACTTCCACGGCTTTTTTCATTCTGTCTTCTGCTTGCTTCAGAATATCTTTTGAGTTTGTCATAGGCGTTCCATCAGTTAGTGATTTGGATGAGTGATGTTACGACTTTTGTGTCGAGATTTCAACTACTTTTGATCCGACTGCTTCCCCGCAGACCACACGCTTCAGATTCCCTTGAATATTCATATTAAATATAACCAGCGGGAGGTTGTTTTCTTTGGAAAGTGTTATTGCTGTAAGGTCCATTACATGAAGGTCTTTTTTCAACACATCTGCATAAGAAATTTCAGGGAGAAGGATTGCCGCAGAGTTCTTCTCAGGATCGCAATCGTACACTCCATCCACACGCGTTCCTTTGATAATTACATCCGCTTCTATTTCGATTGCACGCAGTACTGCGGCAGTATCAGTGGTGAAGTATGGATTTCCCGTGCCTGCTGCAAAAATAACTACACGACCCTTTTCCAAATGTCGGATCGCGCGCCGTCGAATAAACGGCTCGGCAATTCGCTCCATATTGATGGCACTCAAGCAGCGAGTTTTCAATCCCTTGTGTTCCAGCGCATTTTGCAAAGCCAGTGCATTGATGACCGTTGCCAGCATTCCCATTTGGTCGCCGGTTACTTTATCTATCCCGTCGGCGGATCCTTCCATACCGCGATAAATATTTCCGCCGCCGATGACAATACCGATCTGCACACCGAGCTTTTCGATCGCTGCAAGCTCCTCAGCATAACGAGTCACTATTTTAGGGTCGATCCCGTACTCGCGATCACCCATGAGAGATTCGCCACTGAGCTTTAACAGAATACGTTTGTATTTGAGGTCTACCATACATGCCCCTGTAAAAAAAAATCCCGAATTGTGTTCGGGATTTTGATTTTTAATTTGATTCACCAAGATGATAGCGAAGGAATCGGCGAACAGTGATTTTTTCGCCAACTTTCGCTATCTCTTCATCAATAATATCTTTAATAGTTTTTCCTGAATCTTTGATGAAGCTTTGCTCTATCAACACTGTTTCCTGATAGAATTTTTCAAGGCGCCCCTGCGATATCTTTTCTGCAAATTGCGCCGGTTTGCCTTCGTTCTGCGCTTGTATCTTATAGATTTCCAATTCTTTTTCGATAACTGTCTGCGGAATTTGTTCGCGCGACACATATTGCGGGGTCATCGCGGCAACTTGCATGGCAATGTCATGCGCCAATTGTTTGAAGCCGGGTGTCTTCGCAACAAAATCTGTCTCGCAGTTCAACTCTACCATGGCACCGATTCTTCCGCCTGCGTGAATGTATGCTTCCACAAGGCCTTGGTTCGTTTCACGGTCAGCACGTTTTACGGCAACCGCAGCGCCTTTTTTGCGAAGATAGTCGATAGCGAGTTCCATGTCGCCGTTGGTTTCCGTAAGAGCATGTTTGCAATCCATCATGCCCGCACCGGTTTTATCTCGAAGTATTTTTACTACATCACTAGAAATTACTGCCATATGAATTAACTTCCTTCTTTCAATTATTTTTTTTCTGAAGCTTTCTCTGCGGCATCTGCTGTTGCGCGTTCTTCCGCTTCTGCTTGTTGTTTTGCAGATGCTCGTTCAGCACCGTCGAGCACTGCATCTGCAATGGCTTTTGCAATCAACTGCACCGACTTGAGCGCATCATCGTTCGCGGGAATCGGATAATCAATCGGATCGGGGTCGGTATTCGTATCCACGATTGCAACGACCGGAATGCCCAAACGTTTTGCTTCCTTCACCGCAATGGCTTCTTTTTTAATATCAACCACGAACACGATACCGGGCAGCCGCGACATCTCGACAACGCCGGACAGTACCGATTGAAGTTTGTCTCGTTCACGCGTTAAGAAGAGCCGTTCTTTCTTCGTTATATTTTCAAATGTGCCGTCAGTTTCCATCTTCTCGATGTTCGTAAGACGCTTAACACTTTTTCGAATCGTGCTAAAATTTGTCAGCATACCGCCCAGCCAGCGTTCCGTCACGTAATGTGCATGGCATCGCTGTGCTTCCTGTTTTATGACATCACTTGCTTGCTGTTTCGTGCCGACGAAGAGCGGCTTCTTTCCTTCGGCGATGCTATTTGAAACAGCATTGCATGCCGCATCGAGCATCTCTTGGGTTTTCTTTAAATCGATGATATGAATCCCATTGCGCTCCATGAAAATATAGGGCTTCATCTTGGGATTCCAACGGCGGGTCAAGTGTCCGAAATGAGCACCTGATTGAAGCAACGCATCGAGTTCTACACGAGCCATAAGTAAACATCCTTTCAGTTAGACTGCTACTCTCGTCGTCTTCTTCCGGAATGGCGCCTCTGGCGCCACACTGCCGGTCGAATCAGAGAATATGATTTGTGATTAAACTTCTGCTAAAGTCAAACGACCATTGCAGAGTGAAAATACAAATTAACGTTTGGAGAACTGGAACCGCTTGCGAGCTTTCTTCTGCCCGTATTTTTTTCGTTCTACCATACGTGGATCGCGCGTAAGAAGTCCGGCACCGCGAAGCGCCGTACGGGCATCTTCATCAAGTGCGACTAAAGAACGCGCAATACCAAGCCGGACTGCTCCAGCTTGTCCAACAGGCCCGCCGCCGTTGACGCGTATCATGACATCGTACCGCCCAATTGTGTCTGTGACTTTAAATGGTTTCATGATTTCATCCCGCTGAATCTCCAGCGGAAAATAATTCTCAAATTCTCGTTTGTTCACCGTAATCTTTCCGGAACCATCGATCAGCTTTACTCGAGCAATGGCATTTTTTCTACGGCCAACTGAAGTCCTTGGTTGCATGGAGTCGTTCATTCCTTACTCAAAAAGAAATCGGTTCTGGTTGCTGTGCGGTATGGGGATGTTGCGCTCCCCGATATACTTTCAATTTCTTGAACATCTGGCGTCCTAAACGGTTATGCGGCAGCATCCCTTTTACGGCATGCTCCATCACCTTCTCTGGATTCGTTTTTATTAATTCTTTAAAGGATTCGAAACGTGCACCGCCCGGATAACCTGTATTATGAAAAAGTTCTTTCAACTCAGGCCGTTTTCCAGTCATTTTCACTTTTTCAATGTTAACAATCACGACAAAATCTCCTAAATCATGATTGGGTGTAAATTCCGGTTTATGCTTGCCGCGCAGAATATGTGCAACGTGTGATGCAATGCGGCCTAATGTCTGTCCGTTTGCATCAACAAGGAACCATTTCTGATTTATTTCCTCTGGTTTAAAAAACCGTGTTCTTGGTGATGTGTTCAATCTAATTCTCCTACTCTAAATCTTGATTCAATAATATTTTTTACATCCAGAAGGTTTTTTCCTTTTACATCGCAACAACGAGTCCACTGCTCCTGTGTGCACCCACCAGGACTCGAACCTGGAACCCACTGATTAAGAGTCAGTTGCTCTACCAATTGAGCCATGGGTGCAAATAATTACTTGCTACCCGGGATTGGTGTTGCTGGCACTTGTTGTGTTGGTGGTAACGCTGCCGGAGGAGGGCCAGATTGAATGACACTCTCTTTCTTCATCTCACCACGCGGCAAGAACCACAAATTGATGACCAAGGCAAGTACCATGAAAATGCCAGCCATCCATTGTGTCAACTTAGTGAGAAAATCCGAAGTGCGCCGGACTCCAAAGACAGTACCAATGTTGGCACCGCCAAAACCTCCAGCCAATCCACCACCTTTGCTCGACTGCATGAGAATCGCGAGCATTAGTAAAATTCCAATAATGACTTCAATAATGATTGCAAATGTGTACATTGACGTCGTTCCTCAAGCGAAAAAAATCCCCACCAACAGTGGGGCTTGCGGTTTATAGTATAAAAAAAAATGGCTGAAAATGCAAGAACGAAAGTTCATTCACTATTATTTCTTTATCGAAACCCCTTTTACTTCAAATAGGCGTTCCACATACTTGCCAAGAACGTCAAATTCAATATTGACTGCTGCTCCCGGCTGAAGCAATTTGAATGTTGTCACTTCCATAGTATGTGGAATGATGGAAACAGCGAAAGAACTACTCTTCACTTCTGCCATCGTCAAACTTACACCGTTGACAGCGATAGAACCAACCGGCACAAGGTGATGTGCGAATTTTTTCGGCACCTGAATCCAAAATATCCAACTACTTTCGAGGGTTTTGATTGATGTTACCTTTCCAAGTCCATCCACATGCCCAAGAACAAAATGTCCGCCAAGTCGATCCGATGGCAACAACGGCCGTTCTAAATTAACAGGGCTGCCAGCTCTTAATTTGCCAAGAGTAGTTTTTTTAAATGTCTCTTCCACCGCTTGCACATCGAATGTCTTCGATGTTCTTTTAATTACGGTGAGGCAGACGCCTTCTATTGCAATACTATGATCTATTCGAAGAGTTTTTACTGTTTTCTTTCCTTGAATGGTGAAGATAACACTTCCACCTTTTTGTTTGATTGATTTGACAATTCCAGTTTCTTCAATTAATCCGGTGAACATACTTATTCTTCTTTCATGTGTGAATAAACTTTGCTTCAATAAGCATATCTTCTCCAGTAAACGAAACTTTTGTCATCTTCAGATTAAATGGTTTGCCGAGAAGTCTCGGAAGTTTAAAACAGAACCCATTCAAACCATCTCCTAATATTTTTGGTGCGACGAATAGATAAAGTTTATCGGCAAGAGACCGATTGACGAATCCATCCACAGTGTAAGCACCGCCTTCTATGAGGACAGAAGAAACGCCTTCAGCTGCAAGCGTACGAAGCATTGATTCTGCGTCGATACTGTTAGCAGACGAAACCGAAAACACACACACACCCTGCGAAACAAGCTTCTGCACTTTTCGAATATTTTTTTTCACGGCTTCTGCGGATGTCAGCACCCAAGTTGGTGCAGCAGATGTATTGAAGATTGCGCGAGATACTGGAAGCGAAAGACGCCCATCCACTACAACACGTACGGGATTCCTTCCTCTCACAAGCCGGACTGTCAACTCTGGATTATCTTGGAGGACGGTATTCGCGCCAACCAATACAGCGTCATATTCATTGCGGAGGCGATGCACTTCTTTTCGCGCAGTTTTGGATGTAATCCATTTTGATTTTCCTGCGATATCGGCAATTCTGCCATCGAGTGTTTGCGCAAGCTTGATGCCAACAAAAGGCAAACCAGTTCTCATATACTTGAAGAATTTTTCATTCAACAGTTCCGTTTCTTTCTGAAGCAATCCGACTTTTACATGAATGCCCGCCCTACGCAATCGTCGTATTCCCTTTCCGCTTACAAGAGGATTGGGATCCTTCGACGCAATCACTACTTGAGAAATTCCAGCTTGAATGATTGCCTCGGTACACGGCGGCGTCTTGCCAAAATGTGCGCATGGTTCCAAACTAACATATAATGTTGCACCTTTTGTTATCTTACCGGCACGTTTCAGCGCAAATATTTCAGCATGCGGTCCGCCAAATTTCTGGTGGAATCCTTCTCCAACTATTTTTCCGTTTCGCGCAATGACACATCCTACCATCGGATTGGGATTGACCATGCCCGCACCCTTGAGTGCAAGCTCAAGACAGCGCTGCATAATTATATTTTCGTTGAATGCTTTCATCGCCAGTAAACCTTCAATTTCGAATCGAGCGTCGCTCTCAGGAAACGTGCAGCACTATTTTTTTTCGCTGATATCTCTACCAGGCCGCTGCTGCCCACGATGAGACATGGAGTATTTTCCGGAGCTTCATCATAAAATCGAATCCATTTGCTCACCATATTACTACCTATCGATATGGCTTGTATCTCCTTCATGCTTTTTCCTACTTCAAAAGATCGCAGGTTTGTAATGATGTTTCCATAACTATCAATATGAAGGACACTCATCGACGCCACATCCGTTCGAGAGCCGACAAAAGGCGAAAAAATATCAGGCAATGTATATGGCGAGCCAAATTGTTTGATTGGTACGTTGTCGGAGATATATGCAGCGAGCGGAGCGATCAGATCGCGTCCATGGAATGTTGACGATATATTACCTAAAGAGATTTTTTTGAGGGATATTTGTGTCACCTCAACTGCTGTTGCAACTTTTTCTTGATACAGAACGAAGTCCAACAATCTGTTATCAGGAGCAATAAAGGTATACTTCTTTGTTTTCATCACGATGATACGTCTTTCACTGCCGACACTAGGATCAACGACGTTTACAAAAATGGTATCCTTCGGAAAATAATTGTATACCGACCAAAGCACATATGCAGCTTGACGAATTCTATATGGCTGAATTTCGTGTGTGATATCTATTATATTCAACGTTGGATTGATAGACAACATCACTCCTTTCATCGATGCTACATATTGATCCGATAATCCGAAGTCGGTGAGGAGTGCAATTATTTGAACAGATGCCTTCCCTTTAGGATGATATTGCGCAATTTGATTTGTTGAATGAGCCATTGATCTTCTTACAGTGAGCTATTTTATTGCAATAGCCTTCCCGCGTTTGGCAGATTTGTAAATTAAATCCAAAATCTTCATCCGCTGCACAGCCTCATCGCCGTTAGAGATAATCGAATGTAATCCGCGCAACGAGCCAATCCAATGTTTGAGTTCGTTCTCGTATGATTTGCGGTAAAGACTCTGCGGCGTTTCGATCGAAGCAGGCGCGACATTGACAAGATTATCGTGCATACGTTTAATGATGCGAAATGGATTGAGCGAACCGCTTCCATCCGTGCCAAAACAATCGCAGTAGAAAAAATCTGAGGTCGATTCAAACGACCAGCTTGCTTCAATAGTCAAAGTGGAGCCGTTCTTCATTTTGAGGAACGCTACCGATGAATCCTCTACATCTTTTGTATGATGCGAATAATTTGTTGCCGACACTTCTCGCACCTCCGGAAATCCCATCATCCAGAAAGCAAGATCGAGCATAACGATACCCAGGTCGAGCACTACGCCGCCGCCGGATTGTGTTTTCTTGGTGAGCCATGCGCTCTCCGCGTTCAACTTCTTAAACCATCCCGCCTTCGTATAGAAGAGTTTGCCAAGCGCATTATCTTCTATAAAACTTTTAAGAATCATTGCGTCGGGGCGGAAGCGATTGTTCATCCCTACCATCAATGTCTGATGGTATTTCTTTGCCGCAACGGCAATATCTTCCGCTTCTATTGTGGTTCGTGCTAAAGGTTTTTCTACGAGAACATTATTCTTCTCCGCAAGTGCCGCAATCGCCATGTCTTTGTGCAATCTCGTCGGAGTGCAGATATCAATTCCATCGAGATCTTGTTCGATCGCCAACATTTTCTCAAAATTGTTATAGTAACGCCGCACTTTGAATTTATCTGCGACAAATTGCGCCTTCGCTCGATCGAGATCGCATACTGCTACAATTTCGACATCCGGAAATTTACTGAGGATGGGAAGATGAATTGTCTGAGCAATGGACCCAAGTCCGACTATACCGATGCGTGCTTTTTCCATACAATGTCCGGTTTGATATTTATGTAGTATGCAATGCGGAATTTTCGCGTGTGATGTTCAAATATTCTTTCGCCACTTCAGCAATCCCATCAGCATCAAGCTTGACGATCCGATGTAACTCGGTGGGAGAACCCTGTTCGATAAATTCATCCGGCAGTCCATGCACTTTAATGGAAACATTGGAAATGCCGCAACGGCTGAACGCTTCCAATACTCCAGCCCCGAACCCGCCGTGAATAACATTATCTTCGATTGTAATAAATGTATTGATTCGTTGAGCTAACGATTTCAACAATTCTTCATCAATCGGTTTCGCAAACCTCATATTCACAACTTCCGCTTCAATGCCTTCGCTGCTCAACAAGTCTGCCGCCTTGAGTGCATTCGGCACCATATTGCCGATGGCAAGCAGAGCAATATCTTTTCCGATACGTACTGTTTCGGCTTTGCCGATTTCCAGCTTCTGAAATCCATCGCGTACCGGAACGCCAAGCGCATAACCGCGCGGATACCGAAGAGCGATTGGTCCTTGTTTATATTCAACAGCAGTAAAGAGCATGTCGCGCAATTCCTGCTCATCCTTCGGGGCCATAATAACCATACCTGGAATACAGCGTAAGAAAGAAAAATCTAATGCTCCGTGATGCGTAGCACCGTCCGCACCGACTAATCCGCCGCGATCCATCGCCAACACGACATGCAATTTCTGAATCGCACAGTCGTGCACTACCTGATCGAAGGCACGCTGCATAAAAGTAGAATAAATTGCGACAACCGGAACGTACCCTTCTGTTGCCATACCCGCCGCAAATGTTACGGCATGGGGTTCAGCAATACCAACATCAAAAAAACGCTCAGGCATTTCTTCGTGAAGTTGTAGTAAACCCGTTCCATCCGACATCGCAGCAGTAATACCGACGACTTTGGTATTTTGTTTACAGATTTCCACTAACGCTTTACCGAAAATATCCGTGTAGGTAGGCGGTCGGTCATTTTTCTCCGGAGAGATGCCTGTAATTTTATCGAATGGCGTCACTCCGTGTAAACGTGTTACCTCGCGCTCTGCCGGCGCATATCCTTTTCCTTTTTCAGTGATCACGTGAATGAGAATAGGACCGTTGAGATCCTTGACTTGCCTAAATATCTCTACCAGCTTTACAACATTATGCCCATTGATCGGGCCGAAATACCGAAAGCCAAGCGCCTCGAAAAGCATGCCCGGTGTTACAACCGCCTTAATTCCTTTCTCCATCTGTTTTGCAACCATACGAAGGCGATCACCGAATGAGTCTAACTTACCTGTCAAATCCCACACATTTGCTTTGAATTTGTTGTAAGTAGGATGTGTGAGCATCTTTGTAAAATAATTGTGGAATGACCAGACACTCGGTTCTAACGATGAAAGCGAACCCATTTGGTTATCATTCAGTACAACGATAATATCTTTTTTCAGCACGCCGGCATTGTTCATTGCCTCATACGTCATACCGCCGGTCATGGAACCATCACCGACAATCGCGGCAACTTTGAAATTCTTCTTTTCTAAGTCACGAGCCGCTGCAATACCAAGCGCTGCCGAAATTGCCGTGCTTGCATGTCCGGCGCCGAATGTATCAAATTCGCTTTCTGTCCGTTTCAGAAAACCGCTCAATCCACCCAACGTGCGGATTGTTTCCATTCTGTCTTTTCGTCCAGTGAGAATTTTATGCGGATATGCTTGATGCCCAACATCCCAGACAAGTTTATCTTCCGGTGTATTGAAAACATAATGAAGCGCCACGGTAAGCTCCACCGCGCCAAGTCCGGCGCCAAGATGACCGCCGGTTTTCGAAACACAATCGATGAGATACTCTCGTACCTCGGCACAGACTGTCCGGAGTTCTTGAACATCCAGCATGCGCAAATCTTCCGGAAGATTAATAGAATTCAGAAATTGATAATTAAAATCGCTCATGCTTCATCAGACTCATTCAGTATAAATTGCCCGTCAATGTCTTTTGACAATTTTTTTATTTTCAGTTCAGCGGCTTTCAGTCTTTCGGCGCATTGTTTCGAAATCTGAACGCCTTCCTCATACAAAGTTACGGCGTCATCCAATGGCGTATCTCCACGTTCCAGCGTTTCCACAATTTCCTCGAGCCGCTTGAGAGAACTTTCTAATGAATTCTTCGCAACTTTCTTCGCTGTCATAATGAATGTCCTTTTTCTACTTTCACACCGATAGTGCCATCGTGAAATTGAATATCAGCTTCATCGCCATACCCAAGCACATCCGCACTCGAGACGATTCGCCTTTCCTTCCTCACTATCGCATAACCGCGCTTGAGCACTCCCCCCGGATTCAACGCCTGCAACTGCCGCTGAAGCGAATTATATTTTTGATGCATTATCTGAGCGGCATGCGTAAAAGAAATTCCAAGACTGCGTTCAAGTTCATCCACGCGTTGGGAGAATTCGCGGACTAAATCTTTGGGACGATTAAAAGAATAACTCGCCACCAAACTTGTTGTTTGCTCACGAAGTCCGGATAATTGATTGTCGAGTGCGCCGCGCATAGTATAGCATAAGTTGCCAATATCTTCAAGAAGTTCTGAACGATCATGAACAACTAACTCTGCCGCCGCCGAGGGTGTTGGCGCTCGGAGATCAGCTACAAAATCCACAATGCTGAAATCAATTTCGTGCCCAACAGCGCTTATAATTGGAATTTTTGATGCGTAGATAGCACGAGCCACAGCTTCTTCATTGAATGCCCACAAATCTTCTATCGAACCGCCGCCGCGTCCAACAATCAGCACATCTATTCCGCCATAATGATTCAAGTATTTGATTGCTTCGGCAATTTCTTCTGCTGCACCTGCACCTTGCACGCGCACCGGTGCAAGAACTACTTCAACGGATGGATGACGGCGCGAAAGCACACTTCGAATATCCTGCAGGGCCGCTCCTGTCTCCGATGTGACAAGACCTATGCAATCAGGAAATTCTGGAATTGGTTTCTTATGTTCAGCATCGAACAACCCTTCGTTGTCTAACTTTTGTTTTAGACGCTCAAACGCAAGCTGAAGTTCTCCAAGTCCAACAGGTTGAATCTGATCTACATCAAGTTGATAATTTCCACGCGGTGGATACACGGTGATCGAACCGCGGGCAATCACCTTCATGCCATCTTCTGGTTGAAAAGTGAGATTCGTAACACGACTCCGCCACATAAGCGCAGAAAGCTGAGCGCCTTCATCTTTTAAGGTAAAGTAGAGATGTCCGGAAGTATGCTGCTTGAAGTTGGAAATTTCACCTTCGACCCACACACGCGGGAAGCTCGATTCCAATGAGAATTTAATTTGCCGCGTTAGTTCGGTAATGGTAATTACATTTTTTTCGATCGCCATGCAGTAACTCCAATCTCAAAGTACCGAATGTTGACGCCACATTCAACCCTGGAAAATGAGAATCTCTTAATACTCCCAGCCGCTCCCATTTTTCATTTTTCATTCCTCCGTTTTTCATTGTTCACTCCTCCATTTTTCATTTTTCTTCTTTATATTACTATCAACAATTTGAGGAAAAATTATGAATGTTGACGTTTTAGCAATTGGTGCACATCCGGATGATATCGAACTCGCTTGCGGCGGTACCATAGCCAAACTTGTTCTGCAGGGAAAGAAAGTAGCATTATGCGAGTTAACGCAAGGCGAGCTTGGCACGCGCGGCACTAAAGAAATTCGCGCGCAAGAAGCACAACAGGCAGGAAATATTCTTGGCGCTGTTGCACGGCCAAATCTTCACATCCCGGACGGCAATGTTGAAGTCAATAAAAAGAATAAGTTGAAGATCATTACACTCATTCGCGAACTCCGCCCCGCTCTTCTTATTATTCCTTATGGCGTTGAGCGACATCCGGATCATGTCCACACAAGCGAACTATGCCGGGAAGCATGGTACTACAGCGGATTAGAAAAGATCAAGACAAAACTCAACGGCAAAGTACAAGAACGCCACCGCCCGCACCACTACTTTGAGTTTATGCAATGGATGGAGTTCGAGCCAACATTTATCGTGGATATTAGCGACACATTTGACCTGAAGATGAAATCTGTACGCGCGCATGCCTCGCAATTCTTCAATCCGGAAAGCAAAGAGACTGAAACAAAATTAAGCCGGCCCGATTTTTTAGAAGTCATCGAAACCCGTTGCCGGTATTTCGGTTCTAAGATCGGCGTAAAATACGGCGAGCCGTTTATTTCGAAATGGTCGCTCGGGATTGAAAATCCATTCAATTTTATTGTGAATAGAGGATAAGATTACCTCGGAATAAAATTTGGTGACGATAGACCACGATTCACGCCAGATTTTACACTCCGACTTACAACAGAGAAGGCACGAGCATTGTTTTCGCACACTCTACGGCACCAGTTTTGCTTTCGTGGAAATCACAGATTGAGTTGTTAATCGAAAGTTTGTTCATTCGTTTTAGGATTAACAGATGGAGGTATCTATGAAGAACATCATCATAGCTCTATTCGTTGTAAGTGTGTTAATGGGGTGCAAGAAGGATGAGACTACCCAACCGATTTCGGAACCACTGATCTCAACATCATTTTCAATTACCGACACATCGGAAAATCCCAGCACCACATTCCAGAGAGGCACGCCATTCTATTTGACCTTCCAGATGACAAATAGAACAGGTAAAGATCAGCCCTTTATGTGTACGGGACCAATATCAGAGATCTACATTAGTCGCAACGACACAATTTTTGTCAGGCAATACGACGGTCTTACTTGGGCACAGGTAATCTATCATGGAGTTCTGAAAGCAGATTCCACCTTAACGAACCGATGGCTTGTACCACTCAATCCTCTGAGTTCTGTGGCTGCCCTGAGTCCAGGTAATTATGTCGCGGATGTGTTCATTAATGCACGTTTTGACAATGCAGAAATTGAACACCCTCAGCGCATTCAAATCACTATTATAGATACTTCGCATGTGGTAGTTCGCAAACCCAATATTTATCTCTATCCGCAAACGACGCGCAACCTATCCGTCGCATTGGTATTTCCAATGGGAGGATCTGTTCTTCAATCGGTGCCTTTGTATTCCGATGGTTGGAATGTTTCAGTAGAACCATCCGGCAAGATCAATCAACAGTATGATTATCTTTTTTATGAAAGCAAGAATCCGGATATGTATCAATATCAATCAGGCTGGGTTGTCAGCAGAGACACACTTACATCATTTTTCACAAACAATCTCCTTCTCGCCGGTTTTAGTGAACGTGAGAAAGATGATTTCATCGAATATTGGATTCCTCGGCTGATAGACTATCCATACTATATTATCTATCCACAGTTTGCCGATGAGATTGGAAAGACAATTCAGCTAAAAATCTCAGAGCCGCCCGATACCATGCTTCGCCTGTTTTATATTATAAAGGGAACAACGAATATGGATCAGACACTTTCTGTTCCAACAATTCCTCAGTTCAAGCGAAATGGTTTTGTGGTTACAGAATGGGGAGTAGTTCTAAAGTAGGGATTCGATTCATCAAATCCCGGTAAAGAGGCGGCTCGAAAGGACGTGATGAATCACGTCCCTACAAAACAACATCAAGACTGTTTTTTCATCACACCGGTTTTACCTTCGTACTTCGACGGGCATTTTGTCAAGACTTCCGTTGCATGGAAGTAATCGTTCATATACTTCCCTTTGATAACGACATTGGTTGCGAGATCGAAGTTATTTGGTTTGGCGCCCTCTAGTACAACTTTGAGAATCTCGCCGCTGTCGTCTTTCAGGTAAAAAGTATATTGAATTTTTTCCGCATCAAAAGAACTCTCTAGATTTTTCATCCATTCGCCTTTGACCTGAATTTTTTTCTGCGTTTTTTTCGCCTGGGCAAAGTCGCCGTACTCGACATTTGACTCGAAGAAATTTATCGTTCCCAATACGATGCCAAAAACAATAACTAAACCACCGACCACCACTTTTATATTCATCTCATGAATCCTTCTTCATTTGCTTTTCGATTTTTCCGATCTTTTTATCAATACGCACCAAATACCAGATGATGCCGGACCAGATGAGCAATGTTATAATAA
The DNA here is from genome assembly GCA_050015675.1 of Bacteroidota bacterium. Classification (GTDB taxonomy): domain Bacteria; phylum Bacteroidota; class Ignavibacteria; order UBA10030; family UBA10030; genus Fen-1298. The sequence continues at coordinate 7,741 of JBEKAY010000029.1, read as the reverse complement.
GGACGATGTACATTTGGCTTTGATTTAAGAATTCCTCCATAACTTCCTCAATTCTCTTTTTTTGAAAGTTGATATTCTATCCGTGCAGCACGAACGCGCACATGCAGAAGCCACACAAATAATAAACTGAATCCGATTATTCCGATGAAGAACACGGAACGCATATTTAGAGGCATGTGAAGCTGTGCTACCGGCATAGAGCCTGCCGTATCGCCTTTTGCACCGGGATGTAATCCGCCAACGATGCGCGGCATGATGAAAATAAAAAATGGAGCTGTTAATCCTGCAAGAATGGAATAAACAGCCGAGAGACGAGCGCGAATCTCATCTGAGCCGAGCGCTGAACGAAGCGTGAAGTATGCTCCATAAATGAGAAGAAGAATAAAGATAGAAGTCTCACGAGGATCCCAATTCCAGAAGGAGCCCCAATTGAACTTAGCCCAGAGAGAGCCGGTCACTGTTGCAAGTATGCAGAACATCATTCCAAGTCCTGCTGAAGAAACAGACTTAATATCATAATCGAAATCCTTTGTCCGCAGATATCGAAATCCATAATACAGCGCGAATAGAAATCCAAGCAACGACGCCCACGCGATCGGAACGTGAAAGAAAATATTTCGCGCTTTATTTTCAAGCCCGGGAATGATTGGAAATTCTAACCAGCTTTGCGGCTGCGGAACCATTGGAATCGCGATGCCTGCAATAATCACGAACGTGATACATGCAATGGATGAGTATTTAACAAACCACATGCCTATTCCTTCCACACATAATCGAATAAGAGATACGATCCGGCAATCATAATCATCAAATACGAAGCAAGAATCTGGAATTCGCCCAGCGCCGCAGTGAACAGTTCTCCATCCAAAGCGCGGGCAGTTAATTTCATCACTGTCATGAGCAATGGAATCAGAATTGGGAACGATAGCACCGGATACAAAGTTCCTTTTGTATTTGCCTTGGCAATGATAGCCGCAATAATGGTTGCGGCGGCAGCGAATCCAAGACTTCCCAGAATAATTGTCATGATAAAGATCGCCATCGACCTGATAATAAACGTTGGAAACACCGCCACGTATAAAAACGATACAGCTGATGAAAGTGCAAGTGTCAAGCCACAGTTGAATATCAATTTCCCGAAATAGACCACGGAAGGTGAAGCAACAAGCTGAAGTGTCATTGTCGTCCCGCGTTCCTCTTCGCTGACGAATATACGAGAAAGTCCCGACATCGCTGTAAAAAAAATAACTACCCAGAACATTCCAGAGAGAACATCGGTGCTTACTTCATCGTCTCGAAGAGCAAACAATATTGTTGCCACCGAAGTAACAACAAACATCAGGAGCGCGTTCATCGCATAACGTGTTCGCAATTCAGAACGAACGTCTTTCAAGACAACCGCTACTGTGCTTGTAATAAAATTCATTTTACTTTTGTATTTGTCCTGAAATCATTAATGATGCACCTTTCCTCTCATTCGGATAAAACACAAATATAAAATTTCAAATCACAGACAAACTCTAAACCCCAAACTTCAGTATTCACAAATTTTATCAATTTGAATTTGTGATTTGTTTATTTGCTTGGAAATTGATACTTGAGATTTGATATTTATTTACTATAGAGTATTTAGTGTTGCCTAACAAGAGCGAAATCAGTATTCGACAGCAACTATTGCTCCAGTGTTCCCACTTGTATCTGCTGGTCGCACCAATTTGCTTCTTCTTTATTATTCGTTGCGATAATGAGAATATTTGTTTTTTTTTGTTCCAGCATAATTTGCTTTATAACTTCGATGCCCTCTGCGTCAAGGTTGCTGGTCGGTTCGTCGAGAATCAACACCGCTGGATTATGCAGGAGAGCAAATGCATATTTCAACCGTTGTTTCATTCCCGAGGAAAATGTGCTGACTCTATCATCCCGACGATTCCATAGTCCGACACGCATAAGCAGTTCCTCTATTCTTCTGCCATTCTGTTGAGTCGTTGTTCGAATTCGGGAAAGGAATTGAAGATTTTCTAATGCCGTGAACTCGTCATAGAGATTCAAGTAGGGTGAAACAAATCCGATGTGATGTTTGAATTCCTCAATGCCAACTTGCTTCTCATGCACCGAATACGTGATTGATCCACGTGTTGAACTTAAGATACCGGCAAGAATTTTTGAAAGCGTTGATTTCCCTGCGCCATTCCTCCCTGTAATCGACAGCGATGCCGGTGACGACAGAGAGAACGAAATATCTTTAAAGATGGCATTTCGGTTGAAGTCTTTCGATAATCCATTTACTATAATGGAAATCGAATTCATCGGATAACCGCCACTTTCCATTTGTAATCGCTGGTCGCCGTTTTTGCAATAATGAAATAGATTCCGGATGAAAGCTTTGATTTGACTTCTGATGTCGGAACCACAATCGCCCGGAATCCATCTTCATTGCCCACGTTGAGAAATCCTGAATACGCCAGTTGAAACGACGAAGTAAAGAAAAATACTTGAGCCGTCTTCGCTGCATCTTGATTGATCGGAAGTTTCAACCATGGCGCGTCCGCAAGATGGAAAGGATTTGGTGCGGCATTTAATTCCTGACGCGGAATATCTATCTGATTTGAAGATTGTATAAAGAACGAGTGCCAAAGAGACAGATTATCAACAGCAATTTTAGCGTTCAACCCATTTGCCAACTCTATATATGGTTGTGATAGAGATTGCAAAGAAAGCGTAACATCAATCATTTGCTGTGTAGTATTTCCCATAATTGCATTGCCGATATCCACATTCGCAATGATAGCAGTAATTGTATCTATCCGCGAATCAAACTCGTACATCGACGATGAAAGCGGATATACATCACCATGCACGGTTGAATATGCATTGTAAAAATCTGTTATCTGGAGCGGTTGAAACCGCGGATAATGATTTCCCTCAGGATAATAATTCACTGTATCAGCACGATCCCGTGTAAAATAATTCCACTTCGTGAATTCTGCAAAAACAGATTTCAAATTAGATCCATGGTTCACCAGCGCGGCATCAGTGCTTTCAAGAAACGGCTGGGTGCGCATTCCGGTCCATATATCTTTCATAATATCGGCGCCGTATATTTTTGCGAGGCAATGAGCAAAGATGCTACGTTCGTACCCACCATAAGAACTCGAGTTGAACGAAAGCCCATAACTGAATCCAATAAAATAAGCCGGAAGGTAATTATAATAGTCATTCACATCAGTATAAACGACATCTTCAAACCATGTTGATGTCAATTCATAAGCATACAAATCGTTTGCCCATAGGCCGTAGGATCCCATTTGAATAGCATGATGGAATTCATGTGCTGCAGTAACTTTTAAGCCATTAATGCCGTGGGTATAATACTGATTCTCCTGAAAATCGTTATCGATTGTGATGTAACTATAATATCTTGGCGGGACATCAGTTCCATTTATCTGTGATCCGTTTGGCGTAGTCACTCCATAATCCTGCATATCTTGAACATAGATATTGTAATACGATTGACCGTTCTCAAATGGCGGCGGTGTATATCCCATCTGAGTAATTTCCACGTCCCATACGTGGTTAAAAATCCTCGCAACCGAATCAATATATGCTTTCGCTGTACCGGGAATTCGATTGTTGTATTGATCTAAGAGCGCAGGAGTATTGTCGATGTAGAGGCTGGTAGCGCTAGTGTCATAGAATATCCGGAAATGTCCTACAACGGTATCGCATTGCAAACTATCGGCTTTCATCAACACTGACAACTCAGCTCGCTGCGTTTGTGAAAACTCTTGCCAGCGATTAACCACCTGAACCTGGATGCCGAACCCGCACTTCACATCTTGGAATGATTCGTCAGATACCATCGGTTGAAATGAAGGATTCTTGATTGAACGTAAATGGTTAAGAAGCTGTTCAGTCGTGAGCCGCTTTGAGGTCCCTTTATCTTCCGCTCCAGCCCAAGCCGATACTGTAGAAAAGAGTAGCACAACAAGCGACAAATATTTGAGCCAACGCCAGATCATGCTTTTCAAATAATAGTATTTAACTGATGTTAAGCAAGATGAGTTTTGCAATAATTCTTTTTTCGCAATTCTCAGAAATATTTTCATTGTGTCTTTATCTCTCTCGAAAAGGAAGCCGCTTACCATTGATAATTTTCAAAACACCCTTCTTCCCAAGTGTCATAATTAAATCCTTGGTGCCATCACCATCGATATCGGCGACGGCATAATTGCTCAAGTCAAGTTGAGCCACCAATGTTTGATCAGCATCAAAATTGCAATCGCCACGATTGCGAAACCATGCCACACGCCCAAGCTTCTGTGAGCCAATAACAATATCGGGAAAACCATCGCCATCTACATCAACAATTTGCAGATTCGATCGCTCTTCAATCGGTAAGCCGCTTGTGATAATTTTTGGATCGTAAAAAAGGCCGTCTCCTTTTCCTTTGGCAACCATTAGATAGTCCACTGGATATCCTGCTTGCATAAGAAAATCGAGAACACCGTTATTATCAAAATCAACCAGCCAAATGAAAACTTGCTTGACATCGGGAAGCGCAAACTCCCGTGAGACAATGCGATGTTTCATGGAATACGCGGAGTCACCATACGCCACTCCAAGCTCTGCCATCGAAGTATCGCCCGTACGGTAAACATATATAATGCCAGAGTATCCATCATGATTCAAATCTGCAACCGAAGCTCCCAATAAATAATCCGGCGGTGGAAGGCGAAAAGTTCGCTCGATAAATGTTGTAGAACCAAGTTGTTCATAAAAGCTTAAAGAATTTCCTTCTGGTGATGTTGTATTCAATGTAACGAATTCTGACTGATGGTTCTGATTTATTGAAGCAGAGATGAGTTGCGCATCTCCCTCGCACCCTATATATGCATTGGAGACAGAATTATTTGCGGCATCAAGCGTAAAGTACGAAATTTGATGCGTCTGCGGAAACGTGAGCACAAGCTGTAGCGTTGTATCCGTTGATGAATGAAACGCGAGATGGCTTGGCTCACCCGTCAATGAATACGAAAATGGTCCAAAAGGAGCAGTGCCTTTTCGACCCCAATAGAGCGAAACAGATTGACTTTTTGTGTTGAGCAGCGCAATGTCAGCAATACTATCGCGATTAAAATCATTCACAATGATTTCAGTGGGAGAAACACCTGTAGCAAATTGAATCGAATCTGCCATTGAACTTGGCTTCGCAGCATTCCGGTAGACAAGAAACTGGTTATCGCCCCTGTCAAAGACAATACAATTTCCTTGAGACGTTACAACAACATCTTGTGGATCATCACCAGAGGCATACTCAATGCGGTCAGTAAATGCATCCGCATCATTGTTGAAAATAACCTGCAAAGACGCAGGGCTCATTGACATGACGACGTCATTCAAACCATCATTCGTCACATCAGCGAAACAGAAATCCCTTACACGTCCTTCAAAAGGAATATGATTTTTCAATTGAAAATCACCGAAGTCGTTTCCTTCCCACACTTGAAACTCGGACGGCGTTATTATCTTCAACATTAAATCAAGCGGATGGCCGCGAACCATGGACATCGCCGTGAGTGATTCCACTTCACCTCGCACAGGAAATGTACTCTGGTCTATGAATCTTCCATTCCCAGCGCCATAAAACACATGGAGCTCACTTTTCACCCAATCCCATAGCACAATATCTATGAGATTATCGTTATTCACCTGAGCAAAATCAGCGGCGCCGACCGCATTATCCTGTGCAATGACTTTTCCCAATGTGAAGTGGCCTTTGCCATTTCCAATAAGAGGAAGAATGCCGGGAGTTTTACGCGCATACACCAGAACATCAATATGCGTATCATTGTTATAATCGCCAATCAATAATTGTTCCGGTTCAAACGGAATCTTTATCGTACTCGTTACTTGAAGAGAATCCGGCTTCAGATTCAGCACAAACGAAATCAATTTTTCATGCTTATTTACCAACATGAAATCCGGCAAGCCGTCGCCATTAAAATCCGCTGCATAGAGATTATCAAACTCGATTGCAGTGTGTTTCACGTTGTACGTAACTGATGTTTGTGTTGAGTCAAATGTTGCTAATAGAATTTCGGCGCGATGTCCTGACCACCCTGCAAGTGTTGTACTCCCATGGTTCACCGATGAGACCAAAGTAGTTTTTTCAAATTTTACAGAAGGCGAGAAGGTACGTACTTCTCCAAAAGCAGATTCATTCGTTTGCGCTGACACAGTGTGAATAGCGAACCAGAAAATAAATGACGTAGAACGGAGCAGGCGTGTAATGCGATGGCACCGAGAAGGAACACTGCACTCGGATGTATTGTCTTTCCCCGGAATGATAATCAACCTCGCTGACGATGTAACAATCGCAACTTCCTGCGATAGCCTGCTTCCCGATAACGCCGTTTTTCGGCACTCTTTATCGGCTGCACAGGATTCGCGGGCACGGGCTGTCCTTCATTATTGATTGCAACGAACATTAAATATGCGCTGTTTGTGTGCTGTCGTTCACCTGTAAGAAGATTTTCTTTTGTGACACGCACTCCAACTTCAAGCGATGTGCGAAAGACCCGGTTCACCGATGCCTGCAATATCACAACCTCGCCTTGTTTAACCGGATGATGGAAATGCAGTTCATCCAACGATGCAGTGACGCAGACACGATTCGTGTGCCGAGATGCAGCGATTGCAGCAGCGATATCGATCCAATGCATTAATCGTCCGCCAAGAAGATTCCCAAGCCGGTTGGTATCATTGGGAATAACTAACTCAGTCATTTCCACTTGTGAAGCTGTGACCGGCTTTGTTTTCAGTTGTTGCATGCTATCTATCCAATTGAGGCACTTGCTTGCTGGTATCTTTTATCGGCTCCGGCGTTTTTTGTTTCTTCGTTTTCTCATCGCGGAGTCCTGATTCAATATCAGAATTCAACCTATCAGCATCCGACTTCAAAACACTCGACGGATACTTCTCGAGGAACTTCTCTAATACTTCTTTGGCATCGGCATATTTTTTACGATTTGTTAATGCTTCAGCTTTCTTCAGCAATGCCGGCTCGGCATATTGCGTATCGTGATATTTATCCAGCACAACGTCGAAATAATAAGTTGCAGCCTTGTAATATTCCATGTGCATATACGTCATGCCATTCTCGAAATCTTTCTGCGCCAGCCTTGTGTTTAATTCGTTAATTCTTTGCTCTGCTAAAGATACCAACGTGTCGGTAGGATGGTATTCCAAGAATGCTTGGTACTCATCAATCGCTTTCCGGGAATAATTTTGATCTAAAATAAATTTTGGCGCAAGATTATAGTAACACGTGGCGCGTCGAAAACGTGCACGGGATACAAAAACACTGGAAGGCATCGTACGCAGCAAGATATCGTATTCAAACGCAGCAAGTATGTATTCCTCCCGGAGGTACCGGCATTCTGCCATATAGAACTGCGCCGAATCGGCAACCTTGCTTCCTTGGTACTGCAGCGACACAACCTTGAATTCCTCGATCGCCGCTAAATAATCTTCATCCTTAAATGCTTTCATACCGAGTTCGTACCGCTCTTCAGCGCTCAGTTGTTTCGTTGCTTCATCAGAACCACATCCAACAATAAAGGTTGAGAGTGTGATGAATGAAAAAAGAATGAATATGCTATTGAGATGCTTTTCCGACAGACGGTGTAACAAAGTAACCTCGCTCTGTGTGTGTGATAGAAACTGTTGATAACATTTGAAT
>JBEKAY010000028.1:0-48542 GCA_050015675.1 Bacteroidota bacterium | reverse complement strand
CGAGCACGAGCGGGAGTATATCATTTGCCGCAAAGGTAGATTACACAACAGGAAGTTCTCCGTACAGTGTAGCCATAGGAGATTTGGATGGAGATGGGAAGCCTGATCTTGCAGTAGCGAACTATTACAGCAGCACCGTTTCAGTATTCCGAAATCAGAGCACGAGCGGGAGTATATCATTTGCAGCAAAGGTGGATTACACAACTGGAAGTTATCCAGACGTTGTTACCATAGGGGATATTGATGGAGACGAGAAGCCTGATCTTGCAGTAACGAATTATACATCAAGTTATTCCAATGGAACAGTATCAATTTTGCAGAACCAGAGCACGAGCGGGAATATATCATTTACAGCGAAGGTGGACTACACAACAGGAAGCTCTCCCTACAGCGTAGCTATTGGAGATGTAGATGGAGATGGGAAGCCTGATCTTGCAGTAACGAACTACTACAGCAGCACTGTCTCGATATTGCGGAATACGATTTTTAGTAGTAACGCACCTACCACTCCAAAAAACCTCATTGCCACAGCAGGCAACGGACAGATCACTCTCAAGTGGAATAAGAATACAGAAGCCGATTTTCTGAAATACCGTATCTACATGGGCACAGACTCTGTGAATGTTTCACTTAAAGACTCAACGACTGCCTCTATACTTGATACTTCTAAAATAATTACTGGCTTAACAAACGGTACAAAATATTATTTCCGTGTTACAGCAGTGAATAGCTCGGGATTAGAGAGCGGATATAGCAACGAAGTGAATGCAGTTCCCAGCTCTATTCCCACAGTCACAACAAACGTAGCGACAAACATCACTGAAACATCTGTAACCTTGAAAGGTTCAGTCAATCCCAATGGATTAGCAACGACAGCATGGTTCGATATTGAAAGAACCAGCACGCTTCAATCATACGATTCGACCGCGCCTCAATCCGTTGGATCTGGGACAAATGTAGTAAATGTCTCAGTCATTTTTTCACCGCTGATTCCTACCGCGACGTATTATTATCGAGTTGTCGGACAGAATAGTGCAGGCACGCAAAGGGGGTCGATTCTCAGCTTCACAGCATTAGCAGGGGTAGCTGCTCCTCAAAATCTCACAGCCAATCCTGGAAATGGGCAAGTAACGCTTAAATGGAGTATGAATACAGAGAGTGATTTTCTAAGATACCGGATTTATAGAGGCACATCGCCGAGTGTGACAATATTGTCGGACTCTACAATCGCGGGGATCGCGGATACTTCTAAGATCATAACAGGATTGACAAATGGGACAACATACTACTTCCGCATTACTGCAGTGGATAGTGCAAGAAATCAAAGTGAATTTAGCAATGAAGCGAGCGCAACGCCAACAAGCAATCCTATTCTCGCAGTCAATCCTGCGACGTTATCTTTTGGTGGTGTAGTGGTGAGTACGACTTCTCCAGAGAAAACCTATTCCTTGTTTGGTACCAATCTATCGCCAACAAGCGGCAATATTACTGTAACGGCACCAACATCTTTTGAAGTATCTTTAACGAGTAATTCGGGTTTTGCATCGTCAATAAATGTTCCATATACAAACGGAACTCTCAGCACAACTATTTATGTACACTTCAAGCCGGTCTCGCTTATTGCTTATAGCGGAAATATTACCAATACAGGCGGAGGTGCGCCAGCACAAAGTGTCTCGGTATCAGGGACGGGCATTCAACAGATTACAGTACCTGCTGCACCAACGAATCTTTCAGCAAGCGTAATTTCTGGTTCACAAATCGATTTGTCCTGGACAGATGTCTCGAACAACGAAGATGGATTCAAGATTGAAAGAAAAGTAGGCACTGGCGGACCATATGCTCTCATGGCCACGCTCGACGCGAACGTGCAAAGTTATTCCAACACAGGCTTAACAGACTTGACTACTTACTATTATCGTGTATATGCATATAACTCAGCGGGCAATTCCGGATATTCCAACGAGGTAAATGCAACGACACCCGATGTAACTCCACCTGTTGCACCAACAGCGGTGCAAATTGTACCGTCTGGTTGGACTAATCAGAGTACATTCAATATCACATGGACCAATCCAAGCGATCCATCTGGAATTGCCAAGCTCTGGTATATAATTGACACGATTCCCACAGTTAATTCACCTGGCACTGCGATAGCTTCCTCTGCACAGACACTTCAAGTAAATATCTCATCAGTTGGGACACACCAGATCTATTTTTACTTAGAAGATGGTGCGGGAAACAAAGATCCAAATAATCGCGCGCAAGTCAGAGCGAAGTATGATAATGTCGCACCGGTAATTCAACATGATAGCACAGCAGTAGCAAAATTTGAAACAGCGTCGCCGCAAGCGATAGCAATCCAAGCAACAGCGGCAGATGCGGTGTCGGGTATGAAGTCATTGCAGCTTTTTTACCGTAGAGCTGGTGTAAGCTGGAGTTCTGCACAGTCTTCAAATTATCTAAGTGCGAGCGGTGGAACAATAAACATTCCAGCGTCGTATATTTCATCAAACTCTCTCTTTGGAGTTGACTACAGAATTGCAGCTACAGACAGCGCTAACAGTATTATTTATACACCTACACATTCGTTAGTCATTCATAACAGCACAGCAGTAACACGTTCGGATCAAAACGGAAATCCTGTAGCTCAAATAAGTGCTGGTAGTCTGCCAAGCGGAACACCGAAAGAATATGCGTACCGGATCTTATCCATCCCATTGATTTTGGACAACAGGACACCACAGGATGTGCTGGAAAATCGGAGCGGACTCGGAGCATATGATGAAAACAAATGGCGCTTCTTCAGACTTGATGCCAATGACCAGTTCGAGGAATATTCGACATTTGCATCCCAGCAAATCATAGATCCGGGTAAAGCATTCTTCTTGATCTTAAAAGATGCTATTACAATAAAGAGTGGTCCTGGCACGGTGCCTAAGTCGGAGGATATCAACAAGGATGGTATTGCGCTTAAAGCTGGTTACAATGCAATTGGTAATCCATTTAACTTCGACGTACCGATTGATAGTTTGAGCCTGGCAACTGGAGAATTACTGAAAAATAAAACTGTTTGGGAATATGTTGGAGTTGGAGGTACCAATGGTGGGTGGAAGTTGGGTCCGACAACTTTGAAAGCGTGGGAAGGAATTGTTGCCAATATCGGGAATAGTGGGCCAACAATACTGCGATTCAATATTGCTGATCGTCCAAGTGCAGTTATGAGCTCGTCAAAGCCCACGATGCTTAAAAAAGAATTGGTTGGAACAAATACGAAAGAAAATCGTTGGAGCTTACGAATCAGGGCGGAACGTGAAGACAATAAGATTGACGACAGTGAAAATATTATTGGTGTTGATCCGATGGCGACTGATGACGTCGATACGCTTGATGTTTTTGAGCCGCCTCTCTTAGGCGACAAATCAATTAGCTTATCTTTCAATTCAAAAGAAGGCGCTTTGACACATGATTATCGAGCACCTGGCGCTGAAGGATATGTGTGGGACATCAAACTCAAAACTCCAGACGAGAATGCCAAGACCGTACTCACATTTGATGGAATTGGTTCAATGTCGCAAAACAACTATTTGATCAACATAGAATCAAAGATGGTGTACCGTATCGTCGAAAAACAACAACTGATGATCAACACCGGAAAAGGAACAAGGAATTTCCGATTGATCGTAGGCTCGAAGGCGTTTGCTGAAGCGAACAGTATGGGAATTGATCTGTTCCCTACGAACTATGTATTATATCAGAACTATCCTAATCCATTCAATCCGAGTACGATGATTCGATTCAGCTTGCCCGCTAAGTCAAATGTGAAACTGATGATCTATGACCTTCTCGGTCGTGAGCTAGTAAGGTTGATTGATAGAGAGATGAGTGAAGGATATCAGGAGGTTGAGTGGAAGGCGAATATGAGTACTGGTATTTATTTCTATCGTCTCGAAGCGACCTCACTGGATAATTCAGGTAAGAGATTTGTTGAGGTTCGAAAGATGGTGCTGATGAAGTAATTTGAATAAATTTCAATGAATATTTCTGTAATCGGGCTAACCAAAGCAGAAAGGTACTATACGAGTGCGCTGCGATTGTTTACTCCTCCCCATTGACCCTGATACTTTTAACGCTATTGGGGTCTTTGTTTTTATGTCTTTTCAAATATGAGATGAAAAAGAACTACCCGTTTCCTACCATATTTCCATTCCATCTCTCTGACAGCCGAAGGTCTTACAATGTCATTCGCTTGCATTAGGAACTAAAATTCGTTACAGTTTAAACAATCCCGACAAAAGGATTAACGGAACGGTGGCCAGAAACGTTCACGATAAAGGAGAATCGCATAATGAAATCACTCAACATTTTTATCTATTGCATTTTCATCTACCTTTTTTGTGTTATCAATGTTCACGCTCAAGTAATGAGCAGCTTTTATGACAGTGGGATAAATAAGTCTTCTAAGGGTGACTATCAAGGTGCAATAACCGATTTCACAAAGGTGATTGAACAATATCCAAAAGAGCCGAAGCCTTATCATTATCGGGGAATTAATAAATTTAATCTGAAAGATTATTCTGGTGCGATTGTTGATTTCAACAGCGCGATTGGATTGAATCCGAAGTATGCAGATGCATACTATATGCGGGGGATGGCAAAAATTGGAGTGAAGAAACGTAAGGAAGCTTGTGAAGATTTTCAGGTTGCGAGTCAACTTGGATATCGCTCTGCCTCAATTGCTCTGGACAAATACTGTCATTAGTGTTGTTAGACACGGCACTTCGTTTTGTGGAGGGATAGACGAATGTTGCTGATTTTCTTTACGACCAACGTAAATAAATAAAATTGATTTCGGACTGAATGAGGCAGAGTCAAATCGCAGGTTAGTTACACAAACCTGAAAAATAAAATGACTTACAAGCTTTAGCAATTCACTTCTGTGGTATGTTCCCAAAGCCGCCACAGCGGTCACATGTTACATGGGCTTTCATGAAACCAGTACCTCTGCAATGTTGACACTCTATTGTTCGAGGAGAGATGAAACCGAACCCCCTGCAGTCCTTACATTTCATATGTGAGCCGGATAAGCCAGTCCCATTGCATCGCGGACACGTTACACTTTCTATGGCATTATTACCAACATCAGCACTATCAGCGTTTATTGTCATATTCTTCTCCTTTGAATTGTGAAGTACTTGACTTGATTTGTGTAAGTTGGTTTTGTCCGCTTATTATTTCTTGGTTAGGAATGATCTGATAATTGATTCATTACAAAGTTAATTGATGCGATCGAATAATGCAATCCCAATCTTTAACTTTGGAAATACTCGAAAGCGAGACCTACATTTACTGCTTTAGCATCTGTGTGTCACTGTGAACATGCTTTCGATGGAACTTGATTAAATATAGGTTGTGGTTTTTATTTATCATAGATATTGGTTGAACCAGAACATATATTTTTCTATCTTTGTAATGTTATTAAACAACTTAAGGCAATAAATTGCGGGCGCTTAGCTCAGCTGGTTCAGAGCGTACGCCTCACACGCGTAAGGTCGCAGGTTCGATCCCCGCAGCGCCCACAAGTAGAAAATGTTCTTTGAAGAAGTTCCTTTAATTCCTATCCAGCGAGGTAGGAAAGGGATGATGATCACCATCATAGCTAATTGCAAATTGAAAGCCCCCTTTTCCGATTTCGCTGGAACTGGGGGTTTTTTCATATTAAGAAAGGTGGATGATGATGAAAACAAAAGTGCTTGACGCCGATGGCCTTCGGCGAACCGTCAACCGTCTCTCCCACGAAGTAGTGGAGAAAAATAAAGGTGTCCAGGATGTAGTGCTCGTTGGGATTAGAACGCGCGGCGAATTTCTTGCTCATCGTGTTGCGACGAAAATAGCAGAAATCGAAAACATGAACGTGCAGGTTGGTGTACTGGATATTACACTCTACCGCGATGATCTGCGCGGCCGTCTTGATCAACCCGAATTAAAAAGCACAGAAATACTTTTTGATATTCGCGGAAAAGTAATCGTTTTGATTGACGACGTGCTATTCACCGGGCGAACAATTCGTTCGGCACTCAATGCATTGATGGATCTCGGGCGTCCGTCTGTGATTCAATTACTCGTGTTGGTAGATCGCGGACATCGCGAATTGCCAATCAAAGCAGATTTTGTTGGAAAGAATGTGCCAACGGCACGTGAGCAGAAAGTACAAGTAGCAATGACTGAAGCAGATGAAGAAGACGCAGTCTATCTTATTGAAAATGATGAAAAGGAGGATGGACAATGAAACTGGAAAGCCGTCACCTACTTGGGTTGGAAGGAATGAGTAAGGAAGATATCACACTCATTCTGGATACAGCAGCGTCATTCAAAGAGGTTTTGGAACGGCCGATTAAAAAGGTTCCGCCACTACAGGGAAAGACGATTGTGAATTTGTTTTTTGAGAGTTCTACTCGTACAAGAATTTCCTTTGAGCTTGCAGAGCGGCGCCTTTCGGCAGATGTAGTCAACTTTACCGCATCCGGCAGCAGCGTAAGTAAGGGCGAGACGCTGAAGGACACAGCTCGCAACATCGAAGCAATGAAAATCGATATGGTTGTAATTCGTCATTCTGCATCAGGTGCCCCGCACTTTCTAACACGTGTAGTGAAAGCAAATGTGATCAATGCAGGCGATGGAGCGCATGAGCATCCTACGCAAGCATTGCTCGATATGATGACACTGCGAGAGAAACACGGTTCACTCGAAGGATTGCGCATCTGTATTGTTGGCGACATTTTACACAGCCGCGTTGCACTTTCAAATATTTATGGATTAAAAACTATGGGCGCAGAAATATCGGTGTGCGGTCCGGCAACACTTATTCCGCGGAACATTGAATATCTTGGCGTGCGCGTTTATCATAGATTAGAAGATATTATTCCCCACGTCGATGTGCTGAATGTTCTTCGCATCCAACTGGAGCGGCAGAAGAGCGGACTCTTTCCGTCGCTTCGCGAATACCATCGTTACTTCGGTGTGACGAAAGAAAAAGTTGACCGAGCATTGAAGCCAATTACCATCATGCATCCTGGTCCGATTAATCGTGATGTTGAACTTTCAGCTGATCTTGCTGATGGCCCGCATTCTGTCATTCTCGAACAAGTCACTAATGGTGAAGCAATTAGAATGTCGGTACTCTACTTACTTGGAACTTCCAATTGAAGGAGCTACACATGAAACTTCATTTGAAATCTGGTCGTTTAATTGATCCCGTGAAAGGGATAGATAGTGTCACGGATATGTTGATCGTTGATGGAAGGATTGAACGAATCGGCGCATCTCTTTCCAGTGATAAGTCGTATGAAAGTATTGATTTGAAAAATAAGGTGATAGCCCCTGGATTTATCGATATGCATGTGCACTTACGTGAACCGGGGTATGAACACAAAGAAACTATAGAAACAGGTTGCGCTTCTGCGGCGGCTGGAGGATTTACCGCTGTATGTTGTATGCCGAATACGAATCCGACAATTGATGAAGAATCTGTTGCGCGCTATGTGCAGGAAGAAGGAAGACGCGCCACCGGCGGACTTGTGGATGTGTACCCCATTGCTGCTGCGTCGAAAGGACGAAAGGGCGAAGAATTGTCGCCGATGGCTGAGCTGGCAAAAGCTGGTGCGGTTGCTTTTTCAGATGATGGAGCACCGATTTCCAACGCAGAGTTGATGAGGCGGATTTTTGAATACTCGTCGATGTATGGGTTGCCTATCATCCAGCATGCAGAAGAGCCTACGATGACAAAGAATGGATTGATGAACGAAGGATTTGTATCTACACGGCTTGGCATGCCCGGCATTCCGCCCATTGCCGAAGAATTGATGATTGTGCGGGATATGGTTCTCCTGCGCTATGTACCGCAAGCGAAATATCACGTTGCACACATAAGCACGATCGGATCTATTGATTGTGTACGCCGAGCGAAAGCAGAAAAGTTGAATATTACGTGCGAAGCCGCGCCGCATCACTTTACCATTTCGGATGACGCAGTTGAAAGTTTTGATACGAACTTGAAAATGAATCCGCCGCTGCGTGCGAAGGCAGATGTGCAAGCGATAAAAGAAGCGCTACGCGATGGGATTATTGATGTCATTGCAACTGACCACGCACCACATACAATTGATGAGAAGGAAGTTGAATTTGCGCAAGCACCGTTTGGCATCGTTGGCTTAGAAACCGCCATCGGATTGTCTATCACGGAACTTGTTCATCAAAATTATCTTACGCTTATTCAATTAATTGAAAAACTTTCCGTCAATCCACGTCGTATTCTTTCTTTACCGACGATTACTATTCAGGAAGGTGAAATAGCAAACTTGACATTACTGGATCCAACAATGGAATGGACAGTGGACATTCAGTCGTTCCATTCAAAATCGAAAAACTCTCCGTTTGACGGATGCATATTGAAAGGAAAAGCAATCGGTATAATCAATAATGGAAAGATGTACTTCGTAAAGTAAAATATGTATGTGCAGATTTCTAATGGCTATTTTATTTTGCTGCCGCAGATATGTTGACAGAAGTTTTAAGGTACATTTTGAAAAGAAAAGCTAGTTCATTTCCATTGATTGACTTTCTCCACGTTTTCTGATAATTTGAACGCGAACTATGAAATGGCTGTTTGTCATATTACTTTTCTCTTTTTCTTCCCATGCACAGGTAAAACAGCAATCTGAAACGTTCCCCCCAAAAGAGATACTCGGAACGCCATCTATTCGCTTAGACCAGCAGCACTTCAAAGTGTTAGCTGTATTTCAAAAAATTGAATATGGCATACGGATGTGTACGGTGGAAGAATTTGATGGAGAACTTGGTACGATGGTTTCTATCGCCATAGGTTCGGGTGAACGCGGATATTTTTCAATGAATCAAGCAGCTTCAGTGCTTTCTGGATTTTTTTCAGGACGCAGACCAGTCTCTTTTGCGTTTTCCCGTATTCATGAAAAAGGTAATGCACCATACGCGACGGGCCGTCTTGTCTATGTCCGAAAAGGAAATCAAGAATCAGTGCAAGTGTACGTATCACTAACACGACAGGATTCTCGATGGGTCATCAATCAGTTCAATATCTATTAATGAAGTAATGGGCATGATAAATCGGTACATAAGGTATGCCCGCCCCGCGCTGTGGGGCTTTTTTATTTGTATCGCCATCGCTGGTGTGCTCGGTGTGGTAAGACTTTTCATTCCATCGCTGATCAATTATCGTTGGGAGGCAGAACGTATTGCGCGGAGGACACAAGCAGAGGAAGTTATTCGTGAAGCATTTCAAACCAGAGTCGAACAGCTAACAAAAATCGTTGAGCTTGCATCCAGAGATACATCACTGTGTACAAGTATACACTTAAGCGATATGCCTGCTACACTCAAAGCATTTCAATCTATTAATTCTTACAAATTAAATGATGATCAAACCATTGATCTCATCGACGTGCAGGGAAATGTTCTTGCGTGGACCGGGCCGAGCATTCCGTTATTATACAAGCGAATGAATGATGATAAATATCGCGAACCATTCGTTTATGTCACACAAAACGGATTGCGCACGTATTTAACTGTAGGCAAGAGATTAGCTCAAGATAGATTGATTTTATTAGTAAGTGAGCCGCTTGAAGTGAACTCTCCAATTTCAAATCGTTTTATTCAGAAAGTAAGTCTCTCCGCAGAACTTTCACAGACATTAGGCACACTAGTCACATTCAAACTTCCTCAAACGTACAGAGCGCATCAAGGAGAGTACAGCGTTCCTGTGGTCAATCAAGAGAAGAAAACGATTGCTGAATTCTTTATTGCAGAAATTACTCAAGACGGTGTAACCTCATCAGACATAGATGTGTGCATGATATTGATCTCTATTTGTTTAGCATGTGGTTGTCTGTTTTTTGCAGCCGCATGCATATTGTGGATTGCAAATAAACATCATAGTTGGATGACAACTACTGCTCTGATTCTTTCTTTGTGGTTTGTGCGATTCGTGTGGCGAGAATTAAATATTCCCGCAGTTCTATTTGGTGGATGGCTTTTCAATCCAAATTTATATGCTTCGCCTTTTGTTTTGGGATTAAGTTCATCGCTCGGCGAACTTATTCTAACAGGATTAACCGTAGCGGTTTCAGCTTGGGTCTTTTTTTCACGTACTATTTTTAAGAATGAAGGAAAAGGAATAACCACGAGATTTAACTTACGTCTTGGACGAATCGGATCTATGGTATTCGTTTGTCTTATTTCGATGCTGATCCTATGGCTTTTTCGAGGATTCGGTGAAGCAGTGCGGAGTTTTATTTTTGATTCAACAATTCAGTACAACAATCCATCAGAGATTCTGCCGAATGGAGCCGCCGCACTTATGTACTTTAATATTATCATGCTTGGTGTTTCTTTGTTGTGTGTTTCGACCGTGTTTCTCTATGGCGGAAGAAAATTACTGGATGCCCACTTTTCACAGACCGAAACTCAATCGCGAATTATACTCATCAGTTCTATAATTATCGGTATTCCAATTTATTCATTGCTCGATGGGACTCAATTCATTCCACTTTTCAGTTCAATCATCTTTATTGTTATCTGCTTTATTTTTGTAGAGTTCATCAGCTATTGGAAAGATGCAGGGCTCGACGTAACATCACGGCGATGGAAACTTGCAGTCTGGATTACTGTAGGTTCGTTTGTTATCGGAGCGCCTCTCTTGCATCAAGAACTTCGACAAAGAGAGCGCAAAGAAGTGGAAGCTGTTGAGAACGAATTTGTGCGTCCTTCCGATAGTTGGTTGACCTATCTTGTGCAGGATGGACTCCGAACATCTGTAGAAAATTATGTGAATAATTTGAACTCAGATTCTCTTTCGACAGCAAAAGACAACAACCTTGCATTTGTTCTTTGGACGAAATCACTGATCGGCAAAGAAGGATACAACTCTGCTCTTATTCTGTATAATCAGCAAGGGAATGAATTGGATCGGTTTGTTGTCGGGATGAATAAACCGGAACAGCAGAATATCCTTGCAAAGGTTTTTGCAGGCGAGGAAGAAGCTGTTCATGTTATTGACCGAGCAGAATCGAAAGTATTAGGCAAACTCTATGGAGCGTGGACTACTATAAGAGACTCAAGCGGACAATTGTTTGGTAGTATTGCGTTACTTGTATCGGAACATCAAAAAACAATATTTCATGAAGAAGATACGGAACCATTTCGACAGTTTGGAGATCGTCTGGAAAATAGTGCGGTGCGCGAAATTGCGGTTCATGAATTTATAAATGATTCGCTGATCTTCTCAACAGGAAGAAAATTGTACCCAAAACGCTTTTTACCTGCAAAGGTAGATAGTGAACTTCAGAAAACAACAAATTCTTTTCTGTGGAAAGATGTTTTAATGAACGGATACAAAACGCAAACAGTCTTTATGAGAGATGTTGCTTCACCGGAAAGAATAGCAGCAATCAGTTTAGAAGAATTGGATTTCCGTTGGGATATGTTTAGTTATCTTAAGGAATTCTTTGTCTGTCTCGCCGTCTTGGCAGCGATAGGAGTATGTTTTTGCATTCGGAAGAGTATACAGAATGATATGCCCACACTTGGATTTAGAGGCAAGCTTGTAATTGGATTTGCCTGCATAACACTTATACCGCTTGTGGTACTGAGTTACTACAATAAACAGCTTGTTGTAGAGCGAGTTCAAGAGCGAGGAGAGCTGGACCTCTATAGCAAATTGGCTAGCTTACAGGATCGAATTAGTGCATATGTTTCAGACGAGGAAGATTTTGTAAAAGGTGTAGATGATGATTTCTGTGAAGCACTTGCTGCCGAGTATGGAGTTGATTTCTCGATTTATCGTGGCACATCAATTCAAGCAAGCAGTCTATCGGAACTTTATCGAGCTTCCTTTTTAGATGGGCGACTTAACGGAAAAGTCTTTGCTTCAACTATGCTTGACGACAGAACTCATGTGCTATCAAAAGAAAAAATTGGCTCCGTGGAGTACGTTGTTGGTTATTCACCGCTTTCAATAAATGGAAGCGTTGTTGGCGTGCTTGCTATTCCAACGTTGAATAGACAAAGGGAAATTGAAGCTGAATTATCGCAGCAAAATGCATACGTCTTTGGCGTGTACGCTATTATCTTTGGCATTGCTTTAGCTGGGGGCGGAGTGCTTGCCTTACGCTTTGCACGTCCGCTGAATCAACTGACGCGTGCGGCAAAAAACGTTGCCGATGGAAATCTCGATATAAATGTATCGGTGAAGTCAAATGATGAAATTGGCACACTTGCCAAGTCATTCAACGATATGATCTCAAAGTTGCGTACAAGCAGAGAAGAACTTGTTACACATGAGCGCGAAAATGCTTGGAAAGAAATGGCGAAACAAGTTGCTCATGAAATCAGAAATCCACTTACACCAATGAAACTTTCCATTCAGCATTTGCAACACGCATTCAAAGATCGAGCGCCGGAGCGAGAAGAAATTCTCCAGCGTGTCACACAAACAGTGATCGATCAAATTGAAACTCTCTCGCGTATTGCAACAGAATTTTCCCACTTTGCCAAAATGCCAGAAAGAAAATTCGAACGGGTTAGCATTGATAATTTATTAAAGGAAACGATAAATTTATTCAGAGAGGTGCAAGGAATTAGCTTCATCGATCAACTTGCATCTCCGAATGTTGAAGTGATTGCAGATAGCGATCAACTTCATGGAGTTTTTATCAATATTATAAGAAACGCTATTCAAGCAATCGAAAAAGCAGGAACAATTACCATAAGTACTTCTCAAGAAGGGCGATTGTGCCTTATCATGATCTCTGACACAGGGTTAGGAATTCCGGAAGAGATACGTTCAAAGATATTTGAGCCAAACTTTTCAACAAAATCAGAAGGGATGGGAATTGGCTTGGCAATTGCACGAAGAGTTATTGAAGATCATGGGGGGACAATAACCTGCCAAAGCGAACGAGGAAAAGGGACGACATTTGAAATCCGGCTTCCAATCTGACATTCTTGAAAAAACAGTAATGCTACCGAAAATATTTTCAGACTATCCGGAAGTGTGTTCAGGAATGAGTACGAAGCTCGGGCCTAGAAACCGTAATGGATTTGAGATGAATCTCAGTTATAACGTTGGTGACGATCCGGCAATCGTTGAAATGAATCGGAAATCATTCTTATCTCAGTTCGGGATATCCAACAATGAGCTTGCGATGCCACTTCAATCTCATTCAGCAAATGTTCGTAAGATCGATCCGCCGGGTGAATATGAAAATTGCGATGCTCTTGTGACAAACTCAAGCGGAGTAGCATTAGCCGTCACTGTTGCAGATTGTGTCCCAATCTTGCTCTTCGATCCCATTCAAAACGTAATCGGAGCGGTGCATGTAGGATGGAGAGGAACTGCAAATGCCATCGTCAAGCGAGCGATATATACAATGCAAGAGGACTTCAAAACGGATCCTGAAAATGTGCTCGCCTTTATTGGCCCATCAGCTGGAGTTTGCTGTTACGAAGTGAGTGAAGATGTCGCTGTGAAGTACGAGAATAAAATCGTACCTTATAACACGACAAAGATATTTATCGATCTAAAGAAAGAAAACGCGTCTCAACTAAAAGAGCTGGGAGTAGCCGCGGGTAACATTGAGATCAGCGCACACTGCACGATTTGTGAAAAACGTTTTTTCCATTCCTATAGACGGGATGGAAAAAGCGCAGGATGATGACTGTCATTTGGTTGAAACCATAATTGGAAATGAATTATGTGCGGTATTGTTGGATATATAGGCAAAAATAATGCGCTCCCAATCTTGTTGGAAGGATTAAGGCGTATGGAATATCGAGGATATGATTCAGCAGGAATAGCTGTCATTAGTAACAAAACATTATACATTCAAAAGCAAGCAGGGAAAGTCGATGACCTTGTAAAGAAAATTCAGAACAACAGCCAGCTACCAGAAGCACATATTGGTATGGGACATACGCGCTGGGCAACACATGGTGAACCTACTAACATCAATGCACATCCACATGCAGACTGCCGGAATGAAATTGCTGTAATACACAATGGCATTATAGAAAACTATGCTGCTATTAAAACGAAATTATTGCGGGGAGGGCATCGATTTGTAAGTGCCACGGATACCGAGGTTATTGCACATTTGATCGAAGAAATCTACAAATCGACGCCTAATCTTTTTGAGGCGGTTCGCCTTGCAATGAAAGAGGTAAAAGGAACGTACGGACTCGTTGTTCTCTCGACTCGTGAACCCGATAGAATAGTAGCTGCACGCATGGGAAGTCCGCTCATTCTTGGAATTGGCGATGGGGAAAATATTGTTGCAGCAGATGCAGCTGCAATTATAGAGCATACTCGACAAGTTGTCTATCTGGGAGATGGCGAGGTTGCCGAGCTAACAGCCAATGGTGTGATCACCAAGACGCTTGGCGATGTTGAGATTACGAAGGAGGTTCAGGAACTCACATTCGATCTTGAGCAGATCGAAAAGGGTGGCTTCACTCACTTCATGCTGAAAGAGATTCACGAGCAGTCTGAGTCGATTCGGAATGCGATGCGAGGCAGATTGCTGGAAGAGGAGGGCAATGTAAAGCTTGGAGGGCTCGATGCGGTATTTGGGAGAATAGTACGTGCGCCGCGTTTAATTCTTGCTGCCTGCGGTACATCGTGGCACGCTGCTTTAATTGGAGAATATATGCTTGAACAGTACGCACATATTCCTGTTGAAGTGGAGTACGCTTCAGAGTTTCGTTATCGAAATCCCATCCTGACAAAAGACGATGTTGTGATTCTTATTAGTCAAAGCGGTGAAACAGCGGATACACTGGCAGCCTTGCGAGAAGCAAAAGCACATGGGGCGACTGTTCTTGGAATATGCAATGTGGTTGGTAGTTCTATTGCACGCGAAAGCGACGGCGGTGTGTATATTCATGCCGGGCCTGAAATTGGAGTTGCTTCCACAAAGGCATTCACATCTCAATTGACTGTGCTCGCGCTGTTGACAATTTTGATTGCGCGGAGCAAAGGAATGTCGCGAGAAGATGGCGCTGCACTTGTTCGGGAATTAAAATTGCTGCCGGAAAAAGTGCAAGCAATCCTTTCCAATACAAAACAGGTTGAGTATATCGCCGGTGAATTTAATGAAATGAAAAACTTTCTTTACCTTGGCCGTGGATATAATTTTCCTGTTGCACTTGAAGGCGCGCTCAAATTAAAAGAAATCTCTTACATTCACGCAGAAGGATACCCGGCAGCGGAAATGAAGCACGGACCCATTGCGCTCATTGATGAGAAAATGCCGGTTGTGTTTATTGCGCCGCACGACAGAACATACGAAAAGATCATGAATAATATTCAGGAAGTAAAAGCGCGGCGCGGGCGGGTGATTGCCATTGTTAATGAAGAAGAGAAAAATATTAGTCAGCTCGCCGATTACTTAATCTGCGTTCCACAAACGCTCGATTTGTTTTCGCCGATCCTCTCCGTTATCCCGCTACAATTACTGGCATATTACATTGCTGTATCACGAGGCTGCAATGTAGATCAGCCGCGGAATCTTGCAAAGAGTGTTACGGTAGAATAAGGAATTGTTTTTCTAAGAATTCTTTCTATCTTAAGTATCGTTTTATCAAAGGAAAGTGTAAAAAAATATGAAGCAGGAATCGAAATTCAAGCCGCATGAGTGGGCGCTTATACTTGGCGCCTCCAGTGGATTTGGAGCAGCTACTGCACTTGAGCTGGCTGAGAACGGTATGAATATTTTTGGCGTGCATCTTGATCGTCAAGCAACAATGCCAAATGTTCAGAACCTCATCAAAGAAATAAAACACACGGGCGTCAAGACGGTGTTCTACAATATCAACGCAGCAGATAAAATCAAGCAAGATGAAACGCTCGATGATATTCAAGAACAATTTGCTATCGATTCTTCCGACACAATAAAAGTGCTCCTGCATTCACTCGCATTCGGAACGTTAAAACAATTCATCACGAAGAAACCCGAAGATGCTATAACTCCGGCACAAATGGAAATGACGGTCAATGTGATGGCACATAGTCTTGTGTACTGGGTGCAAGGATTGATCTCGCGAAATCTCATGAAAAGAGGCGGACGTATTTTTGGAATGACAAGTTCAGGCGGACACACAGCCATGCCGCATTACGGTGCTGTATCAGCTGCAAAAGCCAGTTTGGAAGCGCACATTCGCCAACTTGCGATGGAACTTGGGCCTATGGGCATTACAGCAAATGCGATTATGGCAGGAGTAACAGATACGCCAGCGTTACGTAAGATCCCCGGTAATTTGATAATGCTTGATGCGGCACGTGGAAAAAATCCGGGAGGACGACTCACAACGCCCGAAGATGTTGCAAAAGCAATTGTTCTCCTTTCTACCGACGAAGCGCATTGGATATCCGGCAATGTCTTGGGTGTTGATGGAGGAGAAGATATTGCCGCATTCTCTAGCACTCGAAATCATCACGATAATAAATAATCGCAACTTCATCAGAAAAAAAGGAAATTGATATGTTTCAGTTTGAATTTACGGAAGAACAAAAGATGCTGCGCGATATGGCGCGAGATTTTGTGAACACAGAGGTTAAGCCTCTCGCTCAGAAGATGGATGAAGAAGAAAAATTGTCTCCTGAATTAATCCGTAAAATTGCGGACATAGGTTTTCTCGGGGCATCATTCCCTCAGGAATATGGCGGCGGCGGATTCGGTGAAGTTGGTTATTGCGTTATGCAAGAAGAAATGGGGAGAGGTGATCTTGCAACCTCCACATTTATTGGAGCACATCAGTCCATTGGAGCGAATGCAATCTTTATTGGCGGTTCTGAAGAATTAAAGAAGAAGTATCTTGTTCCGCTTGCTGAAGGGAAATTGATTGGAGGATTTGCATTAACAGAAGCTTCAGCCGGTTCCGATTCATTTAATTTACGAACGAAAGCACGCCTTGATGGAAACGAATGGGTGATTAATGGTGAGAAATTGTGGATCACGAATGGCGGTTTTGCGGATATCCTTTCAGTTTTTGCTCG
The DNA here is from genome assembly GCA_050015675.1 of Bacteroidota bacterium. Taxonomy (GTDB): domain Bacteria; phylum Bacteroidota; class Ignavibacteria; order UBA10030; family UBA10030; genus Fen-1298. Next base: position 31,459 of record JBEKAY010000028.1, on the reverse strand, counting down.
GACAGAACGGGGCATTAGCGCTTTCGTCGTTGAGACAAAGACCCCGGGATTCACTGCAGGTCCTAAAGAGAAGAAAATGGGGATTCGCGCCAGCATGACAAATGCGTTGACGTTTAATAATGTTCGAATCCCAAAAGACAATATCATTGGTGATGATGGGCGTGGATTCCTCATTGCAATGAAAACGTTGGATGCCGGTCGCCTTGGCCTAGGGGCTGCATGTCTTGGCGCCATGAAAGAATTATTGGAGACGAGCACAAAGTATGCAAAAGAGAGGAAGCAATTCGATACACCGTTGTCACAATTCCAGGCGATTCAATTTATGCTTGCAGATATAGCGTTGACAATCTATGCTTTGGAATCAATAGTCTACCGTACGGCTCAAGAGTATGATGAAAAGAAATCTGTCTCCCGTCAAGCTGCATATGTAAAATTGTTTGCTTCAGAAAATCTTGTTAAAGTAGCAGATATGGCAGTACAGATTCATGGCGGTATGGGATATTCGAGAGAACTTCCCATCGAGCGTTACTACCGAGACGCTCGTATCAATCCGATCTTTGAGGGCACAAGTGAAGTGCAGCGGATGGTTATTGCACGAGACATTTTGAAAAAGAACGGAAAAGTCTAAGCATCAAACCTTGACTTTCTGCGAAAAGTCTGGTAGTTTTAATCAAGATTTTGGTCCCGCTGAGGTCCAGCGGGATTTTTATTGAATCGATAGATTGAATTCGGATCCCGTACAAAACGCGGGGGATGTAAGAAATAGATTCGGATCCCGTATAAAACACGGGATCCTGAATTTTTTATACAACTTAACTTCGTTACACTCGTTAAGTTGTGAAAAATTCGGACAGGTAGCTCAGTTGGTAGAGCAATGGACTGAAAATCCATGTGTCGGGGGTTCAATTCCCTCCCTGTCCACCCAAAAGGTATTCGATAATGTCGGATACCTCTTTTTATTTGTACGCAATTCTGTCCACAATTTGTTTTCAGATTCTAGAACTACGGTCACTATTGTGGTTTGTGAGCAGAGGAGTGGATTCCAAGTCCATTGCTCAATCGCTTGAATCGGAACGAGATCAATACCTAAAGAACTTTGGTTCAAACAGATTCAGCTTCGTTTGTGAAATTGCAGAACGGGTAGTAGAGCAAAATAATCAGCTTAGTTCCCAACGGGATGGCTTTGCCATAAAAACTTGAATTGCCGGCAGGAGGGGGAGTGACATTTTTTTAAAATCGACACTTGCACATATTTGGCAACCAGACAATAATACAAAGTTTGCTGATTTCGGTTGTGTGTTGTATCGGCAATCTATTTCTTATCAGTAGAAATAGCTTGTATAAATACACTAATGCCAATCATTTCATGTCGGCCGCAATTCGAGCTGTGGAAAATATTATTTAGGAAATTATCGATAAAGAGAACACCCGGAGTGTTAATACGGAAGAAGAATATCACGAAGAAAAAAAGATTGAAGCATTCGTTCATCGCTCATCGTTGGGCATTATAAAAATCAAATTATTTGTTGATCCAGCGCCACGATCTTACAGAATAAGCACTGAAATATCCCAATGCTCCATTGCTAAAATTCGATAAAGGATTTGCCGGTGATGCCGATTGTGATCCCCTGCCGTTGCTTATCTGTGACGCCGTTCTAAAATAATCATACACGCCTTTATCGATGCATTGGAGAAAAATCACAACTGTATCCTTGTAACGTAATGTATCGGGAATGAGATCATATGTTATGGATTCACCATCTTGTAAACGATCATCATAAAGAAAAAACCTCTGGGAAATAATACTATTGCGCATGAGCACAAAATGGTAGTAATTTTTCACTCCCGCAGGATCCTTGAAATGCACCCTAAAGGCCCAATACTGATCAGGTCCGTTGATAATATAATCTAGCGTTAATGAATCGAATGTCACGGGTGCAGGCATCGTCGATGTGGCAATATATTCTTTTCCTTCTGAGATTATGTCAAGCGTATATGTTCTTCCGGGCGTTCCCTGAATCACAGATGTTCTATAGGTTCCGGGTAATGTTTCGGTTAAAAGTTCTGAATTACCGAGAGTATCATTCATGACAACATGAGCACCGGTGACTGGAGGAAACGTATTGGGTTGATCGAAGTTTACGGTTTTGGATAATGTTACGTAATACGGCCCACGTGAATCACTAATGTTGCCTTCAATAACAATTTGTGGATCAGCCGAATTCAAATCCACGTCAATCACCTTCTTACAAGCAAAGCCAATCATGCTTAACAGTAATAAAAGGACACCATGCATTATTTTTCGTATTGAGGAATTCCTTTTCATAATCAAAACCTAAAATTATAGGTAATCGATGGAACAAACTTAAATAAAGATGTTTGAACTGCTTGAGTCCTCGTTTTATTATTCGGGTCTTGCTGGAATGCAATGATATACGCATTATCTCTGCCATATGCGTTGTAAAGAGAAAAAGTCCAACCTGAGTTTTCCCCTTGCCAAGTGGCTCCAAGATCAAGCCGATGATAGGCAGGCATGCGATATCCATTGCGCTCGGTATAATAATTAAACACTTGTCCATCAACCCAATATTTTCCGCTGGGAAAAGTGACCGCATTACCTGTATTATAGACCCACGTTGCAGAAAAACTCCATTTATCCGAGAACTGATAAATCGCAACGATCGAGATATCATGTGTTTCATCCTGTCTCGCAGGAAAATAACTTCCATGATTAACCGCATCAAATTTCATTTCAGAGCGGGAGAGTGTATAACCAATCCATCCGTTCAATTGGCCATATTTCTTTTTGAGAAAGAACTCAACACCATAAGCTCTTCCGGAACCAAAAAGCAATTGCGATTCAACATCATTGTTGAAATATATTTGCGCACCATTTTTATAATCAATCTGGTTCTTAAGATTTTTATAATACGTTTCGATTGAAAATTCATATGTATTGTCAGTAAAATTCCGAAAATAACCTATTGAAAACTGATCGGCGATTTCGGGCTGCACGTTGTTACTGCTCGGAATCCATACGTCGATCGGATTACTCGTTGTCGAGTTGGAGAGAAGGTGAAGGTTCTGTGTACTTCGTGCATAAGAAGCCTTCACAGAGCTTTCTCCATCCAGGATATAGTTTACCGCAAGACGAGGTTCTATCGAAAAATATGTTTTTACAATTGTTCCTGAACCGCTGGAAAGTGAATCAATCGTGTTCCCTGCGTTATCGTAAGTATAAAAGACTCCCGGCCCAAGCACACTAAATGAAGAAAAACGAATTCCATATTCTAAATTAAAAACAGGCAGAGGTTTGAATTCATGAGAGACATATATTGCATTCTCCCATGAATATTTATTATTGATGTTCAATATATTGGAATTAGAGCTATTTGCAAGCGAAACACTTCCGGGTGTAATAGAATGATATACGGAGTTTAATCCAAACTTTAATCCATTTTGCGTATCGATATAGTCATGGAAGTCCTGTTTGAGATTATAGTCTTGAATTCTCGAAGCGACCAACAATGTGTTGCCTCCCAAATCCGCATTGATATTATAATCATATGTACTGTAAATCAAAGAAGTGTTGGAAAACATTTTTTCACTGAACAAATGATTCCATCTCAGTGTTCCGGTAGCATTGCCCCAATCAAATCCGAAGGAAGAACCGAAACCAAGAACATCCTTGCCGAAATAACCGGAGAGATAGATTCTATCGTTGTCACTTATTTGGTAATTTATCTTTGCATTAAGATCATAGAAATACATACGAGCCTGGTTGATGGAACTATCGCTTGAAAGTTTCAGGAACAGGTCGGCATATGTTCGTCGCCCGGAAATGGAAAACGAACACTTATCGTTTACAATCGGGCCTTCAACTGTTAAGCGTGAAGATATCAATCCGATTCCGCCGTTTACATCAAACTGTTTGGCGTTGCCATCCTTCATCTTGATATCAAGTACGGATGAAAGCCTGCCGCCGTATTCGGCAGGCATCGCACCTTTATATATGCCAATATCTTTTATTGCATCGGAATTAAAAACTGAGAAGAATCCAAAAAAATGAGAAGCGTTATAAACAGTTGCTTCATCAAGCAATATTAGGTTCTGATTGGACCCTCCACCGCGCACATAAAATCCGCTGTTTCCTTCTCCGGCAGATTTTATGCCGGGCAAAAGTTGAATGGTTTTTAAAACATCTTTTTCACCGAACAAGACAGGCACACTTTGTATTCCTTTAACATCAAGTTTATCGAGCCCCATCTGCGGGGCAGTGATATTTTCATCCTTCTTTTCCCCTGTAACAACAACTTCTTTTTGTTCGACTGCTTTCTCGGAAAGATTAAAAACAATTTTATGGTTTTTATTTAGAACCACTTGCTGGGATTGTGATTCATAACCGACAAAGAAAACGGTAACGGTATACGTTCCCTCCGCAACTGTAAGCGAAAAGAATCCATAGGCGTTAGAAATTGTCCCTGTTGAAGGAAGTTCTTTAATCGCAATAGTGGCACCGATAAGAGCTTCCCCGGATCTCAAATCCTTTACATAACCACTAAAAGTATATTTGTTCCGGTTATCGCTTGTTTGAGCAGAAGCGAAAAACGAATACAAGAAATTCAATAATAGGAGGACAATATATTTCATAATAGAAAAATTACAGTAATTCGAAAGAAATAATTTGACAATATAAAGTAAAATTATCGATTTAAGATGTGCTGCAATTCACTCCCGAAGATTAAGTTAGCATTGAATAATTTTAGAAACAAATAAAAAAGCCGCATGCGTGCACGCGATGTATTGATGAATTCTAAGAAGATAATTTGAGTCCGGAGAGGCCTCAATCGTATACTGCGTTATCACATCGCTGGCGGTCGATGTCTTTTCTATTTTTACTCGATGGACTCACTCAAAGGTTATGAACGAATCACGGCTCTTTGGCAAATCTCTACCGATTCTAAAAATATTGCAATAAATATTGCTCAACGATAATAGAAGCATCTGGGTTGCTAATGAATCAGAGTTGATTCTTATTCAAACGAAGAAATATATAGTATGCATGAAGTTGGTCGAATCAGTAATGAGATATTCTTTCTAAATTATGTTGGCATTTGCGTTAGCAATTCTTTGTCCTGCAGAAGGATGCTACGGATTATTGAACAAACAAGAAGATTTAGGTGGGTGGCAAATGGATTCCATGTCCATTTGTACTGAGTTCTTCGATGAAAAATGCCGACAAATATACAATATTAAATTCGATTCCAGCGATTTTATGAGATTGCACAGTTTGTTTGTATGGCCGAGAAATAAAAAGCTCCAATGGTTAGCTGGAGCTAACTTGACAAATTGCTTGATATTTATCTTAGCAGCCTGGATACCTAAACGCATACTTTTTAGTATCTTTATAGCGCAGCTCTGGAAGAACAATAATTTGGATATGAACCATTATTGATGGATGCTTTGACATTCAGAAATCATAAATTTTGTAAATATCCAAAAGAGTCAAACTTATTCGAATACTTTTATTCATAGTGAACTATTTGTAAAATCCCTACACACTTGTAAATCTCCTAATTGCATCTTAGATTGCTAACAATCATAGCATCATGAGAAGAATTCGTCTTATGCATAAGAGACAATTGCTTATTTTGGTAATCCTTATTATCCCAATCTTTATTGGTCTAGGATGGCTTGCTGCACTTCTTGGTGTGTTCAATAAGGAAGAAAAAAATCAGCCTGTCAAGCTGTACTACGCTGACAATATTTCTCCATCACATCAATTCGCCATTGACGAGTTTAATCGTCTGCACTTTGGAAAGATTGAAGTGATTCCAGTCAATCTACCGTTTTCTAAATTCAGCACGAACGAACGGAAAGAGTTGCTTACACGTTCACTTCGCAGCAAGAGCGAAAAACTCGATATCTTTGCTGTCGATTTGATCTGGGTCCCGCGTTTTGCAAAATGGAGTGAACCGCTGGATTCCTATTTTTCCGCCGATGAGAAACGTCGATTGCTGCGGGATGCGATGCGATCGTGTGTGTTCGAGGGAACATTGGTCGCGATGCCTATGTATCTCGATATAGGCCTTATGTATTATCGTTGGGATATTATTCGCAGGTTACCCGATGCAGCTGCGATCGAGAAACAGCTCCAGGAGTCAATTTCCTGGAAAGAAATGACGCATCTACGCAAGCGACTCGGGTATATGAATAAACCCTTCTTTATATTTCCGGCAAAGGACTTCGAAGGGTTGGTCTGTAATTTTCTAGAGTTGGCAGTTGGTTATGATCCAGCTTTTTTGAAATCGAATACATTTCCAGTTCTCTCTCCACCTGCAACGAAATCTCTTCAAATGATGGTGGACTTTGTGAAAGATGGAACAACCCCTCCGGAAGTAACAGACTTCGATGAATTCTTATGTAATACATACATGCTTGACCACGATGCTGTTTTTGTGTTCGCTTGGCCTGATTTCGTACAGAGCTTTCGTACTTCGTACTCTGATACAGCGAAACTCAGATATATCGCGAAAGCACCTCTGCCACATTTCAAAGGGAAGCCGTCAACCTCTGTATTTGGAGGATGGAATTTAATGGTATCAAAATCTTCCACAAAGAAAAATGAAGCAATTGAATTCATCCGGTTCTTTCAAAGCGAGACCATTCAAAGAATGATATTTGAACGTATGGGATATTTACCCGCAATTAATTCCGTTTATGAGGACAGTTTATTCCTACGTACTCATAATGATTTGCCATTTTATCATCAATTGCAACGTCGGGGATTTCATCGCCCTGCACTTGTCGAATATACAAAATTCTCGGATATTATTTCCCATTTTGCGCACCTCGCGATCAAGCGAGAAATTTCTGTCGATCAGGCTCTGGCCCGTATTGATGAACTTATTCGTTCAAATGAAGCGCTAATCAAATGAAAAGAGTCAAACAGAATAATCCTCGACGGTTTTGGGACAGATATCATAAATATCGGATTGAAATCCGCCACATTACAGTTATTGCACTGGTATTGATTGTTTTCCAGTTCATTGTCCTCTTCATGAATCAAAATTCACTCCGGAAAGTATTTGTTAAATCTCAGCAATGGTATCAACAGGACGCTGCTGAACGCATAGCGAATCTTACTGCGACAACTATTGAAATGCTATTAGAATCTAAAAGATCGAAAGAACGGCTGTCTGAAAGCGAGCAACGGAAAATCATTCAGGATTTTAACATCATTTTTAGCCAGCAATTGTTAGACAAAAACGTTCAAAGTGTATCTATCCTTATTCCACACGGGAATGCAATCATTGCAATCGATGATGGTAAACAGTTGTATGATTATTTGTTCGAAGATACAAAAAGAATTCAAAGTTCGGATAGCATACATGCCGAGGCGATTCGATTGTTCCAATCGGTACAGGATACGCTTCGCAAAATGGAGCAAACCTACACTGTCGTGGAACGGGATCAAATATTTCATGTGTTTATTCCATTCGTTCCGCGGGGAGAATTTGTTGGTGCGGTATACATGAAGACTATTCCTGATCTGACATTTCTTACTGAAGAAATGTCGAAGAACTATAGTCAGACAGCATTGGTTTATTCTGCTCTCATCATTGTAGGATTACTTGCAATGTTCTATATCTCCACACGAACCCTTGCCGAGCGGAACGAGGTGCAGCAGTTGCTCTTTGAAGAACAGAAATTGCACTTGGCAGAGCAAATCAATCATCAAAAAGAAATGCTTTTTACCAAGCGAATCTATCATACCCATCATAAGGCTGAAAAAATTGTCGGGTTTATTAAAGAGGATCTGCGAAATTTAACGACTGAAAACATTAGTATTATAAAAAACCGCATCGGCAAATACGCCAGCTTCATTGCTCGGGTGATCTATGACATGAAATGGTATGATCCGCCAATCCAAACAATTCGAAGCCCGCTATTTAAGACGAACGTGAATGAGGGCATTCAATTTATTGTGGATAACATTTTTCAGCGAGTGTCGGATAACCGACCGGCAACGAAGTTTGAACTCCAGCTTGATCCCATGATGCCTGAAGTTGCAATCAACGAATATGTTATTTGGGAAGTGCTCGAACCAATTATCCAGAACAGTGTGGATCATGCTGGAGTAGATAATAAAGTTGTCACTATTAAAACCGAATACAATCCTACACTGAGGCAATCGATTATTACGATTGCGGATAATGGAACAGGAATTCGCCCAGATCTTTTGGAGAGTGATGGGAGTGGTATCAAGAAAATATTCCAAGAACAAGTAACCTCCAGCATTATACCAGGTAAGGAACACTCTGGATACGGTTGTTATATTGCGTATGAACTTGCGACCCAACGTTTCGGTTGGAAGGTTGATGCAGAAAACCTGCCAGCCGGAGGATGTAAATTTGTTTTTATTGCACAGCACTAAAAAGATAGGAAAAGAGACATTATGTCAACTGATGAACGTATACAAATTTTACTCATTGAGGATGAAGAGTTCGATGTTCGCCGAGTGCGCAATACACTTAAACCATTCGAACATCAAATAGAAATTCGTGATGTTGTGTCGAATGGTGATTCGGCTTTAGAATTACTTGCGCAACATAATGAGCAATATGATGTAGTGATTATGGACCTCCAGATTGCCGGCGGTACTATGGGGGAAGTGCTGATAAGGGCAATTAAACGAATAGCGCCTTCTCATCAAATCATCGTTATTACAAAGATGACTGTCAATATCACAGACTTTGATTTCGCGAATCGAATTCTTCAGGCAGGGGCATTTTGGTACTGTACCAAGTATCCCAGTGATATTGAAGATTATATTTATCAACCGACCGACTTCATCCTGAGTATCTTCAACGCGTATCAAAGGAAAAGGCTTGAAAGTGAAAAGTCGCGGTCAGAAAAGAAGCTGCTACGTAATGTCGAGGGCATGCTGTCCCGTACAAAAATCCTTGGAGTTTCAGAACAAATCCAGAAAATTCGTGCTCAAATCAAGCAATTAGCAGTGACAGATGCGACTGTTTTAATTTCTGGCCCATCTGGAACAGGCAAAGAACTTGTTGCAATCAACATTCATTATGAGAGCAAAAGGAAGTTAGAAAATCTTGTTACTATTAATTGCGGTAGTATACCGGATGAATTATTAGAAAGCGAATTATTCGGTTATGAAAAAGGTGCATTCACAGGTGCAAATGCAACCAAACGTGGACTTTTTGAACAGGCTAATCATGGCACAATTTTTCTAGACGAAGTTGCAGAGCTTCCCCTCTCGGCGCAAGTTAAATTGCTTAGGGTTATTCAAGATGGTGAGATTGAGAAGATTGGCCGAACGGGAGAGAAGATTAAAGTAGATGTACGTATTATTGCCGCAACAAACAAAGTATTACAACAAGAAGTCATTGCAAATAGATTTCGTGAAGATCTCTTTTATCGTTTACATGTCGTGCCTCTCCATACACCTCCATTGAAGGAGAGACCTGAAGATATTCTGGTTCTCTGGGAACATTTCATGCATATAATGAGTATCGAGATGATAAAACAAACTCCTATTACAGAGGAAGATACTTGCAATGTACTTAAGGGATATGATTGGCCAGGCAATGTGAGAGAACTTAAAAATGTTGTTCAAAGACTTTTGCTTCAAAATGAGAATATTATTACACCCGAAGTGATGAAGGAAATTTTGTCTCTCCCTTCATCATCTCATTTTCCTGCGGGTAGTGATGCAATAATACTTCTAGATGCAAAAGATACTCCTGTGCTGCGAGAAATGGAAAACATTTTCCGGAAAAAATATTTTACATTTATTCGCAAACATTCTACATCTGATGCTGATGCAGCTCGGAAACTTGGTCTTGCTCCTCCGAATTATCATAGGATGTGCAAAGACCTTGGATTGAAAAGTTGATGTACATGTTTTTCCCAAAACTACTTTAGACACTAATTAGTAATTCTTTCTTGATATTTATGCCTATAGTTCAATTATCATAAATGATAATACAGTCATTATTAGCATAATAATCCTCCCGAACTTACCTACGGACTCTTGCAAAAAAACCGAATTTTTACTTGGTACAAATGTTGCGGAAACCAAGTTGAAGAAAGGTGTTATCGCTAAAAAGGCAATGATGTGATATTTTAAAATGTGTTGTGATTCTAAGGTCTGCCTCAATAAATAACAATAGATAGAACTCAAAAAAAAAATCTTCTCTACTAGTTATTATAAGAATTTCTTGAGTTTTTCTTTTATTAGTTTCTGTATTGTTTTTATTTCTTTTCGGGATTCATAGTCGGCAATATTCTTCATTTAAGTGAAGTGTTCTTTACAATGATGTATCGAAACGTGTTAAGAAGCAATTCATTCAATTTCATTAGAATTGTACAAAATCAATACATTGTAAATTCATTTCAAAGAATTCAAAATATAAATTTTTGCATAAAAAGATTGAACATCTGAATATCAAAGAATAATTATGTTGATTCTAAGCTATTAATATAGGGAGGCAATAATTTATTTTATTATGGATAATGTAGAGTTGGACTAGAAGGAATTTATTATAAGGAGAAAGTCTATGGTATCGGGTCAATACCGAATTCTTATCTATTTTACCTTACTTTTTGCACTAATGGTAAATATTGTTTTAGCGGGGACGACAGGAAAAATAGCAGGCAGAGTGTTGGACAAAGAGACTGGTGAACCACTTATCGGTATTAATGTCGTTGTTAAGGGAACATCTCTGGGCGCGTCTACAGATATTGATGGATATTATGCGATTCTATCTGTTCCGCCTGGTGTCCATACTGCAGTAGCGAGCATGGTTGGTTACTCTTCAGTCACTGTGAATGATATCCATGTGCTCGTTGATCAAACCGCGACGGTGAACATCCAATTGGCACCGCAAGCAATTGAATCCGGAATTGTTGAAATCATTGCGGAACGACATGTCGTAAAGAGAGACGTATCATCCAGCATCTCAGCAATACAGACGGAAGAAATTGAAAGCCTCCCGATCAGTTCGATTAACGAAATGATGAACTCGCAAGCCGGCGTTGAAGATGGCCTTGTCATCAGAGGCGGCGGTGCAGATGAGTTGCTACTCCAGATAGATGGTGCCACTCAACGCGATCCTCGAAATAATAAGCCAATTTCAAATGTTCCCTTGAGTTCTATTCAAGAGGTCTCAATAGAAAAAGGTGGTTTTACTGCAGAATATGGACAAGTGCGCTCAGGCGTTATTAATATCGTTCAAAGGGAAGCAGATGTCGCTCATTATTCTGGTTCCATTAACGTAAAATACAGTCCGCCGCAGCAAAAATATTTCGGCATGTCTATATATGATCCTAATTCTATGTGGCTTCGGCCCTATTTAGATCCTGCTGTCTGTTGGACCGGCACTCAGACGAAAAATTCCGATGGAAGCTATGTATGGAACCAGTACATGCAAAATCAATTTCCCACTTTCAGTGGTTGGAATGCTGTTTCTCAGGCATTACTGTCGGACAATGATCCTACGAATGATCTTTCACCGGCCGCATGTAAACGTCTATTTGAGTACCAACATAGAAGACGACCTGATACTGAATCACCGGACTATAACATTGATGGTAGTTTTGGCGGTCCGGTACCTTTTATCAGCGCGAGCTTAGGCAACCTGAGATTTTTTACAAGTTTTATTATGGACAGAGAAATGCTTCTTATTCCTCTCAGCCGTCCAGATTACGAGGATTATAATTGGTCGCTCAAGTTGAATTCAGACATAAACACGAAATCTAAATTGACAATATCTGCATCAATTGGTAAGTCTTATAATGTTGCTATTAATAGGAATGATGCCGGCTTTTTCAATCAAGCTTATAATACGGGCGGTGCTACATTTTGGGATCCAACAGATTACTTGCGCACTCCAGATCAAATTGCAGGAATTACTTATGAGCAAAGATCGGCTAGAATTTTTGATGATGGATGGTATAATCCGGCTGTTGTCAGTGATTTCATTATAGGTGCAAAGCTTACTTCTATTCTAAGTTCGTCTACATTTTATGAAGTAAGTGTGCAAAATGTGCATCGCAACTATCTTACTGGTCCTATTGCAGCAAGAGATACAAATAAGAATTATGAACTTGTTCCGGGTTATTGGGTAGATGAAGCACCATTTGGTTCCAGTTCAAATCTTTCTTCTTCAGGAATAGGCGATCCGGGTCTATTTTTCGGCGGTTGGGGTGGCACTGTGTATGATACCAGCAAACTTAATACATTTACACTTAAGGGAGATTTGACAAGCCAAGTGAATAAGGAACACTTGATTAAAGCCGGAATTGAATTTTCATATTACAACTTAGACTTAAATTATAGCTATATAAATCCGTACAATGATATGAATAAGGTAAAGCAACAATGGAATCCATACCAATTATCTGCTTATGTTCAAGATAAGATTGAGGCATACGGATTTATCGCTAATCTTGGTCTAAGGATGGATATTAGTAATCCAAATACTGATTGGGTAGAGGCGGACAATCCCTTTAATCCCTATTTCTCAAATGCTTATAGTGATACAATCCAATATGCTGCAACACGCGTTAAACCAGATATTTCTTTCAGTCCTCGGTTAGGCATTTCGCATCCGATTACAGAGAGTTCAAAACTGTATTTCAATTACGGACACTTTAAACAGAATCCTGCTTATGAACAAACATTTAGAATAGGTCGTGGGTCAGATAATAAAATGATAAATTATGGTGATCCTAATTTGGTGCAAGCCAAAACAATCTCTTATGAATTAGGGTTCGATCAATCTCTCTTTGATTCATACTTAATCCAGATTGCTGCCTTTTATAATGATATTTCAGATCAGCAGTCTTATACATTTTATACGAGTGATCGGAAAAGTATTGCCTATTACGCAGCTAATAATAACAGTTATTCGGATATTCGCGGAGTAGAACTAACGTTAAGAAAGAATTCCGGCGATTGGGTACGAGGTTTTATTAATTATACGTATCAAGTAGTAACATCTGGTCAATTTGGTCAAGTAACTTCTGCTGAAGATCCTGCTCAACAAATAATAGATGACAATAGTAGAACGCTTCCGTTATATGCTCTCGAACGACAAAAGGGGGTTCCTCAACCTCGAGCAAATGCAAGTATCACTCTTTTAACACCGAAAGATTTCGGACTAAATATCCTTGGATTTAAACCTCTCAGTGAATGGACTCTTAATCTTTTGGGAACATGGAAAGCCGGTCAATGGCTTACGTATAATCCACAAAATGCCTCCAATGTACAAAATAACGTTCAAGTTACAGATTATTATAATATTAATCTTCGCCTCAATAAAACTTTTACTTTCAAAGCTTTTGCAGTGACATTATACATGGAGACAAAGAATCTGCTCAATACAAAGCTATTGTCGGGAGAAAGTTTCTATAATACCGATGATTATTTAAATTACATGTATTCGCTGCATTTGCCGGCAAGTCCTGCCTATAATAATAAAAATATTCCTGGTGATGACCGGGTTGGTGACTATCGTACTGTTGCATATCAGCCGGTTTTGTTTAGTGGAAACGTACATGGTATACCGGTGGGTTCCGCCGATCCTTCTGCTATTTATTATGATAATCCAACCGGTAAGTATATGCATTATGCCAATAGTAATTGGTCAGAAGTAGATCATAATACTATGCAAAAGATTTTAGATGATAAAGCATATATAGATATGCCGAATAACAGTTCGTTTGATTTTCTTAACCCAAGACAATTTTATTATGGAATTAATATATCGGTTAATTTTTAATTAAGAACTCTGATAATAAGGGGTATTATTCGTATGCTTAAAAAATATCTAGTACAAGGTTTAATAGTAATTTCGCTTTATTACGCGTTTGGAGTGATTGGATCCCAGGAATTACAAGCCCAGGTCTCTGGACCATTTAGTAACAAATGGTTATGGGTTAGTTCTTTACGACAATATTTTTCGAGTACTGGTGCGGAAATTGAATATGGCAGGAGAGGAAGAGGCCCTTATCAGAATACTGACCAAGATGATGGGCTTCGCTGGCCTGCCCAATACAATTCGCAGGATCACAATGTCGGTAAAGCACTATGTATTGGTCTTACGAATTTTACAGAGCCGACGACTGGCGTAACATATCAAAATAAGGTTATTCCTCTCGGGCGATCAAATTTATACGTCAATTCAGCAGAGTATCCTGTAGACTTTAAGCTCATAGGTCGCTCTAGTGCTCCAATAGTAATTGTTGATAATGTACCAGCAAGCGATCTAGATGTATATGATCTTAATACAGCTCCAGTATCTGGGACCTTTATTGGAGGCGATCAAATCGATCCCACTCTGCCCACAGATCGGATGATCTACAATCGAGTAAACACTCCAGTGGGTATAACATTTACTAGAAAAGTATATGCTTCTACGCAACAGTATCACGATAATTATTACATCTATGACTATGTATTTAAAAATACTGGACTTATAGATAATTCAGGTGGAATAATATCACCTCCTGTAACTCTGACCGGTGTGATGTTTGATTTTAGATATCGCTTTGCTGATGCTTATGATGCCTATGTTGGTGGCTGGTCGATTAATACTGCTGATGATTATGGGTTAAATACCATTAATGATGCAATAGGGCAAGATCCAGCTCATTCACTTCCTCCCCCGAATGATTTTCGTGCAATTTTTGAATATTACGGTCCTAATTCAGCTTCAACAGGTGTGTCAGATGATATCGGTGGGCCTGATTTTAGAGATGGTCATATTTTGTGTGGTGAAAGTTTTATCGGGGAAATGGTATTACATGCCGATAAATCACCGCAGGATGTGACGGATGATCCAAAGCAGCCTACAACAACACATTTTATTTCTACTGACGGTTCTATAGAGAGCATAACAGTCGGCTTTCCTTTTCAGCCAAGCGTGATGACACCACTATACCAAGATATGACATCGGGGCATCCATCACAAACACATGCACAACAGATAGGAAAAGACGCGAACGGTTGGCCGACAGGTTTTGCAGATATTTGGAGAGGGTATGGAGTAGGAACAGGTGGTTATGGAAGCCAACAAAGTTTTGGTCCGTATACGCTTGCACCGGGCGATAGTGTCCATATCGTGATAGCAGAAGCTATTGCTGGGATAAGTCGCGGAAAAAATATAGAAGTGGCAAATAATTGGTGGTCGTGGTATAATAACAACAAAAGTGGTGGTGGACCATTTATACTTCCTAATGGCTCTACGACTACAGATGGAAATATTTATAAAAATTCATGGGTATTTACGGGAAAAGATTCGTTATTCCAAACTTTTAGGAGAGCGAGAGCAAATTACAATAGTGGATATCATATTCCGCAGCCGCCTCCGCCGCCAGATAAATTTACTGTTACATCTGGCGGAAACAGGATATCGCTCACGTGGTCTAAAAGTGCTGAAACATGGCCAAATTTTGATGGATATAAAATTTATCGAGCAGATACAAAAACAGATACAACTTTTGATTTAATATTTTCATGTAATAAAAGTAATACTGCTAACTCTTATGATGATGTTTCTGCAAAACGTGGATTTAACTATTACTATTATATACAGACCAAAGATGACGGCTCAACAAACGACATTGAACCAGGTGTACCTCTTGTAAGCAGTATGTATTATACGATGACCAATATCGCGGCATATTTGCGTCGTCCTGCTGAAAATAATCTTTCGGCAATTCGTGTTGTTCCTAACCCTTATAATATCAGTGCGAGGAACATTCAATATGGATCGTACGGAACGAGTGCAGACAGACTTGAATTTTTTGGGTTACCACCATTATGTATAATTAAAATATATACTGAAACAGGTGATTTAGTAAGAACTATCAATCATATAAATGGTAGCGGAGATGAAAGTTGGGATTCGAAAACCTCTTCCGGTCAGATCGTTGTGAGTGGATTATATATCGCATATTTTGAAGTTACAGAGGACGGGTCTGGTCTTAAAAAGGGTGATAATATCATCCGGAAATTTATAATTATTCGATGATATAACATATTTGGAGAACGAAATGGATTATAATTATCAAAATACGTTCGCTTCTTTTTTTAGATTATTTCTGGTGAGTGTTATGTTGTTTGCCGGTATTGGATGTGATAGTCTACTGCCAGATGAATTTAAAGCGAAAAATTTCAATCCCGCAGATGTCGATACATTGGCAGGCAATTTGTTAACGCGGGATACTATTAACAATGCTCAGGGGAATACAATATCCTATCAATATTATCCTATTACTACGACGAGATTTAGAATTCTCCCCGTGACATGGGCTTATGCTAATTCAAACGTTCTTACGAGCTTTGCAACACCATCTGATACCACTGATAATCAAATTATACATTCAAAATTCAATACATTAGTCGATTCTCTTGTGTCGCTTCCATCGGATTCGTTAATTTTGGTAAAATATCCGGCTAACCAAGGTATTTCTTATGCAGTTTTGAAAGTAAGTTCATCAGAAAATATTCATATATATACAAGCCTTCAATATTATTGGATGGCCGCTGCAAGTAATGTCAATGAATATGTCACCGTTGATCTTATTAAAAGTGATACTACTTTAGTAAGTGCTTCTAGAGTGATATCTCCTGAAGATGCAAATTGTTCTTTAGAAAATATTTTGAATAACGGAGTATCGACAACTCTTCGCGTAATAAATGCACGTTACACGGTTCATTTGGATCAAGGTGTATATTTAGTCCGGTTTACTTTAAGCAATCCGGTGACTATCGGTAATCCTTTAACACAGCCTGCAAGTGCTTTTAAACTTCCAAGTATTGCAAGGCAATTTAAAGTTGTTATTCTGTCATTTTAGCACAAGTGCGTAATTCGAAAAGGAGAATAAGAAGGTGAAACGATTTATAATAACATGCTTAACAGCAATTATGATAATCGGATTGCATATATCTCTATCTTATAGTCAACAAGTAAAGTTGGCACAAACCGGTTTCAATTTTCTTAGTGTATCTTCCGATGCAAGAGCTGGCGCAATGGGTGATGCTATGAACTCAATATCAGGATATTCTGGTGCGTTATCTCATAATCCAGCAACGATGGCTGATATGCCGAACTTGGTTAATGTCAATGCCAGTGTCAATTCTTTTATAGCCGACATTAAGTATTTATCTATTAACGCAATAATCTCTCCTTGGTCCGGAAATTACGGTGTACTTGGTGTAAGTTTTCAATCTGTAGATTATGGTGATGTATTAGGAACAATGGTTTGGAGCAATAGTAATGGATACATTGATACAGGTATTATGGACCCATCAGCATTAGCGATCGGAATTGGTTATGCAAAAATGATTTCTGATCGTTTTAGTATTGGTGCTCAAGTGAAATTTGCGTATCAATCACTTGGTGAAAGCACTATTCCCATTGGTAATAGTATTACAACAAAACGGAATGTAGCAAATACAGTAGCCTTTGATTTCGGAACAAATTTCAACACGGGTATCAAAAGTCTCGCATTTGGAATGTCCGTAAGAAATTTTTCGAAAGAAATTACTTACGAACAGGAATCATTTGAGCTTCCGCTGCTCTTTACCATAGGAATTTCTGCAAATGTTTTAGATTTCTTCGAAATACCATCTTCACAGCAATCCCTCTTAATCTCGTGTGATGCCACGCATCCAAGATCTCATCCGGAACAGCTTAAGATTGGTGCTGAATATCAATTTATGAAATTGATTGCTCTGCGGGGTGGTTATATCACCGGAGAGGATGAAGATGGAATCACTTTCGGTTTAGGCGTTACTTCTTCCGGTTTAGGTATTTCTTCTGCTAATTTTGCTGTCGATTATGCTTACACGCCTTATGGTGTGTTTGATCATGTCCAAAGAGTTACAGTATCTTTCTCAATGTAAACATATAGAATGGTAGAGATATGAAAACTATGCATTTAATTTTTTGCTTACTCATTTTGACACTCTTTTTTCTTTGTGCATGCAACCACTTTGATGCACCTACGGAAGTATGGGATCCCAATAGACCGTTACCCACAGGTCCATATATATCAAATGTAATACCTGCAAATATTGCGGTTGCTGGAGTCAGAGAAATAACTATTATCGGCCATAATTTTTCCACTAATCTCGACTCTTTTTTTGTCAACTTTGGCTTGCAACCTTTACCAATAAAAAAGATATCAATCTCTGCTGCAATGGACACAATCGTCATTTCCAGACCGGCAATTTTTGGATTTAATAATATTTCTATTATGTTCCCCGCGGCGGATTCTATCGCTAAATATCCTTATACCATAGAGAATCCAATAACTAGAGATGCTGTTGTATCCAATATTTTTTCGGGTAACCTGCTTGTTATGGAAGCAGATAAGGGTGACACTATTTGGATAGGCAACATGCCCAACTCGGGAACGAAGTTAGGATACATTTATAAGTTGTTGCCTGATGGTGTTACGATGACTGTGTTTAAGGATACCTCCTATTTAAAACCAAGGATCAATAATAAAGCGTCAGATTTTACCTTCCCTTTTGCAGATTTAAAAGTTGGACCTGGAGGATTCTTGTATGCTACATTTGTTCTCCCAAGTACTGCTAGTGCTAGTTCAATCTATTGCATGAATCCTAATAGCAGCGCTCCTGTGGTTTATGCCACGCTTTCAGCGAATAATGCTGCAAAATTTGATTTTGATGATAACAAGAATATTTATACAGGAAAAAATAATGGATTGTTTTTAGTTAAACCAGATGGTACAAATTCGAGCGTTGGGGATTATACAGGTAGTATCACTTTTGGTGAGATTCGTGTAATAAAAAATGCAAACAACGATAAATTTGTGTATGCACTGATTGGTGCCGCTGCGGCAAGGCCGACATTCACCCAACTCTATAAAAGTCCGATAAATAATGATGGTACAGTTGGCAATAAGCAGCTCGTATATAATATTACAGCTGATACCGCTTTCAGCGGATGTACAATAAGCTCTTTAAATGTTAAATCTGATGGAACTGTGTTACTTTCCTTGTACACTAACTCTGCCGTCAACGGCAATCAGAATTATTCATTATTTGTGTTAGAGAACAACGGATCTCTCACTCCATATTATAAAGACAACACTATTTTGCCAACTGGGATAGATCAACTTATTTGGGGGAGTGGACGATACTTGTACCTGAGTAGAGGTAAAACAGACATATCGAGTACAAGATTTTTTAGGATGGGAATGGAACAAAACGGCGTGCCATACCCTGGCAGAAATTTATAATTTGTTGTTCGCGAACAGGTCAAATTTTAATCTTGAATTAAATGGTAATAATGCGAGACACATGAATCAATGAAGTAATATTGAATTTAGAAAAGAGAAAAGGAGGTGAAAGGAAGAAGAAAGAGGAATCTAAGGAGATGCGAGTTATAATCAACGGGTCACAAACAACTCAAGGTAAGGAGATAGAATTATGAAGTTAAGCAAAGTTATACTACTTGTAGTTTGCTTAGTTCTGATTGTAGGCATAGCTAATGCAAAAATTACTAAAGATGGTGCTTTGGTAATTCCCAAGGTTAATGCTGCTAATACACCGGTTGTTGGTGGAAATTTTGTTATAGAGCCAGTATGGAATTTGGTAGATGCTACATGGGCGGAATATAGCAACGAATCTGCTCAGAATGGGACGAGCTGGGCTAGCATGGCTGGATGGGGTAAGTTTATGCATGATGGTAAGTTTATTTATGCGTTGTACTATGTTCAAGATGACTATATTGATACTACATGGACTGGTGCTTCTTATCAAGAAGACGGCATTGAGATGTTCATTGATGCGAACAACACACACGATGCAAATGCGTACAGTGCAAGCCATGCGTATCAGTTGAATCTTAGACCACAGGATAAGATTGACTCGGTGCAGACTCTGTACCAAAGAGGCCTCAAGTATCAATGGATCCTTGATACACTTTCCATGAATAGCGGCGGACCGACCGGTTATTTTTTAAAATTCAAAATGAGTTTGGACAGTTTAGGCTTTACAACGCCAGTAGCCGCGGATAAAAAAGTTAGTTTCCAAATTCAATTGGATGACAACGATGGAGCAGGCCGAATAGGCACTCCAAATTGGCATTTTTCACCGGCAAATGCTGATTGGCAAAATACTTTACAATGGGGTGATGCAGTTCTTGGTGGTGATAATGAAGTGATTGGTTATGATCCGAGCACACCAACAAAATTGGAATTTGTGTTCACGAAAACCACAACACCACCGGTTATCGATGGTAATCTGGATGCCGCGTACGTAGGTGCAAACCAGACCACCATGGATTATGTCCAAGCAGGAAGTGTTCCTACATTAAGGACAACTGTTTCTGATTTTGATTATCGGTTCTATGGACTGTATGATGATCATTATATCTATGGTTTCTACAGGGTCTATGATGACTATGTTGATACTACATGGACTGGTGCTTCTTATCAAGAAGACGGCATTGAGATGTTCATTGATGCGCTAAACACACACGATGCAAATGCGTACAGTGCAAGTCATGCGTATCAGTTGAATCTTAGACCACAGGATAAGATTGACTCGGTGCAGAATCAGTACCAAAGAGGAATCAAATATGCATGGAAGTTGGTACCACAACTTGATGATACGGTTTTCAGTGATAGGGGTGGTTATACTTTAGAATTTAAAATATCACTGGATAGCTTAGGGTTCACAACACCACCTGCATTAGGCACGGTGTTTAGTTTCCAATTGCAAGCAGATGATAATGATGGAACTGGACGTGCGCATACTGCAAATTGGTGGTACTCTCCCGCAAATGCCGATTGGCAAAATACTCTTCAATGGGGTAATGCCAAGTTTGGTCCAGCGATTGTTACAAGCGTTGAAAGAAACCCTGGACAGATTATCCGAAGCTTCGAGTTGGCGCAGAACTATCCGAATCCTTTCAACCCGTCTACTGAAATTTCTTTCACTCTTGTGAAGAGTGAGAAAGTAAAACTTGCAGTTTATAATTTATTAGGAAAAGAAGTTGCAGTCTTAGTAGATGGAACGAGGAATGCTGGACCTCAGTCCGTTACTTTTGATGCAAAGAACCTTTCTAGTGGTGTTTATTTCTATAAATTAGAAGCTGGAAGCACAGTGTTAGCGAAGAAGATGATGTTGCTTAAATAACATCAGGTCCAGAACAAGGGAAAGCGTCTGTGGCAGACCTTGCACAGGCGCTTTTTTTTACCAATCCTAAACACATAGTAGCCACTGGAGCTTATGTAACATGAATCTTCATATTGTTGATATCGGAATAATCCTTTTTTATCTAGCTTCCACAATTATTATTGGGTTCTATATTTCAAAAAGAGCTTCCAAAAATATGAATAATTATTTTCTTGGAGGCAACCGCATCCCTTGGTGGATCCTAGGCATTTCCGATGCTTCGGGTATGTTTGATATTTCCGGCACTCTGCTTTTAGTATATTGGCTTTCTGTGTATGGAATGAAAAGTATATGGATACCTTGGATATGGCCGGTGTTTAATCAAATATTTTTAATGGTTTATTTATCTCCTTGGCTGCGAAGATCAAATGTGATGACGGGTGCAGAATGGATGAAAACACGTTTTGGAACTGGCAGGGGGGCTAATCTTGCCCATATCATTGTCGTGATATTTGCACTTATCAGCGTTATCGGATTTCTCTCATATGGTTTTAAAGGAATTGGAAAATTTGCTGTTGCGTTTCTGCCTGCTTTGGTAACCAATCCGGAAACTCTGGCTCACTACCCTCAAATAAATGCCAATCTTTATGCTCTTATACTCATGGGGATAACAACATTGTATGTTGTTAAGGGAGGTATGATGAGCGTTGTTGCAACTGAAGTTGTACAATATTGTATTCTTTCAATTTCTGCGATTGCAATCGGTATTATTGCAATGGTTCATGTTTCCCCGGAAATGATTAATAGTGTTATACCGGAAGGCTGGAAAAGCATGGCTTTTGGTATGAATTTAAATTTGGATTGGTCGACAGTACATTCTACTTTTGCTACAAAAGTAGTAGCATTTAATCAATGGATAAAAACGGACGGCTATTCTGTTTTTGGATTATTTTTCGGAATGATGCTCTTTAAAGGATTCTTTGTTGCCGCAGCGGGCCCTGCACCTAACTATGATATGCAGCGGATTCTCTCTACCCGAAGTCCGAAAGAAGCTGCAAAAATGAATTCCATGGTTAGTGTTGTCCTTAATCCAACTCGTTATTTTATGGTTGCAGGTATAACCGTTCTTGCTCTGACAAATTTTGATACTCTTTATAAAACCTCATTAACTACTCCCGATTTTGAAGGCATTCTATCTGAAGTACTCGTTAATTATGTCCCTGTTGGCTTACTGGGTCTGCTCATGGCTGGCTTTATAGCCGCATTTATGAGTAATTTTGCAGCGACAGTCAATGCTGCACCTGCTTATATTGTGAATGATATATATAAACGTTATATCAATCCTCACGCAGATCCCAAGAAATATGTTAGGATGAGTTACATAGCATCGGTCGCCGTCGTCGTCGTTGGAATTACTACCGGATTCTTTGTTGAATCAATAAATCAAGCAGCACTTTGGATTGTTGCATCATTATGGGGTGGTTATACAGCTGCTAATGTTTTAAAATGGTACTGGTGGCGTTTCAATGGATATGGATATTTTTGGGGAATGGTTTCAGGTATTACAACTTCGTTAATGCTTCTTTTATTGAATAACCTAAATTTCATTCCATTCTTGAATCATTGGCCTTTGTCCGATAATCCAAGTATGAATTCTTTTCCCTTTATCTTTCTCAATTCTATCATTGGATCTTTTGTCGCTACCTTCTTAACAAAACCTGAAAGTGATGAAGTGCTTATGAAGTTCTACCACAATGTTCGCCCTTGGGGTTTCTGGAAACCGATATATGAAAAAGTTATAAAAATTGATCCCGCGTTTGTAGCGAATAAAAATTTCAAACGTGATATGTCAAATATTTTCGTTGGGATTATATGGCAGATAACACTCATGGCTACTCCGGTATTTTTAGTGCTTCGGGATTTCAATGCGTTTATAATTTGTCTTGGCGTATTAACCCTGACTTCACTTATATTAAAATTCAATTGGTGGGATAAACTTGAATCCTCGTATGGTGAGCAAAAGACCAAATTCATATTCCCAGTGTTAGAGAATGAAATTCCAGTAGCAGAAAAAAATAAATATCAGAAAAAGGACACAATGTTAGAAGTATGATCGTAAGGAAAGACTTCCCGGTTTTAAACACCAGGATAATCTTATTTCATACAACTATCAGCAGGTATCCACTTCTTACAAAGGGCATTTCCTGATCCCCATACCAATTTTCTTAATGGAAAATTGTTTTTTCGCAAAAAAATATTGAAGCTTTACACTATCTAGAGAAATCAAGGATGATACATCGCTGATTTATTGCCTCTGTGTTTTATATATAATAAAACGAGACGTTCCTAAAGCTCAAGCAACGATGTATAATTTTACAAGACTCGCAGGGAAAAACCATCCCCAATCTGAACAACTAAGATCTCTGCTTGAGAAAACAGTTGCAGGGGGAAAATAGAAATTATATAAAATCGAATTTGTCCATTGATAAGAAAAAAAAGGTGGTATGATGTTAGTTAAAGAGAAGTTATTCAAAAGCGAGTGGAGTAATAAAATGGATCAGAGAAATAAATATCACAGCACTAAGAAATGCCGCCTGCTGATAATAATAGTAGTAATTATTATATCTCTGCCAAGTAGAAGCATTGCTCAGATTTATTTGGATTCGACGGCGACAATTGAGGTTAGGGTAGCTGACCTTCTCAGCAAAATGACATTGGATGAGAAAATCGGTCAAATGATACAAATGAATTATCCCGATCTTCCCTTAACATCCGATATTAAAACCTACTATCTCGGATCGCTTCTTGCCTATGCGGATAATGGACCTGCGGGAAGAACGCCGCAGGCATGGGCAGATCTCTACAACACACTCCAAAATTATGCTTTGCAAACTCGCTTAAAAATTCCTCTTATTTTTGCCCTTGATGCTGTCCATGGTTTTGGTGCAATGTATGGCGCAACAGTTTTTCCTCACAATATCGGTTTGGGATGTACACGAAATCCTCAACTCGTTGATACAGCAGAACAAATCACGGCACAGGAGATGTCTGCAACGGGAATTGACTGGGCATTGGGACCTGTGGTAGCAGTGGCAAGAGATGAACGATGGGGTCGTACCTACGAATCATTTGGAGAAGATCCTAACCTTGTCAAAGAAATGGCTGGACCGGCAGTGCATGGTTTTCAGGGCGATACATCAGCCAAAAACGTAAACATCCTTGCCTGTGCAAAACATTTTATCGGAGATGGAGGAACATCAGGCGGAGTAACTAATGGGAACACTGTATGTGATGAGCAAACGTTACGAACGATTCATTTGCCAGGATATATCTCAACTATCGAACAAAAGGTTGGTTCTATTATGGTAGCTCAAAACCAATGGAACGGTATTCATCCTCACGGGTATCCCTATCTATTGGACACACTCTTGAAAAAAGAACTTGGATTTAAGGGTATTGTTATTTCAGATGCGAATAGCTTTATGTACGCAGGTGATCCAACTGTCCCGTATCCATCGAGGATATTGTACGGAGCTGCGATTAAACATTCCATTAATGCCGGCGTCGATATGGCAATGATGTCTAACTTTATCGGTTTTAATCATCGCACTTACATTGATACTCTTAAGACTCTGATAAGTCATGGAGATGTTACTATTGAACGTATCGATGACGCTGTCAAAAGAATTCTCACACAAAAATTTCGGCTGGGTCTTTTTGAACACCCCTATGCAGATAGATCTCATTTAAGTCAAGTAGGTTCACAGGCACACAGGCAAGTAGCCCGGGAATGTGTTCGACAGTCATTGGTTGTTTTGAAAAAGAAAGATGGTATTCTACCAATTTCTAAAACTATCAAACGGATTCACATGACCGGACGGCATGCAAACAACATGGGTTATCAGTGTGGAGGATGGACAATTACATGGCAGGGAGGTAGCGGCAATACTACTATCGGGACGACTATCATGCAAGCCGTTCAAAATTCTGTTCCAAATGCAGAAGTCACTTATTCAGAAAATGGGTTTAGTGCAGATAGTGCCGATCTTGGCATTGCTGTTATCGGAGAATTACCTTATGCCGAAGGTTCAGGTGATGGAGGTTTGTCCCTCGATCCGCAGGATATTCAAACCATTCGAAATCTAAAGAACTATAATATTCCTGTAATCGTAATCCTGATTTCCGGGCGCCCAATGATCATCAATCCGATACTTCATTACTGTGATGCCCTTATTGCAGCTTGGCTCCCCGGTACAGAAGGCGAAGGAATTACCGATGTACTCTTTGGCGATTATCAACCAACGGGCATTCTCTCCCAGACGTGGCCGAAAAACGTTTCTCAAATCCCGATCAATGTCGGTGATTTGGTGTATGATCCTTTATTTGCCTATGGCTATGGAATTACTTCGTTTAATGATTCTCCTGTAGGTTCTCCCCCTGAGGTATATTCGGCTGGCACGACCCTTGGAGGTAACGCGATTGAGATTTCTTTTAACAAAAAGATGACTGCTCCGCCGGTTTCATCATCGGGATTTTCAGTGCTGGTCGATGGAACAACTCCAATGACTATTACACATATATGTCTCAAGCCCAATGATTCAACCACAATGGTATTGACCTTTGTCGATAGTCTTAAAAAAGGAAGCGCATACTCGATCTCATATGTTCCAGGCAACATCCAATCTCATGATTACGGACAACTAGCAGCCTTCGAGAATCTATCGGTGTACAATCTCTTAAATGACTATATTAATATTCAAGTTGTTCCAAATAAAGTCGAAGCAGAAAAGTGTTTTGCTCGCCAAGGTTCAGGGGCGGCGTCTATTTCCGATGATGGGGACGGATCAGCGCTTACTTTTTCCCATGATGGGGGTTGGGCAGATTACTTAATCAACGTTTCTCAATCTGGTAAATATGCATTGGAATATCGTATATCAAGTGCCAAGGACACCGGACAAATTCAAATGATTGCCAAAGGGACAAACGTGCCCCCCTTAAATTTACCGGTCACAGGATCTTGGAGTGCTTGGCAAACTGTTTCAACTACTATCGGCCTTTCAGAAGGACCTCAAATGATTCGAATGTCCGTCTTGCATGGAGGATTTTGGTTAAATTGGATACAGTTATCATTAAGCACAGGAGTTAGAGATATCGATTCTAGAGTCGTCAAAGAATTCCATCTGTCACAAAATTATCCCAACCCGTTTAATCCGACTACTACAATTAAATATCAAGTTCCAAAGACCAGTGCTGTGACATTGATAATTTTGGATGTTCTAGGACGCGAAGTAGCTTTTTTATTAAATGAAGAAAAATCTGCGGGTGATTACAACGTCAAATGGAATGCCTCGAACTTGTCAAGTGGTGTTTATTTTTATAGGCTGCATGCAGGAAGTTTTCTGGAGACTAAGAAAATGATCCTATTGAAATAATGTGTTCTAATGATAGGCGGCTGCCTGTTAATGTTAGGAGCAGTCGGGTGGACTCTTGTACCGTTATGAGAAAAAATGAAGTTGTAGAAATATAAGCAATAAAATTAGGAGATATTCGCATGCAATTACAAAAAATATGTGTATCACTTCATATGTTGCTTTTCATCATCACACTCACCATCTCGACCAGTTCAAGAGTATTCTCCAATGACACATTAAGTGTTGAAAAACATGGTCAACTTCATGTTGAAGGGAATAAGATAGTAGATAAAAATGGCAATCCTGTTGCCTTGCACGGAATGAGTCTGTTCTGGAGCCAATGGATGGGGAAGTATTATAATTACGATTGCGTGCAATGGCTGCGTGATGATTGGAATTGTACCGTTGTGCGGGCGGCATGTGGTATCAATGGTTTCGCAGATGGGTATCTTGTCGATCCACAAGCTGAACTTGCAAAAGTCAAAGTAGTAATAGATGCATGTATCGATTTAGGTATTTACGTAATTATTGACTGGCACGACCACGATGCGCAGGATCATCTTTCTCAATCAATTTCATTCTTCGAAGGAATTGCAAACGATTATGCCGGCGTGCCAAATATTATCTATGAAATTTATAACGAACCACTTCAAGTATCATGGAGCACTGTTGTGAAGCCTTATGCAGATTCTGTTGTGAAGCATATTCGAGCCATTGATTCTGTTAATCTTATTATTGTTGGCACACCAACGTGGTCGCAAGATGTTGATGTGGCTGCCAATAATCCTCTTGCATACCAGAATATTGCATATGCTCTTCATTTCTATGCGGCTACACATAAACAAGCTTACCGAAACAAAGCGACGATAGCATTGAATAAAGGTGTCGCTCTTTTTGTCAGTGAATTTGGAACAGTGACATCCAGTGGAGATGGAACTATTGATTCGGCAGAAACCGATATATGGATGAAATTCATGAATGACAATAAGATAAGTTGGTGCAATTGGGCAATTGATGATAAGGCAGAGACATCGGCTGCGTTGCAGCCTGACGCCAACGCTAATGGTGGATGGGTGGACTCAGATATTAGTATTTCGGGTCTCTTCATAAGAAGAAAACTAAGAGAAGCGTACGAGTCATCAATAACCAGTGTAAGAAGCATAAATGAAGTTCCGCTGAAATATAATTTACGTCAAAACTATCCCAATCCGTTCAATCCGTCAACAATCATCAGCTACTCATTGCCAGAGGAAGCCAAAGTAAAAATTGAAATATACAATCTCTTGGGACAAAAAGTGGCTGCTTTAGTTGATCGGATAGAAGTTCCGGGTAATCACTCGGTTACGTGGGATGCACACAACTATTCCAGTGGAACATATTTCTACAGGATGACAGCCGAGGGGGGAAAGACATTCGAGAAAACACAGACATTGGTACTCATGCGATAACGCTTGGGTGATCTTCAATAAAGAAAAAAAAGGACCATAAATGAAATACGGATATTTTGATGACAATCAAAAAGAATATGTGATAACCCGTCCCGATACACCTTTACCGTGGATTAATTACTTAGGCACCAACGATTTCTTTGGAATCATTTCCAACACGGCAGGAGGATATTGCTTTTATCAAGATGCAAAACTTCGCCGGTTGACGCGCTACCGTTATAATAATATTCCGATGGATAGCAACGGTCGATACCTCTATATTAAAGACGGAGATTCAGTTTGGAATCCAATGTGGAAACCTATGCGCGTTCCGCTTGATCACTACGAATGTCGGCATGGGTTGGGATATACGAAGATAACCGGACTAAAAAATGAGCTCGAAGTCTCTTCGTTATTTTTTATTCCTTTGGATTCCAGAAATGAAATTTGGCATGTGCAGATAACAAATCATTCAAAGGTTCCGAAGAATATTCGGTTGTGGAGCTTTGTTGAATGGTGTCTCTGGGACGCTCTTGATGATATGACCAACTTCCAAAGAAATTATTCTACAGGACAGGTTGAAGTTGAAAATGGAACTATTTTCCATGTTACAGAATACAGGGAACGAAGAAACCATTATGCATATTTTTCTTCGAGCGAGACTGTTTCCGGTTACGACAGTAGCCGTGATGCATTTGTAGGCGTGCACAATGGATTGGATGCACCACAAGCTGTATTACAGGGGGACTGTAAAAAAAGTATTGCATATGGATGGCTTCCTATAGGTGTTCATCAAATTGATCTTGAGTTGAAACCGGGTGAAATAAAAAGTATAAATTTCTTATTAGGATATGCAGAAAACCCACCCGAGAATAAATTTCTCAAAACTGGAAAAATCAGAAAAGATGAATTTCAAGAAGTAAAATCGAAATACTCAAAAACATCGGATGTGCTGGCTGCTTTTCAAACGCACAAAGAATATTGGAAAAACTTGTTTTCATCGTATCAGGTTGAAGCACCTGACACGATTGTAAACCGGATGGCAAATATCTGGAACCAATACCAATGTATGGTTACTTTCAATATGTCGCGATCAACATCGTTATACGAATCCGGAATTGGCAGAGGCATGGGATATCGCGACAGTAATCAAGATATCCTAGGATTCGTGCACATCTTACCTGCCAGAGCACGTCAACGGATATTGGATTTAGCAGGAACCCAGCTTTCCGATGGCACTTGTTTTCATCAGTACCAGCCTCTCACCAAAAAAGGCAATGCTGATATAGGTGGTGGATTTAATGATGATCCTCTCTGGTTGATTTTATCCGTTGCGGCATATATAAAAGAAACAGGTGTTTACAGTATCCTAAACGAAAAGGCCGGTTTCGCCGATGTTCAGAATTCAGAAGCAACATTGCTTGATCATCTGTATATATCACTACAGTATACGTTAAATCACCGAGGACCGCACGGTTTGCCTCTCATTGGGCATGCTGACTGGAATGATTGCCTTAATCTAAATTGCTTCTCTACGACCCCAGGTGAAAGTTTCCAATTAGCAGGACATATCGAAAATGATAAAATAGCAGAATCAGTCATGATCGCCGGTTTGTTTTGTAAAGCTTGTGATGAGATAGTCCAAATTCTGAAACATGCAGGAAAACCTGAACAAGCCGAAAATTACCTGAAGCAAGCTGAAGATATGAGGAAGACAATTTATGAGCATGGGTGGGATGGCGAGTGGTTCCTCAGGGCTTATGATTCTTATAGTAGAAAACTTGGTTCATCAAAAAATGAAGAAGGTAAAATATTTATTGAAAGTCAGGGCTGGTGCATTTTAGGTGGTGCTGGATTAAAAAATGGTTACGCGAAAAAAGCATTAGACAGTGTACGGAAACATTTAGCGACGCCGAACGGAATTATCTTGCAGCAGCCAGCATTCCAAAAATATTATGAGCATTTAGGTGAAGTAAGTTCCTATCCACCTGGATATAAAGAAAATGCAGGTATTTTTACGCATAATAATACATGGATACAAATTGCTGAGACGATGATTGGCAGGGGAGATCAGGCCATGGAATATTACAAGAGCATTTGCCCTCCGACCAAAGAAGATCAAATAGATATTTATCGTTCTGAACCTTATGTGTATAGTCAAATGACCGCCGGAAAAGACGCCCCTACGCCAGGCGAAGGCAAAAATTCTTGGCTCACGGGTACAGTGGCCTGGTCTTTCGTAGCTCTGTCTCAGTATATTCTTGGTGTACATCCGGATTACAATGGATTAATGATTGATCCTTGCATCCCAAGTTCATGGAAGGAATATACTGTGGTTCGAAAGTTTAGAAACAGTATTTATAATATTTCAGTACATAATCCAAAGAACGTTTGTAAAGGTGTGAAGAGTCTGAGTCTCGATGGAATATTATTGGGCGGTAATAACATCCCAGATTTGAATGATGGGAAAATTCATACGGTAGAAGTTGATCTCGGTTAAATGAATGGCAAGAATAAGAAGGCGAGTAGTTAAGAGTATGCATTGTGATGAAAAGCACGAATATTAGTCAGGAATCGAATCACATTAAATTTGGTGACTTTTATAAGAAAGCAGTGACAGTTCTTTTAGGAGAAATAGAGTATATTAATTCTTAGAAGATAAAGTAATTCTTTTCAAAAATCTTATTAGCTGTAAGATTGAGATATTAATCAGACAAATAATTTAATCGAATAATACAATAATTCATCATACATCAAGAAGGCGGATTCGACAATCCGAAGTGATACTTATGAAAAACTTCATTACTAAATATTTGCAATTCTGTCCTAAGACAGGAAGATTCCTTGGTTTTGGAAAACTTAGCGGTTTATCGCGATTATTATTTCCGCTTATTGGAATTGCTGCGATGGTGTGGATACTTATTCGGGTAATTCCCAAACCGAGCCGTTTGAGTTATCCGTGCGTAAGAACAGCAATGCCTCTCGCTTCTGGATTCATCGGTTATTTATTGATGCTTGCTTTATCCGGTGTGGCTTTCTTCAGATCGAAAAAATCATTCCGATATTACCCGTTATTTTTCCTCGGTGCTTTTGTCGTGTTTGGAATCAGCGGCTCATATTTATCAAATCAAACCAGCGGACAGCCAACGGTCAATAATACCGTCATTGCTAATCAACCGATGGGCTGGGCAAAAGGAATTTTTCCTGGAAGAGTGGTGTGGGTACACGATTCAAGTGCCGTCAATCAGAGTTGTGTAGCTAATGCACAGGGCCATGCCTGGTTTATGAGTGAGAATATGAATCAGCCCGTAGTCGACAGTATGCTTTCTTCGGCACTGCACAGCATTACAGGGGCAACAACAGACAACGCAGCATGGAATAAGATCTTCCAATTTTACAATAACGGACATGGTAAAGGAGCGGTTAACTATACT
>JBEKAY010000027.1:0-49083 GCA_050015675.1 Bacteroidota bacterium | reverse complement strand
TTTGTTTAGCCAGTGTATATGACTAATCAGATAGACTCCGGGTGTAATTGAATAATTTCCAGAATGCATAATTTTCTCTGTAATCATGGTTTGTCTCTGCAATTTTGTTTCAATATGTCCCATCCTACCAGAGTAAATTCTTTGTACAATTTCTAATTCTGTCCAACATTTTTATGCTTTAAGCTTGTCGTCATTGACATCAAAGGGAATTGCAATCATGCCGGAATGATATCCTTACTAGGTGCAAATAGCACTTGACGTTCTGTTAAATAAATCATTGTCCTTCTCCTGAAGGTTCTTCCTTTTGTTGTTTCGCTAATGCATCTTGTTTGCGCTTTTCCATTTCAGTCTTTTCCTTTTCTTGTTTTTCTTTTTGTTCCAATGTAATTAGAGAATCTTTCCAATATTCAGCAGGCGATTTTGTAGATCCCAGACTTCTTATATATAAATTAAGAGCCAATGCGGTTGGAGAAATGTCTGCAATTAATTCATTACCTCTGTTAAAACCTCCACCACCAAGAAAACTTCCAATAATTTCTAATGAATGTAAATGATCTAATTCTCTATCTAAGCGATAAATATCCTTAATACCAGTTAATTCGATTAACTCGGTACTATTAATTTCAATTTTATCACCTATAACAAGTCCATTTGGGAATATTATTTTTGTCGATTTTTCACAACCATGTTTTAAAATTCTTGCTTCCGGAATTGTGAGTTGTTTGAGAAGATTAACAAAGATTAAATTCTCATCGTCTTGTCCTGATGGTGTGCAAGACGAAGCGAAAAGCCCTGCCCACAATTCCTGAACTTCATCATTATCGTTAAGTGAACCATTCTCAATAATAGCAAGAGCAACTCTTGGGTGTGCATGAATTTTAAGCTGCTCACCTTCAAAATTTAGTTTTCCTTTTGCTTTTTCAAGTATTCGGAGAATATTGTTTAACCTCCAATAGCGTATTTGGTCTCGCAACATTAGTCCGACTTCGTCAAGGGCCGGAGCGCAAACACTTTTTAGGAATCCTTCAATTCCTTGAAATGTTTTTGTCACTGTTGTGTCAATAGCTCTTCCTATTGGCTTAATTCCTAAAATATCTAAACTAGTTCTGTCATCTTCCATTCTCTATCGCCTTTAATATTGTTAGTGCTTAAAATGGCATGGTAATTCCTGACAACAGATGAACAAATGAATAGAATTATCCACACCGAAAGAATCTGTGTTGGTACCAATGGCGTCAGACGCATCATACCAAAACCTGTATTAGGAAAATGTAAATCAGTTAACCGCGGACTTCCCAACATGCAGTGTCAGCATCTCCGTGCCTGCATGCTTGCCGTGGAAAATAGTACATAGTTTTATTACCAACCGCAAGGGGAGAGGCGGAAGAGGAAGGATGTTACACTGATACATGAGGTACTGTTAGGTATTTCTATTGTTGGAATTCTTGAATACATTAAGAAAATTATTTCTCAGTCCGGATATTTGTATGAATAAAAATCTCTTGTGTTTATTCCTTCTACCGGCAGTAGTGATGAGCTTTGCGATGGCTCAGAGTGTTGCGATTGAGTATGACAAAACATCTCTCCAACAGCATTATGCAGCAGAGATGCTCGAAAAATCTTTAGTTGAACGCGGATACTCAATGCAGAAGAGTCAGGCAGAATATTCCATAACGTTGGCAATTGATTCGCAAAAATTATCAACGGAAGCTTACCTCATCAAACCTGGCGGAAGAACAATTTCTATTGTTGGGGGAGATGGGAAAGGAATCATTTACGGCTCGCTCTCGCTTACTGAAAAATTGCGCAATGGTAGTTCCCTCCAAAATATCAAACCGGAAAGCGAGTTGCCAAAACTGCTCTTTCGCGCCATAAAGTTTGATTTTCCGTGGGATACATACCGGCACAGCTATGCCCTTGATCTTCATCGGGAAACCTGCAAGGATTTGAAATACTGGGAGGCGTTTCTCGACATGATGGCAGAAAACAGATTCAATGTGCTGACATTATGGAATCTTCATCCATACACGTTCCTGATCAAACCGAAGAATTTTCCTGAGGCAAGCCCGTGGAGCAACGAAGAAATGAAGGAATGGAAAAATTTGTTCGCCGGAATTTTCAGGATGGCGAAAGAGCGCGGTATCGATACCTATATCATGCCGTTCAACATTTTCGTGACCCCCGAGTTTTCATTGGCACACCATGTTGCAATGGATAATCTGGAACATTATCATTACGTCAACGCGGACACGTCTGAAATTATCAAACACTACACGCGCGAGTGTGTGACGCAAATGCTTCAGGAATATCCCGACCTGACGGGGATAGGCCTTACATTAGGCGAAGGAATGGGAGGAATGAGTCCCCAGCAGCGCGAGGATTGGATAAAGGAAACGATAGTCGAAGGAATGCGTCGTGCGGGGCGTACATCGAAACTCATCCACAGGATACCGTTTTCCGGCGACACCGGATCGCTCGGCGCAACAACGATACACATGGAACAACTGACGCGCAAAGAAATAGAACGTGAAGCATCGATGGAATGTATTGACGGGCCCGTATGGGCGGACTTGAAATTCAATTGGTCGCATGCTCATTCCACCACAAAACTTATAAAAGTGCATGGCGGGAAGTTATACGGTACCTACTTTACACCGGAACCGAAAAACTACAAGATAGTCTGGACAGTGCGCAATGAAGATTTCTTTTGCCTCCGCTGGGGGGTTGCAGATTTCATCCGTGCACACATAGCTCACAACACTCCAAGCTATGTCGGAGGCTATTGTGTCGGATCGGAAACGTATATTCCTGCAAAGGATTATTTCACTGCACCAGGAATTACAGTTGATTGGAAATACGCTTTTCAACGGCAATGGCTGTTCTATAAGCTCTGGGGACGACTGCTCTACAACCCGGAAACACCGGACGATATATTCAGGGCGGAATTCAATCGGCGCTACGGAAAACAAGCTGGCGTTCTCTTCGATGCGTATTCTTTAGCAGGGCAAACGCCGCTCCATCTCGCTTCATCGTTCGATTGCAGCTGGGATTTCACACTCTATGCTGAAGGTTTTATGGCGCTTAACCCTGCGACGAAAAGAGTGGAATATATTTCCGTTGAGAGGCAGATCAGCCAGCCTCCGCTCGATACTGATTATGTTTCTGTGGCGGAATATGTGAAAGAGATTACATCCGGCAGAACTTTTCCGGAAGGTAAAATGACGCCTCCCATGTTATCCCGACTGCTTGAACACGACTGCATCAAAGCGCTCGAACTTGTCAGGAATATTCAACCATCCGAAAATAACTCGTTGATGTTCGAAGTCGCGGATGTGAAAGTCTGGGCGAACCTGGGGCTGCTATTTTCAGAAAAAATGAAAGGAGCCGTTGCGCTGCAAACGTATCGCATGACCGGAGAAATAGAAGAGAAACAGAATGCAATAGCACATTTGAGGAATGCTTTGAGCTTTTGGGATAGCGTGATTGCTATAACACATCCAATATACAACACCATGCCGCTGGTTCATTACAGCGAACAGGATGGCAAATCATGGAAAGAGAATGACCGGCTCCGCTTCCATTGGGATCTGCTGCGCCCCGATGTCGCAAAGGATGTTGAGATTGCAAAAAATGCAACAGTGACGAAATAGTCATCCTGAAGTGTTTCTGTTCAGGATCTCAAACATGAGATCCCGACCAAGAACTTGTCGGGATGACTTTTTCTTTTTTGTTTGATGCAATAAAAGGTTTATTGATGTGTAGAGGCTTGACCTTGCCGTTGCTGGTGAATACGTTTTAGTGGAATGAAGGCAGGTTATTTCTATATAATGAGCAATAAGTTATGAACGACTTTTTACTCAGGTGTAACCTCGGATATTGCAGAAAGAGTGCACCAACATCGTGAAGGAATAGGTTCAGTTTTTACGCGCAAATATCGATGTCATGACCTTGTCTATTACGAGTATTTTGAATCAATCAGCGATGCAATAGAAAGGGAAAAACAAATTAAGAAGTGGCATCGTGCATGGAAAATACGGTTGATTAAGTCTTTAAATCCGAAGATGGATGATCTCAGCGATAAATTGATGGAGAATCTTTATTGACGTTTGCTGAATGAATGACGACTTCGTTGGATTATAGAGCGCTACGATTACTGCATGCTGAAAGTTATGGGAGAGAATCGCGAATGGGGTGAGATAAGATTATCTGATTGATCCTCATGGATCTATTTGGATAACTCCGAATTGCAGCAAGTGGTGATAGCAGTGCTTGAATTGAGCTCGATGCCATTCCTCCGCACTGAGCGGTCCAAATA
Organism: Bacteroidota bacterium; assembly: GCA_050015675.1. GTDB lineage: Bacteria > Bacteroidota > Ignavibacteria > UBA10030 > UBA10030 > Fen-1298. Next base: position 44,768 of record JBEKAY010000027.1, on the reverse strand, counting down.
CGGGATGAACATGAATCGCATTCGGTTGTTCCCGGAAATGAATGACAAAGTGAGCGACCTCCTTGCGCAATGCGCTCTTCGCGTCAGCGAAGGTGGGGAATCGAAACGGGAGTGGATTCTCACCGAGCAAGGGATTCTTGAACTCGTGAGGTGTTGGCCTGTTGTCATGGAGAAATCTTTTTGTCCGCTCGAGCAGGTTCTCCGGAGTACGACAGGGAACTTCAATGATGCCGGTGGCGCATTCAAATGACCAGACGAGGTGCTCGATCATATGCTGCGGAGTCATTTTGCCCCAGAGGGGAGGAGTATTTTCAGCGAGGGAAGTAATACACTCGTTGAAAAGTTGATCGAAGAATTTCTTGCGAAGCTTGTCGTCATTAACATCAAAGGGAATTGCAGTCATGCCGGTATGATATCCATAATATTTTTTTGCTCAACTTTTTTTTACAGGTTCTATGCTATTGCTATGATATACTGCGTTTTCTATTTTCTCCCAAATCGTTTGGCTTACACTACAGAGGTTTTCATATACATCGCTATTTGTAAAACGGAGAAATTGTATACCGTATGCCTCAATATGTTCCTGCCGCGCTTGGTCATATTCTTCTGCTCCTGCCACAAAGTGTGAATCGCCATCAATTTCTATTGCAAGCTTTAGGTGTGGACAATAGAAGTCAAGAACGTACTGATCAATACCATATTGACGCCGGAATTTATATCCATGCATTTGTTTTCTTGTGAGCTTTTCCTATAAAATCACTTCAGCTTTCGACATAGAGTGTCGTAGTGCACGACGACGCGCTGTTTGAGATTTTTTATTGTAAGCTATTGTCATCTTATTTTTGGATTTTTTAACCTTCCCTGAATCCCCTCCTTACTAAGGAGGGGACTAAGGGGTGGTTGATCTTGCCCCGGTATTTCGGACATCAAGAAAAGACAGTATATTCTGTCAGGAGGTGTCCATATATCGGTATCGGTTAGGACGTAAGTTCTTACCGCACAAAATACTTTCTTCTACTTCAAATTCCAAATCATCGCACGTTTTTATGGAGCTAAATACATTACGCCGTCTTTGCCGCAATCGAACGCATTGTAAAATACTTGAAGGTTTGTCAGCGAACCATTGGCTTGGAGTTCAACAGGTGAGTGGGCATCGGTCTTTACATGCATCCGAAGTCGTTCCAGGCGCACATTCCACCGCTATACTTGTGCGAACGAAAGGAAGAATCTCTATTCCGGAGTGAATCCATCAAAAGAAAGGATATAATTTTGGGCTCGATGACGGAAAATAAATTAGTCGTTATCGTATCTACAATTCCTAATTACATTCCTAGTGCGTGGATCGAATATTCCCCAAGAGTTGATTTTGTTTCTCCTTACCTTTTTCTCTATATTCAAACTATGAATTTAAGTCAAGCCGAAATAAAATATCTTCGCTCACTTCAACAGAAGAAGTATCGAGATACTGGGCGTAAATTTCTTCTTGAGGGCTGGCGTCCATTGCAAGATGCATTGGAGTCGAATTTCTCTATTGAAATGGTTGCCGTGTTGCCCGAAGCAAGTCAAAATTCCGAACACCAATCAATACTTGCACTCGCAAAGAAACACAGTATTCCTGTAAAAGAATTGAAGGAAGTGCAGTTAAGACAAATTTCCGATACTGTCCATTCTCAAGGAATTGTAACTCTTGTGTGTCAACAGATCGAGACATTCGATACAAAATATCTTCGGTCCGCAAAATTCATCGTTGCTTGCGACAATATAAGTAACCCCGGAAATCTCGGTACTATTCTTCGTACGTGCGATTGGTTCGGTGTTGATGCGGTTCTTTTAAGCGAAGGATGCGTTTCACTCTATAATGAAAAAGTAGTGCGTGCAACTGCAGGTTCCATTTTTCATTTGAAGGTTTTCGAAAATCTTGATTTAAAAGCTGCGATCTCTCATCTTAAATCTGAAAGTTTCAGGCTCATTGCAACAGCTCTTGATGGAAATCCAGTCAATTCTTCTACACCGCAGGAAAAATCCATTCTTCTCTTGGGAAGTGAAGCACATGGTGTAAATCCGGATATTCTTCAACAAGCTGATGAAGTATTAAGTATTCCACGTTTCGGCAAAGCAGAATCGCTTAATGTCGGAATCGCTTGCGGTATATTTCTTGCACATTGGAGAAATCAGTTTGTGCGAAAGTAATTTCACAACCTGCAAATCCTGCAATTTGAATTCAACTAAAATTCGTTTATCTTTTTTACGATAAAAGAAAGAGTCTCTCTGGCAAGCATTGTAAATCAAATTGTGGAAGTGTGCGCTTTTAAAGTGCAAAATACAGAAGCGCATTTTCTTGTCCTCCAACGCGCACAAGAAGAAAAGCTCTATCCCGGACTCTGGCAGATTGTAACCGGAACGATGAAAAAGAATGAAAGTGCATTAAAAGCAGCAATGCGCGAGTTGAAGGAAGAAACAGGCTTGTCTCCAAAGCGTTGTTGGACGATTCCTTATGTGGACACATATTTTGATCTTGCGATGGATATGATTCAATTGGTCCCTGTGTTTGCCGTTGAGCTCGATGCGTCTTCAACACTGCACATGTCATCAGAACATCAACGCTTCGAATGGCTGCGATTTGAAGATGCAAGAAAAAGACTCGTGTGGCCCGGCCAAAGACGTTCTATGGATATTGTCAATGAATTTATAATCGGAAATAAAGAAACCGCCCGGTTAGTAGAAATTACTCCACTCTAACATCGAAAGGATATCATCGTGAGTTTATTAGTTGTCGGCTCTGTTGCACTCGATACTGTCGAGACGCCTTTTGGAAGTGTAAAAAAAGCACTGGGCGGATCAGCAGTATATATTTCTGCTGCGGCAAGTTACTTCACGGCGCCGATACGGCTGGTTGGCGTGGTGGGCGGAGATTTTCCGAAGGAACACATCAAATTCATGGAATCGCGGCAAATAGATTTGGATGGACTGCAAATTATCGAGCATGGTAAAACCTTTCAGTGGGGCGGAAAGTATCATTACGACCTCAATGTTCGTGACACGCTTTTTACGGATCTTAATGTTTTTAAAAAATTCGACCCAAAAATTCCAGAAAGATTCAAATTTTCTTCGTATGTCTGTCTTGGCAATATTGATCCAGTGCTTCAATTACAGGTATTGAATCAGATTAAGAAACCGCGGCTCGTTGTTGGCGATACAATGAATTATTGGATTGATACAAAATTAAAAGAGCTGATAGAAACCATGAAATATATGGATGTCATCATCGTCAATGATTCTGAAGCGCGTTTGCTTACACAAGAACCAAACCTCATCAAAGCGGCAAAAAAAATTATTAAGATGGGGCCACGAATTATTATAATCAAAAAAGGCGAGCACGGTGCAATGCTCGTGACAGATGAGACAATCTTCTCGGCGCCGGCATATCCGCTGGAAACTATTTTCGATCCGACGGGAGCGGGAGATGCATTTGCCGGTGGTTTCATTGGTTGGCTTGCACGAACTGACGATATCTCTTCAGAAAATCTCAAACGCGCCATAATCTATGGCAGTACATTAGCTTCATTCTGTGTTGAAAAATTTAGTGTGGATAGTCTGCGTGACTTGAGTTATCTCAAAATTCACGACCGATTCCATTCGTTCATGGATATATCACGGTTTGATGAGAAATGATTGCAATGAAGCCGTTGGAATGGATAAACGGCAATATCCGGTTTCTTGATCAAACAAAACTTCCTCTCGAAGAAGTATTTTTTAAAACTGATGATGTTGCCGTTGTAGCTGAAGCGATTAGGCGTCTCGCAATCCGCGGCGCACCATTGATTGGTATTGCGGCAGCATATGGTGTTGCGCTTTCAAGTCTTCAGTTAAAAAAAACTGAACCTGGCGAAATTCGATCCTTTCTTCAATCTATAATAGATATTCTTGCTTCTACGCGCCCAACTGCTGTCAATCTCTTCTGGGCTTTAAACCGACAACGCCGTGTACTAGATGCATGGCAGACAAATTCTATCGCTGAATTACAAAAACGCTTGCTCGACGAAGCGCTTCTTATCCATCAAGAAGATTCTGAAATGTGCGAGCGCATTAGTTCCTTTGGTATCGAGCTTCTTCCACTTTCTTGTTCTATTCTCCTTCATTGCAATGCGGGTGCTCTTGCTACCGGTGGACGCGGCACAGCGCTTGGTATTGTCACCAAGGCATGGGAAAAGGGAAAACTCAAGTGCGTCTATATTGATGAAACGCGGCCGCTTTTGCAAGGTGCACGCCTAACAGCTTGGGAAATGAAACAAGCAAACATTCCAGCGACGTTGATTGTCGATAGCGCAGCAGCGGTTCTGATGAAGCAAAGAAAAATTGATGCAGTTATTGTCGGTGCAGATCGAATAGCAATTAATGGCGACGTTGCGAATAAGGTGGGAACATATAATGTTGCAGTACTGGCGAAGCATCACGAGATTCCATTTTATATTGCTGCGCCAATTTCGACAATTGATTTTCAGATGAAGACGGGCAACGATATTCCGATTGAAGAACGAGATGGAAAAGAAATTATCGAAGTATTCGGCAAACGAATCGCACCGGAAGGTGTGGCGGTCTATTCTCCAGCATTCGATGTGACGCCGAACGAATTCATAACGGCGATTGTTACAGATCAAGGAATTCTTTATCCACCATTTTCCGATTCGCTTTTGCATCTCCGTTCGCAGAGTTGATATGCTTATTAAAACTGAAGCTATAATCCTGAAGACGATGAAGTACCGTGACACGAGCAAGATTGTCACATTCTACACAAAGGAATACGGAAAACTGAAAGGTATTGCCAAAGGTGCGCGAACAGCAAAGAATAAATTCGGTTCGGCATTAGAACCGATGACGCTTTCGATGCTTGTTATTTATAAGAAAGAGCACCGCGATCTTCACCTGATTTCACAATGTGATGCCATCGATTCGTTTAAGAATCTCACAGAAGATTTAGATCGAATAACCACGGCATTAGCAGTGATTGAACTTGTTAATCAAGTTACGCATCATGAGGAGCGCAATCCAGTGCTATTTGCATTGCTCGGTGAAACATTGAGCGCACTAAATACCAGCTCCAAAAATTACTCGTCGTATTTATATGCATTCCGCTTACGGCTTGCCTCATTGTTTGGATATGCACCAAACTTTGAAGTCTGCGGCGAATGTGGAAATCCTCTTGTCATAGGTAACGGTGACAAGCAGTTTGCATTTCAAGTGGCTCGCGGGGCAGTATTCTGCAATCGTTGCTGTATGCCAAGCGACTCTTCAATGAACATCGGAGATCAGAGCGTTGCGTTTATTTCTATTTCAACTCGGGGGTTACAGATTGTGCGGCAACTATTGAATGCACAAATGAGCAGTCTCGGTACTCTCGAGTTTGATATACATGTCGGGAACCAAATCGATGAGATCATACGTCTATATTTACGATATCACTTTGAAGGATTAAAACCTTTGAAATCGACAGAATTATTTCATCAATACAATAAAGTTGCAACACAATAGGAGTAAACATTATGTCAACCAAATCAGTACTAGCGGCTGTCTTTCTTATTAGTTTGGGAATTATTTTTGGTGTTGTGCTAGTATCAAGCTTCAAAGGCGTTGATTTCTCGTTTGCGGGGGACGACGTCAAACTTGGAGCTCAACAGGCGCCGATCAAACCGAATTCTACATTGCAGGCATTAAATGAAGCATTTCATAACGTCGGCAAAACGGTAACACCGTCGGTTGTATACGTGCAAGTTGAAATGGGTGGAGAATCAGAATCAGATTCTCAAGAAGACCCAGGTCAATTCTTCCATCGATTCTTTGGCCCGGATTTTAAATTTGAAATGCCAAAGCGCGGACCTGAAGTCGGATCTGGTTCAGGTGTAATCATAACAGCGAATGGATATATCCTGACCAACAATCATGTCGTTGCTAATACAAAGAAGAATGGAATTAAAGTTCAGCTTTCTGATACTCGAGAATTCAAGGCAAAACTAATTGGTACAGATAAGTATACTGATCTTGCTGTGATCAAGATTGATGCAGATAACTTGCCTGTTGCGGCGCTTGGAAACTCAGACGACGTTGAGGTTGGACACATCGTCTTCGCAATTGGTGCACCCTTAGGATTGAAATCGACAATGACGCAGGGAATTGTCAGTGCTCTCGGAAGGAACATCGGCATAAACCAACAAGACGGGTATGGGATAGAAAATTTTATTCAGACAGATGCCGCCGTTAATCCAGGCAATAGTGGCGGACCGCTTGTAAATATTAACGGAGAAGTTGTTGGAATTAATTCTGCCATTGCCACGACCAATGCGCGTTATCAAGGATACAGCTTTGCAATTCCATTGAATCTTGCTAAACGGGTTGCAACCGATATTATCAGATACGGAAAATTTCGACGAGGATTTCTTGGTGTGCAAATTAAAGACGTTGATGCAGTCTATGCTAAAGCTGCCGGACTTGAAAAAACAAAAGGAGTTTGGGTCGAATCAGTCACAAAGGATGCCGCAGGTGATAAAGCAGGCATTGAAGACGGAGATATTATTCTTTCGATAGATGCAAAAGAAGTGAATACGGTGCAAGCTCTACAAACCGCTATCGCTTCGAAGCATCCAGGAGAAACTGTTGCACTCCAAATTTGGCGGAATAGAAAGGAAATTGCGAAGAAGGTTACGCTTGGTTCACGCGATGAAAAAGATGAAACAGTGGCAGAGAATACTAGTGAAAAAGACGAAACTGATTCTGAAGTCAGTGCGGAAAAGGCTATTGATGTAAAGGAAATTGGTGTTACTGTGAAAGCAATGGATTCGAAAACAAAGAAGCGATACGAGGTGGAGAAAGGAGTATTGGTTTCTGATATCGAAGATCTTGGTGCGGCACAGGAACGCGGATTGAGGAAAGGTGATGTCGTAACGGATATTGGTGATCAAAAAATCTCAACGCCAGAACAATTTGAAAAATCGATTAGAAAAATGAGACCGGGCGATGCCGTAATGTTACGAGTAAAAGGGGAGGATAAAAAAATGCGCTTTGTCCCGATTGAGATGCCCAAATAAGCATTAAAGATCAATTCATAAATCTAAAAAAAAGGCGCGGCTGAGTACATCGGTCGCGCTTTTTGTTTGTATGCCAATTGAATCTCCTTCGAAATTTTGTTTTATTGAATATGTCTGTAGAGATGGAATGTAATTCACTCTTATATTATTAATCACGAGAACAAACCTATGATCCGCTATCTCACTGCAGGAGAATCGCACGGCAAAGCGCTCGTTGGTATTTTGGAAGGAATGCCGGCGGGCATCGAGATTTCTGCCAAATACATTGACCACCAATTGTGGCGGCGCCAGCAAGGATATGGCCGCGGTGGCAGGATGAAAATTGAAACGGATAAAGTCGAGATTCTTTCCGGTCTGCGATTCGGCAAAACGATTGGTTCACCGATTGCTTTGATGATTCAGAATAAGGACTGGCAGAATTGGACAGAGAGAATGTCTGTCGATAGCGATGGAGCAGGAATCGAGAAGATTACAATTCCTCGCCCCGGTCACGCTGATTATTCCGGTGCAGTGAAATACGGATTCGATGATTTACGTAATGTGATTGATCGAGCAAGTGCGCGCGAGACTGCGATACGTGTGGCACTTTGTACCATTATCAGGAAATTCTTGGAAGACAATGGCATTTTCATTGGCAGTCATGTCTTGAGTATTGGTTCGGCAGTGGTGAAGAATAGAACGAAAATCGATCAGAAGATTACGAAATTGATCAACAATGAGTCGCGAGCGGCATACAACGTGTCAGAAGAAGCGGATAAATCCGAAGTGCGAATGCTTGATAAATCAACGGAGACTAAGGCAATAGCAGAGATCAAAAAAGTAAAGAAAGCGGGTGACACGCTTGGGGGAATATTCGAAATCATTGTTACTGGTGTTCCGATAGGATTAGGAAGTTATGTGCAGTATGATAGAAAGTTGGATGCGCAACTTGCTCAATCGCTAATATCGATTCAAGCGATTAAAGGTGTTGAGATCGGAGATGGATTTGCGAATGCAATGAAATTTGGTTCTCAGGTTCATGATGAATTCAAATTGCAGGATGATAGGATTGCACGTATAACTAATCGCGCTGGCGGACTTGAAGGAAGTGTCACAAATGGCGAGATGATCGTTCTTCGTGCCGCTATGAAACCGATTGCTACGCTTGCCAAGCCATTGAAGGCTGTCGATCTCGCGACGAATAAACTAGTAGAATCCCGATATGAGCGCTCCGATGTCTGTGCTGTGCCAGCCGCATCGGTTATCGGTGAGGCAGTGATTACTCCAGTGTTAGCAAATGCATTTTTAGAAAAATTTGGCGGCGATTCAATGGAGGAGATAAGTAAAAGACATAAACGTAATTAATACGAACTTCCAAAGGTTCACTTTGGTTAATCGCTGGAAACCTTTGGATTGTTTAATCCAGTCTTCCTTATAGATTACGAAATCTCAAATCGGTTTTTTCCGCATCTTGACTCTCGGTGTGGATTATGGTATATTTTCAATGGAATCAATGATATCGACAAGAAATTTTTGAGCCAACAACTCAATTGTGTAAAAGGAGGTGCATAGGTCTTCAGTGTCTTTGAAAGAACCATCGGCGCAGACGGAAAATTGAGCCGAAAAGTGCTTGTATTAAATCATGATTATGAGCCGTTAAGCATCTGTAACGTCAAGAAAGCAATCATTCTTTTGTATCTGGGCAAAGCAGAATTGATTGCAGCGTGCGATGGAAAAAAATTGCGTTCTGTCTATACGTCGATGCCTTATCCAAGCATCGTTCGCCTCTCTGTCTATATTCGTCTACCCTATAAGAAAATCGTCCTTTCCCACAAAAATATATTACGCCGTGATGGACATTTATGTCAATATTGCGGGAGAACTGAATCAATGCTCACAGTAGATCATGTTGTTCCCAAAGCCAAGGGCGGTCCAGATACCTGGGAAAATCTTGTTGCTGCCTGCGTTTCCTGCAACAACAAGAAAGGGGATCGAACATTGCATGAAGCACAGATGAAACTTTTGCGCAAACCGATTCGTCCCAATCACGTAATGTTTATACGGCACTTTGTCGGTACGGTGGATGACCATTGGAAACCGTATTTGTTTATGAATTGATTGTTAGTCATCAGTGGTCAGTTATCAGTTCTCAGTTTTACAACAATAAAGTTTTACTGATTACTGATAACTGAATACTGTGAGCTGTTTCACGGAAAGGGGTCAATTATTCTCTTGAGTCAAAAGAAAAAAATAATTCTCAGCGGTATGCGTCCAACAGGGAAACTGCACCTTGGCCATCTTACAGGCGCATTGGAGAATTGGGTAGCAATGCAAGGTGAATATCAGAATTATCATCTCATCGCCGATTATCATGCGTTGACAACCGATCCGGATACATCGGAGATTTATAATAACTCCATCGATATGCTCATCGATTGGCTTGCTGCAGGGCTTGATCCTGTGCAAAGCCCAATGTTTCGCCAATCGCAAATCAAAGAGCACTCAGAGCTGCATCTGCTTTTTTCGATGCTTATTACTACTTCGCGTCTTGAACGAAACCCTACATTGAAGGAACAAGTTCGCGATCTTGAAATGGACAGCGTTGTCTATGGACATCTTGGATATCCTGTATTGCAAGCGGCAGATATTTTGCTCTACAAAGGCGATGTAGTACCTGTCGGTGAAGACCAATTGCCTCATATTGAAATTACGCGCGAGCTGGCGCGACGCTTTAATGTACAATATGCCCCGGTTTTTCCAGAACCGGAAGGGAAAATTACAAAGTTTGCTCGATTGCCTGGTTTAGATGGAAAACGAATGAGCAAGTCTGTGGGAAATACAATTCTTCTTTCAGATTCACCCGAAGCAATAATGAAAAAGCTAAAGACGGCTGTGACGGATCCTCAAAAAGTCCGCAAAGGTGATCCTGGCCATCCCGATATCTGTTTGATTTTTGCTTATCATAATAAATTCAATCCGGAAGAAGTTCCGGAGATTCGTACCAATTGTGAAAGTGGAAAACTTGGATGTGTGGATTGCAAAATGAACTGCGCAAAAAAAATTATTGAGACGCTTGCGCCGAGTTTTGAGAAGAGGGTATATTATGAAACGCATATGGATGATGTAAAAAATATTCTTGCTGATGGCGAACAGCGTGCAAAGGCAGTCGCAAAACAAACGATGAATGAAGTACACGAAGCAATGAAACTGGGATAAACAAATAGAAAGTAAAAAGTAGAAGGTAGAAAGAAAATAGATTACAGACAGTACATTACGGATAGTAGACTAAAAAAAGTATTAGCATAGATAAACTGATAACTGACAACTGATAGCTGATAACTCATTGTACACAATAAAACTCAATGATTTCGAAGGACCGCTGGATCTTCTGTTATTCTTCATCAAGCGGGATGAATTGGATATTTATGATATTCCGATAGCGAGTATCACGAGAGAATTTTTAGATTACATGCATTTCTTGCAGCAATTTGATCTGGAAATCGCGGGTGAATTTTTAGTCATGGCTGCCGAGTTAATGCAAATAAAAGTAAAAATGCTTTTACCGCCGGAACAAGGCGAGGAAGAAGAACTTGACCCGCGTGCAAACTTAATACAGCGATTAGTGGAATATAAGCGCTTCAAGGAAATGTCTCTGCAGATTAAGAGGTACGAAGAAGAACAAATGAAAGTGCACTACCGTGGGTATCGTTCTGCCGATGAACATACGGTAGAAGAAGAGACAGGCGAAGATATGATCCGCGATGTGACCTTCTTTGACCTGATTGCATCATTTAAATTCGCAATGGATCGAATGCCGAAAAATTTTGTCCATGAAATCGAAAAAATCAATGTAACTATTGAAGAACAAATCGCATATATTGAGGAATATTTTTCCCGGCGCTCTGAAGCTACTTTTTACGATTTAGTTAAAAACTTCACGGACCGAATCCGTATTGTCGTTACATTTCTTGCTTTGCTAGAAGTGATACGAGCAAAGAAAATCATCATCAGACAATTACAGCCATTCGGCGATCTATCTATTATGAGAAATGTGAATTGACCGAAGAACAGATCACAATAGAAAAACCTGAACTGAAAATTCCAACTACGTTCAAAGCGTTGGTCGAGGCATTAATTTTTGCTGCACAGGAACCGCTTTCTATTAACCAGATACGTTCTATTTATCAAGATGAATACGTACGCAGTGATAAACCGAAGTATATAGAGCCGGAAGCCGTTCGACAAATCGTAACCGATCTGAACAAGGAATATACAAGGCAGGATCGACCATATCGTATTGTGCAAATTGCTGGTGGATATCAATTTGCGACATTATCAGAGTATGCTGAATGGCTCGGAAAACTTTATAAGGAGCAAGGGCGAAGGAAACTTTCGCAATTTGGTGTTGAAACGTTGGCGATCATTGCTTACAAACAGCCGATGACAAAAGCTGAAGTTGAAAAAATTCGTGGCGTTAATTGCGATTATGTCCTTAAAACTTTGCTGGAAAAAGAATTACTTGCTGTGACGGGACGAGCTGAAAGTGTTGGACGCCCACTTTTGTACGGAACGACGAGAGAATTTCTGAAGCATTTTGGATTGAACGACATCACAGATCTGCCCCGGCCGAGAGAGATCGATGAAATTCTTGGGGAAAGCCAATTTGAAACGGAACGCAGAATGTTGGAAGCTCAAGCTGGAGCTGAGCAGGCACGAAAAGAGCAGGAGGACTTTAAGTCACGCTTACCGCACATTCCCAAAAAGAAACCGGAACTTAGCAAAAAAGGTGTTGAAATCGTTCCACACAACAGAACACGTGAAATCAGGATCATGCCTATTGAAGAACAAAAGGCATTAGAGGAAGCAGGACAAAAAAAGATTGAATTTACTTCTGAACCTGCTTTATCTGAAGAGCGGTTACCGATTGATCAAATATCAGATGAAAATGTGCAAAAAGAAGTGTCGATGGTCTCATTGCAAGAAGATATATCTAATGAAAGCATCGAACAAGAACCTGTTATAAAAATAATTGAAGAACAAAAAGTAGAATATTCGGCTGCGCCGATAAAAAATATTATTGAATCAAAAATAAAATCGGAATTTGAAAAACAAAACGGAGAAATGTCATTAACGACAGAAGAATTGATTCAAGACGACGGCCAAAACACTTCGGAATCAGGAAAGCCGCAACCCCCAAAGGGGCAGGCGACAAAGCGATGGAAGGTATGGAGAGAAAAGATTCAGGGGTTCATCAAGAAACTGTTCGCTTGAACCGGTATCTTGCAATGGCAGGAATTGGCTCACGCCGAAAGAACGATGAATTAATTCTTTCAGGTGCTGTGAAAGTCAATGGCAAATTGATTAAGGAATTGGGTGTTCAAGTACACGTAGGGAGGGACAAAATTTCTGTTCAAGGCGAATTGGTGAACCTTGAAGAAAAGCTCGTTTATATTATCTTCAACAAACCAAAAGATTCAATTACGACGATGAGTGACGAAAAAGGACGCACCACTGTTATGAAATATGTCCATGTCAAACAGCGCATTTATCCTGTTGGACGATTAGATAGAAATACGACGGGTGTTCTGCTTTTTACAAATGACGGCGACCTGGCAAATGCGTTAATCCATCCGAAATTTGAAATTGAAAAGTTATACCGCGTTACACTTGATCGTCAGGTGAGCGATGAAGATTTGAAAAAACTGCGCAAAGGTGTCCGCCTCGAAGAAGGTTTAGCAAAAGTGCAATCCGCTGAAATCATTGATGGTTCTAAGCGGAGGAAAGTGCTTCTTGCTTTGCATGAAGGAAGAAACAGAGAGATCCGAAGAATATTCGAAGTCATCGGGTATGATGTCCGGCAACTCGACCGCGTTTCTTTTGCTGGACTCACACCGCTCGGACTTCCTCGTGGAAATTGGCGGTTTCTGACTCGAAGCGAGGTCAACTACTTGAAAAAACTTGCCGGCTCTACAAGCAGAAAAGAGATTGATGAGATTTACTCGTAGCAGCGGAATTCTTCTGCATCCAACATCATTACCAGGTCCTTTTGGATCTGGAGATCTTGGCGCATCATCTTATCATTTTATCGATTGGTTATCAAAGGCATGTCAATCGCTTTGGCAAATGCTCCCGTTAGGTCCAGTTGGCCTGGCGAATTCTCCTTATATGTCTCTCTCAGCATTTGCGGGCAATCCATTACTCATTGATTTACAAGAATTAGTTTATTACGGCTGGTTAACGCTAAACGAACTTGATGATACTCGATGTAAATCGCCTAATCGCCTTGATTATGAAGAAGTTATACCATTTCGAATAAACATGCTTAAGAAAGCATCCCAAAAGTTTTTAAAGGAAGGGAATTTAGAAAATAAAAATCAATATGAAGTGTATTGTAAGACAGAAAAATTATGGTTGGATGATTACGCGCTCTTCCAAGCATTGAATCACAAGTTTAACGGCGAAGAGTGGACTTCTTGGGATCATGACATAACAAGACGCGATTCCTACGCTTTAAAGAAAGCATCGGAGGAACTGCGGGAGCACATAGAATTTCACAAATTCACTCAATGGTGTTTCGATCGTCAATGGAAAAAATTAAAGTCGTATGCAACGGCGCATGGTGTTAAACTTATTGGAGATATTCCTGTTTTCGTTTCTCAACACAGCGCTGATGTTTGGTCTCATCCGGATATGTTCGAGTTAGATGATGATGGAGTGCCTAAGTTTGTCTCCGGTGTTCCACCGGATTATTTTAGTGAAACGGGACAACGGTGGGGCAACCCATTATATCGCTGGGATATAATGAAACAAGACGACTATCGATGGTGGATCAATCGGTTTCGAAAGACATTTGAGATGTTCGATATTCTCCGTATTGATCACTTTCGTGGATTTGAATCATATTGGGAAATTCCAGAGAAAGAAGAGACAGCAAAGAACGGTCGGTGGGTAAAGGGGCCGGGTGCAGATTTTTTCAAAACTGTGAAGGGAGAGCTCGGTACACTGCCAATTATTGCGGAAGATCTTGGAATTATAACGCCTGAAGTGAATGCACTTCGTAAAAAATTAAACTTTCCAGGAATGAAAGTTTTGCAGTTTGCATTTACTGATGGCACGGAAAATACTTTTCTTCCGCATCAATACGAAAATAACTGCGTGGTTTATACCGGCACGCATGACAATGATACAACTTGCGGCTGGTATGAAAAAGCAACAGAACACGAACGCGATTTCGTACGACGATATTGTAAAACGGATGGACATGAAATTAATTGGGATTTGATCAAGCTTGCTTTGCAATCATCAGCGGATATAGCAGTGATGCCATTCCAAGATATAATCGGACTTGGAAGCGAAGGAAGAATGAATTTTCCCGGCACCATTGAAGGAAATTGGGAATGGCGCTTCACATGGGACCAAGTTGGACCCGAACCTGCAAACCGACTCTATGAATTGACTGCATTGTACGGACGATGTAATCCTGATCGACTTAATCTTTTGTAGTAAGAAAGAAAATTAAATTAAACACTTTTGATTATCGGAATTGACTATGACTGAAGACAAGAAAACTCATTTTCCTGAACAAGAACATGAAGATATTAATGTCCTAATACTGCGTCGGCGGGAAGAATTAGAACAGCTGATGAAGCTTGGTATAAATCCATATCCATATGAATTTATACGTGATGCATTTTCCAAGGAAATCATTAATCATTTTAAAGACGATGCACCACAGCGCACGGTATCAATAGCCGGTCGAATTATGTCTATCCGCCGGATGGGTAAAGCGTCGTTCTGTCATATTCAAGATTCGCAAGGGCGCATCCAGATTTATTTACGACGTGAAGATATCGGCACATCATACGATGCTTTTAAGCTCATGGACATTGGCGACATCATTGGCGTTCGAGGTTTTGTTTTTCGCACAAAGATGGGAGAAATCTCTATTCATGGGTCAGAACTTATTCTTCTTTCAAAATCGTTAAGGCCGCTTCCCATTGCAAAAGAAAAAGTGGATGAGCATGGAAACAAGACCATCTATGATCCGTTTTCAGATAAAGAATTACGCTATCGTCAGCGATACCTTGACCTTGCTGTCAATCAGGATGTACGGCAAGTGTTTATAAAACGATCAAAGATGATGAGCGCCATTCGGAAATTCTTGGATGAACGTGGATATTTGGAAGTGGAAACGCCCGTACTCCAACCGATATATGGCGGCGCATCAGCGAGACCATTTATAACGCACCATAATGCGATGGATATGAAACTTTATATGCGCATCGCAGACGAACTTTATCTGAAGCGATTAATTGTCGGCGGTTACGACGGTGTGTATGAAATCTCTAAAGATTTCCGCAATGAAGGAATGGATAAAACGCACAACCCGGAGTTCACGATGATGGAACTCTATGTTGCGTACCATGACTATCGGTGGATGATGAATTTGGTGGAAGAACTTGTCTCGAACATAGCAATTGCACTTAACGGAGTGGCTGTTGCGACATTAGGAAATCACGAAATTAATTTTACTCCGCCATGGAAACGAATTACTATGTTCGATGCGATTAAAGAACACACCGGTAAAGATCTAAGAGAAAAAAATGAGAATGAGCTACGAGCGATTGCAAAAGAGTTGTATATCGAAATAGATCCAAAAATAGGTGCAGGCGGCATTATTGATGAAATTTTTGGCGAGAAAGTTGAGCCGTATTTAATTCAACCGACATTCATTACGGATTATCCGCTGGAAATGTCGCCGCTAGCGAAGAAACACAGATCAGAACCTGGATTAGTTGAACGCTTCGAGGCAATTGTAAATGGCAAGGAATTATGCAATGCGTTTTCGGAGCTGAATGATCCAATTGATCAGCGTACTCGATTTGAAGAACAAATGAAACTTCGTGCTCGTGGGGACGAGGAGGCGCAGGTGCTGGATGAAGATTTTATTCGTGCACTTGAATACGGTATGCCGCCGACAACTGGCTTGGGCATTGGCATTGATCGGTTGACTATGTTGTTGACGAATCAGGATTCAATCAGGGATGTCATATTTTTCCCGCAAATGAAACCAGAGTAATGCTTGTAAGAAAAATATGCACGACGAATAACAAGGAAGACTCTATTTTTTCACATTTTATTCGACCGCGTTCAGTTTCTTCAGAACTCCCATCTGAAAGAATTATCAACATTCCAGTAACTCTTAGGGAACGTATTCGTATTTTAAAAAGCATTACGGTTTAGACCGTCTTTGATTTTCCGCTGATTTCACGTACCTTATCATAGTAAGAGATTGAATGCATAAAATGCCGAATCGAAGAAACGATATTCACTATGCGATGCTGCCATCAATAAGGAAGAGTGTAATGAAAAAGAGGTTTTCTTTAACCACAACTGCGGCGCTGGTCGTCGTTAGCATTTTTGCCGGTATGGAAATCAATAACCTGATTTCTGCCGACAATATTTACGAACAGATTAAAAAATTCGGTGATGTTCTAAGCGCTGCGGAGAAGGTGTATGTTGATGATGTCGATACTGGAAAACTGACGGATGCGGCGATCGTAGGAATGCTCAACACGCTCGACCCGCATTCAGTATATATTCCACCTAAGCAATTGGAAAAGGTAATGGAAGAATTCAAGGGCAAATTTGAAGGAGTTGGAATTTCATTTCGTGTATTGAATGACACCATTACGGTAATCGAACCGGTTGCAGGCGGACCATCAGCACGAATGGGTGTGCTTTCCAATGACCGTATCGTTAAAATTAACGACACGTCTTCTATTAAATGGACAGACCAGATGGTGATGCATACGCTTCGTGGACCGAAGGGAACAAGAGTAAAAATCTCCATAGTTCGCCCAAGTGTAAAAGAAATTCTTGAGTTTGTCATCATTCGCGATGAAATTGCTCTTACGAGTGTTGATGCTGCGCTGATGCTTACCAAAGATGTCGGCTACATCAAAGTAAATCAATTCAAAGAGACAACGCATACAGAAATGGAAAAGGCGCTGCAAACGCTCAAGACGAAAGGTATGAGCAAACTGATTTTGGATTTGCGTGATAACGGCGGAGGATATTTAGAAGAAGCAGTTCGTATGGCAGACCAATTCCTCGATGGTGGACCTGTCGATAAACCACACAGAATCGTTTATACAAAATCACGAAAACCAGAATTTGAAGAATCTTACACTGCAAAAACTGGAGACGCCTACGAAAAGATTCCGCTTATTATTCTTATAGATAACGCAACTGCAAGCGCAAGTGAAATCGTAGCTGGCGCTATTCAGGATTGGGATCGTGGTCTAATTGTCGGCGAAACAAGTTTCGGTAAAGGACTTGTGCAGCGGCAGATTGAGTTGGCCGATAAGTCGGCAATTCGATTAACTATCGCAAGGTACTATACACCAAGCGGGCGTTTGATACAGCGATCGTATCAAGGAAAAGACAAAGACGAATATCAACTGGAAGCATTCCAGCGCGATGAACAAGAAGGTGATAATCTTGAGCATAAACATGATACAAAGTCAGCAAAAGAATCCCCAGGTGATGGACAAGAAGGTGACAGCCTTAAACATAAGCAAATTGTATCGCTGGATACGACTATCCCAGTTTTTAAAACTGGCGAGGGGCGAACTGTGCTCGGTGGTGGAGGCATTACGCCGGACTATATTGTTAAATCAGAAAGAGTGACCGGATTAATATTGACCATTTATCGTAAGAACCTCTTCTACGATTTTATTAAGAATTACATGGAAGGGCAGGGGTACTCGCTGAGAGGAAAATATGATAAAAATTATGAAGAATATAAATTAAAATACTTCATCCCGGATGAAGTAATGAAAGAATTTCGCAAGTTTGTTGAAACTAAAGAAATAAAAATCGATGAGAAAGAATATGCGAAAGACATCGATTTTTTGAAGGCACGTCTTAAAGCAGAAATAGCAAGAATGATTTATGGAACTGAGGGAGAAATTGGTATTTTGGTAGGTGTTGATAATCAAATTCAGAAAGCATTAACTCTTTTTCCTGAAGCAGAACATATTGCTAAGCTGAAATAAGTAGAAATTGAGGAGAATGTCATAAGTGCGGTTATGTATTCCAATAGTTATTGGGTTTGTGTTCTTTTTACAGATAACGGAGGGTTTCACTCTGCAGAATGAAAAACCTTCCGCTCGATCTTCAAATCAGGATCCAGACCTGGTGCGGCATAAGGAGAGAATGCTGCAAGTTGGCGAAGAGTTGGAATATAGCGTCCAATATTCTTTCTTCAACATTGGAACGATTCATTTTAAAG
Source organism: Bacteroidota bacterium (assembly GCA_050015675.1). Taxonomy (GTDB): domain Bacteria; phylum Bacteroidota; class Ignavibacteria; order UBA10030; family UBA10030; genus Fen-1298. Next base: position 26,414 of record JBEKAY010000027.1, on the reverse strand, counting down.
TAACTCATAAAGAAGAGCGAAATGGAAGAGTGATTTATCACGCTAATGCAATAATGGATTCCAATCCATCGTTAAGCTGGTTGGTCGATCTGCATATCCGATTTTACAGTGAGATGGATCAGGATGCGTTCACGTACCAATGGCTGAGTGAAGACAGCACAGGTAAAAAAACTACCTATCGCAAGATGCACTTTGATTATGAAACGCATAAAATGTATTTCGAATGGGGAGAAAAACTTAGAACGAATGAATATAGAAAAGACGGCGAGCGCACAATTAATATAACCAATGATTGCCAGGATGGATTATCACTTTTCTATTATGCACGCGCGCATGCAGGCGAGAAGAGGCAGACAAAAATTCCAACATTCGTCGATACAAATGAAGTGGTCACAAATATCAATTTTGGTACCGAACATTTAGAGGAAGAAATTGATGCAATTAAATATCCGGTAGATGTTATGAAGATAGATGGGGTGGCGAACTTTGTGGGAGTTTTTGGTTTAACAGGTGGATTCGAAGGAGTTTTCAGTAACGATGCTGCGGGTATTCCAATCACAGCACGATTGAAGGTCATTCTGGGAAGTGTAAAGGTGGAACTAAAGAACTGGAAACGAGATAATTGGATGCCGCCAAAAGCTGCAAAAGAAGAATGATGGGAATAATTCCTTATAAAGATCGAAAACCGGCGCTGCATGCATCGGTATTTGTCGCAGATGGAGCAAAGATCATTGGCGATGTGGAATTTGGAGAACACAGCGGCATCTGGTTTAATGCTGTCATTCGCGGTGATATGAATTTTATTCACATCGGTTCGCGCACAAATGTTCAAGACAATTCAGTTCTGAATGTTACATCGAAAACCGCTCCATTGAATATCGGCTCGAATGTCACGATCGGGCACAGTGTTATTCTGCACGGATGTACAATTGACGATTGTTGTTTAATCGGCATGAGCGCTGTTGTGTTGGACAAAGTACATGTTCATCAAAATTCCATGATAGCAGCTGGAGCGATTGTGTTGGAAGGATTTGATGTTCCGGAAGGAATGCTTGTTGTGGGGATTCCGGCTACAGGAAAACGTGCATTGACGGAAGAAGAAAAACAATTCATACGTCAGTCAGCGACGAACTATGTTGGCTATATTCAGGCATATCAATCATGAACAATCGAAGAGAGATGATATGAAACTTACGTTCTGGGGCGTTCGTGGTTCAATTCCAACTCCTGGCAAACAAACAGTTCGCTATGGCGGAAACACTCCATGCTTAGAACTTCGTCTTGACGATGATCGGCTGATTATTTTTGATGCAGGCACAGGCATCCGAAGTTTCGGCGACTATCTCATCAATAACGGCGAATCTGTCAAAGCACATCTTTTCATTTCGCATCCGCATTGGGATCATATCCAGGGATTCCCTTTTTTCAAACCGGCATTCATTCCCGGAAATGAATTGACAATTGTTGGAACGGATCGCCCGGAGAAACCATTGAGCGAAATTATTTCGGAACAAATGAACCTTATTTATTTTCCTGTCCAGCTTCATGATCTAAAAGCGAAAATAAAATTCATTCCTATTACAGAAGAAGGGGAAATGAAAGTTTATGATGCTCTCGTGAAGATGATTTATGTGAATCATCCTGGATTTACACTTGGGTACCGTGTTGATTATAAGGGAAAGTCATTAATATATATCAGCGACAATGAACCATTCGATAAAGCATCCGCTGGCTCAATGAGCAATTTTGAGTCGAAGGTCAAAGAGAAATTCATGACAGGGAGTGGTGATCCAAACCAGAGGATCTTCGATTTTTGTCGTGGTGCCGATGTGCTCATTCATGACACGACTTATACACCTGAAGAGTATATTGATCGAGTTGGCTGGGGACACTCGGATTATTTATTTGCGTTACGATTAGCGGCTGAGGCGAACGTACGGCGCCTCTATCTTTTTCACCATGAACAGAATCACAGCGATGAAAAAGTCGACGATATATTAAAAAAGTGCAAGAAAGAAATTCGAAGCAGGGGATACAAATTCGAGTGTGAAGCCGCTGTTGAAAATACAACGATTATCATCTAAACTTGACATTCACTCATGCGGAATGTATATTGGCGTGGGTTGATTTTGTATGAATATGTTTTAAGATGATAAGAAGTTAGCAGTGGAATAATTTATTTGGCAGAACGGAAATGAAATTCGAATTCAAAAATAAAGATATTGCAAAACTGGCACACGTACTGGAAATTAAACCGAAGCGATTGGGCACAAGTGTCCGTTTCGAAATTGAAAACAAAGAACAGCGGCGCAAATTAGCTGTCGAGATCTATTCCAATATCGACATCGGCAACCGAAAAGGAAATCTTATATCCGTTTATACACGAACCGCGCATCTCCAACTGCATTTTTGCACAGGATATGTTATCAGCAAGATGTTGGGGGAAATTACCTTCGTCGGTGAATCGGATGGCAAGCTTTCCGGATTGACAATTGAGCGCGAAGGTGGATGCTCGCTGTATGCAAATGTTGATCGGAATATTCTCTCCGGTGATTTTACAAAATTAGGTCCTGAAGTAATGCTTTCTGGTATTGCATTGTCATTAACCGAATCGATTCTTCCACCCACCAGTCAAAAGAAAATTGCGGTACCGGTGCGGGGAAGGAGTCTGAAGCGGAGATGACAACACGAATGATTCTTCTTTCAACTAACCATCCTCATTTGCGGTTTCCCGGCAAGGAGGTTTTCCGCGTAGTAAAGATTGTTTATAAAGAAGAAGGAAAAGAAATCCCGGCACTTGCAGTAATTTGCACGCACGACCGTTTTATTCGTACGATCAACAGGGAATTTCTTACGCACGATTACATCACAGATGTTGTTGCGTTTCCACTGGGCGAAGATGGCGGTGTTGAAGCAGAAATTTATATCAATCTTGATGCAGCAAGAAACCAAGCGAAGAAATATAATGTTACATACACGCAAGAAGCGCGGCGGCTGTTGATCCATGGTGTGCTTCATTTACTTGGTTATAACGATAAAACTCAACGCGAAAAAAATAAGATGAATACACGCGAAGAATTTTATTTAACATTGATAAGTCGAAAGGCAAGGTTGTAGTACGCATGCAAGAACGAGTTGTAGAAATAATCCTTTTTTTAGTCAACGAACTGCGTTCCAATAAGCGCCTCAATGATGTAGATGTATCGTCTCTGACGCGCGATGGATATACACAAAGCGAAATATCGTCTGCCTTTTCATGGGTGTTTGAACGGCTTTCCGTGGGGAAGTCAATCACGGATGTAACCGGCGGTGCCAGCACATCTCACCGCATGTTAAATGATGCCGAGAAGATGGTCGTAGGGTTGCAGGCATATGGATATTTGATTCAATGTCACCGACTTGGGCTTCTCAAGAATGCAGATGTTGAGACCATCATCGAACGGATTATGATGGCAGGATTCTCAGCTGTCGGCCTACCGGAAATGAAATCCTTTGTTGCAGGGTATCTCTTCGATATGGATAACAGCAGCGGACAGATTTCACTTGGTACTAATGATACAATTCACTGAAGAATAGGTCGCATGGAAAAATCTCTTATTATAGTCGAATCACCTGCAAAAGCAAAAACAATCAACAAATATCTGGGGAAGGAATATTTTGTCGAAGCATCGGTGGGACACATCAAGAATCTTCCTAAAAGCAAATTGAGCGTTGACATCGACAATGATTTTTCTGTTGTGTATGAGACGATCGCAGGGAAAGAAGATGTTGTTGGGCGTATCAAAGAAAAAGCCGCGAAAGCGAAAGCCGTCTTCATCGCAACTGACCCTGATCGTGAAGGTGAAGCAATTGCGGCACATATTGCTGAAGAAGTGAAAGATGACAATAAACATATTAAGCGTGTGCTCTTTCATGAAATTACCGAGGCAGGTGTCAAAGAAGGCATGGCGCATCCTAAAAAAGTCGATATGCACATGGTGATGTCGCAGCAAGCGCGGCGCGCGATGGACAGAATTGTGGGGTACAAAGTAACGCCGTTCATCTGGAAGACAATGTATTACGGACTCTCAGCAGGGCGCGTGCAGTCGGTGGCATTGCGGTTGATTTGCGAGAGGGAAGCTGCGATTCAAAAATTTTTACCTCAAGAATATTGGTCGTTGACAGCTGAATTCACAACACAGCATGATGATAAATTTCTTGCCAAACTTGTAAAAGTTGCAGGTGACGATCCGCGTATACCGGATGAAACAACATCGAACGGCTATATGGCTGATGTTCGGAAACAGAAGTACGAAATCAGCAATGTTACCCGAAAACCGGCAAAACGGAATCCCCCTGCACCGTTCATTACAAGTACATTGCAGCAAGAAGCCGCAAAGCGCCTTCGCATGTCTGCTAAGCGGACGATGATGCTGGCGCAGAAATTGTACGAAGGCCAGGAAATAGGTGAAGAAGGGCTGACAGGCCTTATTACGTATATGCGTACAGACTCGACGCGTTTAAGCGAAGAAGCAGTAACACACGTTCGCGAATATATCTATAACAATTATGGCAAAGAGTACTTGCCGAAAGAGCCGCGTCTCTTTAAGAAAGGCAAGGCATCACAAGACGCGCACGAAGCCATCCGTCCAACCTCTATTAAGCTGACACCGAAGGTTGTGAAAAAATATCTGGATAAAGATATGTTTACGCTGTACGAACTTATTTGGAATCGCTTCATTGCTTGCCAGATGGCGGTTGCAGAGTTCGAACAGATTACCGTCGAGGTAACGGGCGGAGATTACCTGTTTCGAGCGAACGATCAACTTCCAACATTTCGCGGTTTTCTACAAGTGTATGACGACATCGAAGAAGAAAACGCAGGGGAACAAGGAGATACCGATCCTACGTCTAAGCTTCCAGTGAATTTGGCAAAAGGTCAAGTTGCACAGCTGACGGATCTTCTTCCACTGCAGCATTTTACGAAACCGCACGGTCGATACTCAGAAGCCACTTTAGTAAAAGAGTTAGAGTCGCTGGGTATTGGTCGTCCGAGCACGTATGCTATGATTGTTACAACAGTTATTGATCGAAAGTATGTCGAACAAAAAGAACGAAAGCTCTACGCATCAGATCTTGGCATGCAAGTGAACAAACTGTTAGTCAGTCATTTTCCTGAAATCTTTAATGTAAAGTTCACTGCCAAGATGGAAGAGGAATTGGACACGATCGCGTCTGGCAAGCAAGAATATCTAGATGTTATGAAAGATTTTTATGGGCCATTTCATCAGGCTGTAGAAAAAGCTTCGGGATTGGCAACAACAATCAAGAAATCTTTGCAGGAAACAACTGAAGACGTATGTGAGTTGTGCGGCAAACCGATGGTGATCAAGTGGGGTCGTAATGGAAGATTTATGGCATGCACCGGTTACCCTGGATGTAAAAATACCAAGCCGCTTCCGGGAGATGCAGAGAAAACACAACACATTATTGGAGGTAAGTGTGAATTGTGCGGCGGAGATATGCTGGTAAAAGGCGGACGATTTGGAACATTTTTAGGATGTTCAAACTATCCAACATGCAAAAACACAAAACCGATCTCGATGGGCATCAAATGTCCGAAGTGCAAAGAAGGTGAACTCATTGAACGAAAAACGAAAAAAGGGAAACGAACCTTTTACGGATGCTCAAAGTATCCGAATTGTGATTTTGCATCATGGGATAAACCGGTAGCGCAGGCGTGCACCTATTGTGGAAATGAATATGTCGTCACAAAATATTCACAAGCAAAAGGCGAATATATTATTTGTCCATCGTGCAAACAGGAAGTGAATCAAGCAGAAGTTATAGCATCTGCTTAAAGAAATGACAAGGGAACGAAAAGGGCTATGGAAAAAATAGTCAGAAGTTACCTTGAATATTTGGAAATTGAACGGAATTACTCTGCCCATACAATTCTTTCATACGAAACGGATTTGCAAAGTTTAGTTCAATTCCTTAGCCGAGAAGGAATTGAGTCATTTAATAAAGTGCACAAGGAATCACTCAGAGCATTTATTGGTTCACTGCTCGACAAAGGATTCAGCCAGCGAAGCGTTGCCAGAAAAATAGCATCGATGCGTTCATTCTTTAAATATCTTCGGCGGCAAAAGATAATAGATGGAAATCCTGCGTTAGTGTTGATTACACCAAAAGTTGGGAAACGGCTGCCGTTCTTCTTAGATGAAGAATCAGTTCAACGTCTTCTTTCGTCACCCGATCGAACCACTGCGAATGGAAAAAGAGACATTGCAATTTTGGAATTGTTCTATAGCACGGGCATCAGATTGAGCGAATTGATAGGTTTGAATGTCGGTGATCTAAAACAAGAAGAAGGTCTTATCAAGGTAAGAGGAAAAGGACGTAAAGAACGCATTGTTCCTATAGGTAGAAAAGCATTAGTGGCAATTAACGATTATCTTAATGAAAAAAAAGGCCCGTCAGCGAAAGCCCATGGTACAGTGAACGAACGCCCATTATTTATGATTAAAGAAGAACGCCGCATGTACCCTCAGGCAGTTGGAAGAATGGTGCGGAAATATATCGGAATGGTTTCAGAGATCGAAAAAAAAAGCCCGCACGTCTTGCGTCATTCATTTGCTACACATTTGTTAAATCATGGCGCCGATTTGCGTGCTGTCAAGGAATTGCTCGGTCATGAAAGCTTATCTACAACACAAGTCTATACGCATGTGTCATCAGCGCGTATGAAAAAAGTTTATGAGGATGCTCATCCCAAAGCATAGAGCCAAGATAAACATTTTGCATCGAATCATACTCAGATAGAAGGAGGATGTACTATGAATATAAAAATCACATCGCGTCACTTCAAACCTCACACAACACTCACCGAATACGCGGAGAATGCGATTGAAGATTTGTCACATTTTTATGACGGTATCATCAAAGCTGAAGTGATTTTCTCTTATGAAAAATCGCGTGACAGTGTGAAAAACGCAGAAATATCGTTGACGGTGTATGGTACCATATTGACAGGTATTGGTTCAAGTGAAGCGTATGAAAAGTCAATTGATATAGCAATTGACAAAATAAAAACTCGCCTGAAAAAGTACAAAGAGAAACTTCACGAAAAAGATCGCAAGGGTGTAAGAAAGATACGAGAGAAAGAATAAATAACCCGGGAGACGGGCAATGGCACTTAAGGATATTAAAGAAACAAAGAAAAATAGTATGACAGTGGGTTTCTTGTTCGATGTCAACAAGCAACGCTTAAAGCTCGAGAGCGTTAATGGTGACGTTGGATTTGAACGAGAGATTACAGACAAGAACATCCACCGGCCCGGCTTGGCGCTTGCAGGTTACGTTGAGTTGTTCACCTACGACCGTGTTCAGATTTTTGGTAATACAGAAGTTCGATATCTCAACCACTTGACATTTGATGAACGTATAAATGCATTCAAAACAATTTTTAAATTTGATTTACCATGTATTTTTGTTACAGGCGAGAATAGACTCGACGATGAACTGGTAGCAATTGCCACAGAACACCATGTATCAGTAATTCTTACACCATTAGAGACAACGAAATTTGTTTATTTCATCAGCGATTTTCTCGACGATCATTTCGCTCCTCAAACCGTTTTGCACGGTTCTTTTGTGGACGTCGATGGCATCGGGGTTTTAATCACAGGACGTTCAGGTATTGGTAAAAGTGAAATTGCGTTAGACCTTGTAGAGCGCGGGCATCGCCTTGTTGCTGATGATGTTGTGATGGTCACACGCAAAGGCGAAGGAATTTTAATGGGCGCTGGTTCGGATGTTGTAAAACATTATATGGAAATCCGAGGCCTTGGTCTGATCGATGTTCGTTCTATATTTGGTATTAGATCTATTCGTTTTCAGAAGAGAGTCGAGATTATTGTTGAATTACAAGAGTGGCGGAACGACATCGAATATACACGAACAGGATTAGACCATGAGAATATTTCCATATTGGGCGTTAGTCTGCCTCACATTAAGCTGCCCATTGTTCCTGGAAAAAATATAACGGTCATTGTTGAAGTGATTGCTATGGATTATCAGCTCAAGCACTATGGCTACGACTCAGCTAAAGAATTTGCAAAGCGACTTGATGCTGCAATAGCCGAAAAAACAAAGGGAAAACGGGTTATTAATTATTTTGATCATGATTTTGAATAAGATGAAGACGATTCTTGACAAAGAATCGATAATTTCCTATTTTCAGCCAGCAGTTTCTTTGACATTGGATTTGTGCTCGTTAACGAATTGATTGAGGATATGAGAAAAACAAAGCTCTATCGCTTTTCACTTGAATCGCTTTCTTTTCATGAGGCGCGCTGGACACGAACTCGCCTTATGATATCCGGACTTCTTCTAGGAGCAGTTATTTTTTATTCTCTCTTTGTCATCAATCAATATTATAATGATGTTTTTGGACTTGGATTCATTCAAAATAATTCTTTAGTGAATGAAAATAGGGTGCTGCAAAATCAATTGCAATATCTTACACAGCGGCTTGATGCTATTCAGAAGCAATTACAGTTACTGGGCAATAAAGGAAATGAATTACGCCTGCTTGCTGATTTACCAAAGCTCGATGAAGATCTGCAAAAGGCAGGCGCTGGCGGAACAGATGAACGCGTTGATTTTACGTCATCGTCCAATGTGAACACGTTGCTGAACAATTTACGTGCAACTGCAAATCAGGCAGAACGAGAATTGCGTCTTCAAACAACAAGCTATGAAGCTATCGGGAGTACGTACGAGCAAAATAAAGTTCGCTTTTCCCATCTTCCCGCCATCAAGCCAATGGATGGATTTTACAATTCACATGGTTTTGGTATGCGCCTCCATCCAATTTTGAACATCGTTCGCAAACATGAAGGTATTGATATCGAAAATGAAGTGGGCACTCCAATTTATGCAACAGCGGAAGGCATCATAGAGTTTGCCGGGCACCAAGGCGGATATGGACTAACTCTTGAGATTAATCATGATTTTTCATTGAAGACGCGGTACGGGCATCTCTCACGAATTCTCGTGCATGAGGGACAACGAGTGAAGCGCGGTGAACTCATCGCTCGGTGCGGAAACACGGGACTTTCAAATGCACCGCATCTTCACTATGAAGTACGAGTGAACGGTGTGGCACAGAATCCGATAGATTATTTTTTTGACGATGTACGTATAAGAGATTTTCAAAATTAGTTAAATGACTGATAATGTTTTTTTAAAGGAATGGAACGACGATGATATGGACCATCGAGCTGGCGACATATTTAGATGATGCTCCTTGGCCTGCGACAAAAGAAGAGCTGATCGATTACGCTGTCCGAACTGGTGCCCCGACACAAGCCATCCAAAATTTGGAAGAACTTGATGATTCCGACGAACCGTACGAAAGTATTGAGGAAATCTGGCCAGATTACCCCACCGATGAAGACTTCTTCTTCGAGGACGAGAAAGAATACTAGAAATTTAATATGTGAATAAAACGTTAGGGTACTTCGGGAATGTTTAATTAAATGGAGCCCAGCACTTACCTGCTGGGTTTTTTATTTTTTGATTCCTATGCGCAAATTAATTCCAATCATTTTGCTTATTTCTTTCTGGGCTTCTTTATCGCCTGCGCAGGTTGCAGAACATGGATATGAAGTGGGTCCAATACGCTTTGAAGGAAACCAAGAGATCAAGTATGATCAACTTCTGAATGTGATTCGTACACGGGAAACTCCATGGGCAGTGCAGAAATGGATATACAACCAATTTGATAAAGAAATTCTTTTTGGACGGAAACCAGAATACTTCGATCCGATTACATTTGCTTCAGATTATCAACAGCTAAAAATATTTTATGAATATAATGGGTTTTTTCATGTGCGAGTGGACACCAGCATTATTGTCCATCCGGACGAAGACAAAGTGTATCTTACATTTTCTATCGTAGAAGGGCGGCGCTCACTGATTGACACCGTCTTGTATAATGGTCTAGAGAATCTTTCGCCGGATGTGCAAGAAGAACTTTCATCGAATAGACAGATAATATTAGGAATGCCTTATATTCAAACCTTGGTTGAGGCAGAATATACGCGCATTGTTCATCTATGTGCTAATAACGGGTATATCAATGTGAAGTTAGTTACACTCAAAGTTCAGCGTTATGCATCTACAGATAATATTTCGCTTGTCTTCGTCTTCAATCTGGGACAACGTTTTACTTTTGGGAATATCTCTATTGAACAAGATACTACATCCCATCAATATATTGATTCAAGTATTGTGCTTGAGCATTTAGATTTTTCTAAGGGGGAATTCTATAGCGAAGAAAAGAAAATAGGAAGCGAAAGAAATCTCAATAGATTAGGCGTTTTCGAAACAACAAAAATTGAGAATGCCATTCCAACCAATTCTACTGAGATTACTCAAATTCCAATTCGAGTCCTTGTCCGAACTCGGTCGTTTCAAGAATTAACGCCGGAAGTTGGTGCTAACGATGAAAACAATGCTTTTAATATACTTTTTGGTATTGGATATAATCATCGCAATTTTTTTGGCGGTGCGAGGAATTTTTCTACAAATCTTCGGCTTAGTATCCAGTCGCTTCAATTCGGAACAATCTTTGAACGTAACGCCCTAAGAGATAGTTCTCTCATATCAAAAATAGAATTGACAATACAACTCATTCAGCCATATTTCATCAACAACAAAACGAGTATCAGCGCTGCATTGTCAGCCATGCTCGACAAACAGTCAACGTACTATATTCCAAGTTTAAGCTTTCGTCTCGGTACTCAATCACAGACAACAACTTACACAAGACTATTTATTGATTGGAATCTTCAGTTGAGCAATCCGCAGACTGTTGCAACTCGGCATGATACAATTATTGGCACTGAATGGACAAAGCAATTTAACTCATTTATTATGGTTACGTTGCAGCGTGACAAACGCAATGATATCATATATCCCTCGTCAGGGATATATCAATCTATCTCAATTGAAGAAGGCGGATTATTTCCGAGGGCATTTGATGGACCGCTTGGGTTGAACCTTCCGTACTCCCAATATGTTAAATTGACCTTAGATGGGCAATGGTACTGGGATCCAAGTAATAAACGAGATCTCATTTGGGCTGCGCGTTTTCGCACGGGTGGTGCACTCCTATACGGTATTTCACCATTGAAGGATATTCCATTAACCCAACGTTATTATTCAGGAGGGAGTGGAAGTGTGCGTGGTTGGAGGGCTAGAGATCTTGGTGCAGTGCCTCCTGACCTGAGGAATCTAGGAGGGGATGCAATGTTTGAAGGAACCATTGAAGCTCGAATAAATCCATTTAAAAGAGGTTCTCTAGGATTTCTTGATTTAGAAAAGCTTTCTTTTGTTTTATTTTATGACTGCGGAAATATTTGGACAGTACCACAAAGAATGCGTTTAAGTGAAGTTGCCATGGCATTTGGATTTGGAATACGATACAACACCATCGCAGGGCCCATTCGCATTGACTTCGGTATGAAATTGTATGATCCGGATGCTCCTGCAACAAGACAATGGGTAACACAAAAAAGATTCTTTCCAGAGACTGTTAGTCAAGGTATCATCCATCTTGGTGTAGGTCATACGTTCTAAGGTGATTATGATATGAGTTGGTCATCAATTATTGGACAGGAACGTGTTAAAGCACTTCTCAAACGCACACTGCAAAGCGGTCAGGTTGCCCACGCTTATCTTTTCTATGGACCAGAGGGGATCGGCAAGGATGCTCTCGCAATCGAATTCGCAAAAACATTAAACTGCACCGAAGGCGGAGTAGAAGCATGCGGCGTATGTTCTAATTGCCAACGGATGGATTCTTTTCAACATCCCAATATAAAATTGGTTTTCGCGCTTCCTGTGGGAAAGAATGAAAAGAATGGAGATGATCCAATCAACGTACTGACAGAAGCACAGGTTGCTGAAGTACGGGAACAAATCCAGGCGAAGGCAAAAGATCGCTACAAGCGTATTGAAGTTACGAAAGCTAACTTTATAAAGATTAACAGCGTGCGAGATATCAAACGCGAAGCGGCTATGAGTCGGATAGAGGATGGAAAGAAAATCTTTATTATCTTCAATGCCGACATGATGAATACCGAGGCAAGTAATTCTCTTTTGAAAACATTGGAAGAACCGTTGCCCGGTACGATTCTTCTTTTGACGACATCTGCAAAAGATCAACTCTTGCCTACGATCGTCTCTCGCTGTCAATTAATAAAATGCGACTTATTATCGGATGCTGAAATTGAAACTGCACTTGTCGCTCGCAATGGTGTCGATGAGAATATTGCAAGACTCGCCGCGCAGCTCGCAAACGGAAGTTACAGCAATGCACAACGGTTTAATTTGCAGGATATGGCAGAGGAACGGAAGGAGGTCGTTGAATTCATGCGCTTGGTTCTTGGCAAGCGTAAAACAGCGCTCATCGATGCGATTGATGAACTTGCATCATCTACTGACCGACCTAGCATCGAACGATGGCTTAAACTCCTGCAGTCGTGGCTGCGTGATGCCTTACTCATTCAACAAAAAGCGCACGCTCCCCTATTGGAAGATGAAGAACAGAGCATGGAAAACTTCGTCAAGAATTTTCAGCAGGCGAATCTTATTGCGGCGATTCAGTCCGTCGAGAAGGCAATTGCTCATCTGGACAAAAATGTCTACCTTCATCTTATTCTCACAATGTTAGCAATTGATTTACGGAAAAATATTACGGAAGTGCCATTAGCATGAAGCAGCCATTTGAACGAATTCTCATTACGGCAGCATTGCCATATGCCAACGGTTATCTACATCTTGGCCATCTTGCTGGCGCGTACCTGCCGGCAGATATCTATGCACGGTACCAACGTTTGAAGAAACGCAATGTTCTTTTTATTTGCGGCTCAGACGAGCACGGCGTTGCTATTACTGTTTCAGCAGAAAAAGAGAAGACTACACCAAAAGCTATTATTGACCGGTATCATCCTGCAAATAAATCATCATTTGAAGCGTTCGAGATGAGTTTTGATAACTACTCGCGAACGTCACTTCCATTGCATCATGAAACAACGAAAGAATTCTTCAGGGAATTTCATAATCGTGATATTGTTGTCTCAAAAAAAGAATTACAGCTCTACTGCGAGAAAGACAAAATGTTCCTTGCTGATCGATACGTGGAAGGCACCTGTCCAAAATGTCAATCAACACAAGCACGCGGCGATCAGTGTGAAAATTGCGGAACATGGCTGAATCAGTCAGAACTCATTGATCCAAAGTGCAAACTGTGCGGTACTACTCCGGTGGTGCGCGAAACGACGCATTGGTATTTTCCACTTGGCAAATATCAGCAGCGATTGGTGGCATACATCGATGAACGCAATAAGCGTGACGGATGGAAGGATAACGTTCTGCGCTACTGCGAGAGTTGGTTTAAAGATGGTTTGCAGGATCGCGCAGTGACGCGCGATCTTACTTGGGGCGTACAAGTTCCAGTTGTAGGATACGAAGACAAAGTCATTTACGTTTGGTTCGACGCAGTGCTCGGCTACATTTCATCTGCAAAAGAATGGGCGGCTGCAAACAACAAGCCTGATGCGTGGAAAGAATTCTGGCAGAAGGAAGATACAAAATATGTCGCGTTCATCGGCAAAGACAATATTGTCTTCCATTGCATTGTCTTTCCATCTATGCTGATGGCATGGAACGACGCGCACACCGATCACTATGTCCTGCCAGAGAATGTCCCTGCAAATGAATTTTTAAACTTCGAAGGACAAAAATTTTCTAAGAGCCGCGGCTGGGGCATCGATGTGCAAGACTTTCTGAAATTCTTTCCGGCTGATATGCTGCGCTATGCCCTGGCTGTGAATTTGCCGGAAACACGCGATAGCGATTTCTATCTCAAGGATTTTCAGGCGCGCATCAATAACGAACTTGCCGATATCGTTGGTAACTTTGTTAACCGCACTGCAGCTTTCATAGATAAAAATTTTAACGGTAAAGTTCCGCCGCTTGGCAAACTCAGTGCGCTTGATGAAGAAATGATTGACACTTTAAAGCAGACTCCCATAAAGACCGGAGAGTTGTTTGAGTACTATCGCTTCCGTGAGGGATTGATGGAAGTGATGAATCTTGCGCGCGCTGCAAATAAATATTTCAATGACAATGAACCCTGGAAAACACTCAAGTCGAATCCGGAACGGTGCGCCACAACATTGCACATCGCAATTCAGATTGTCCGATCGCTTGCAATTCTGCTGGAACCGGTGACACCTGCTACTTCCGCAAAAATATGGAAGCTTTTGAATCTTGGTACAACCTCGAAGGAAGATGGATGGGATTCTACTTCTCAGTTTCAATTGAAGGATGGCCATCAACTTCATAAACCGGAAATTCTTATCAATAAAATAGAAGATAAACAGATTGATGAGATCATGAAATTTCTTGAAGGTGAGGAGAAACCTGCAGCATCTCTGCCTATTGCTCCGCTAAAACCAACAATTACACTTGATGATTTCAAAAAGATTGATCTTCGCGTGGCGCGCGTCATCGAAGCAGTGAAGGTGCCAAAATCGGAGAAACTATTAAAGCTGCAGGTAGAGATTGGAAACGAACGCCGGCAAGTGCTTGCAGGCATCGCAAAGCAATACAAGCCGGAAGATTTGATTGGTAAGTTAATAGTTGTCGTCGCAAATCTTCAGTCTGCAAAACTCATGGGTCAGGAGTCGCAGGGAATGATTCTCGCTGCCAGCGATGAAGCCGGCAGTCTGACATTGGTTGGTGTACAGTCGGAAATTTCCACAGGAGCAACTGTAAAATAAAGTGTTGTGCCTGAACACTATAGTTCGGCATTTTGACAGAGTGGTAAGGAATACTATGGCGATACAAAAGATTAAAAGTATTGCGCGATTCATAAAGATTGAGCATACCTTATTTTCTTTGCCGCTTATATTTAGCGGAGTATTCATCGCGTCAAAGAATCCTCCGACGTTACAGCTTATGATACTCATTCTTCTCGGTGCAACAGGAGCTCGAACTGCCGCACTTGCACTGAACCGTATCATCGATCGAAAAATAGACAAACGTAATCCGCGTACTGTCAGCCGTGAATTGCCCAGCGGCAGAATGTCGCTTGGAGATGCCGCAATCATTCTCCTCATCGGTTCAGCCGTCTATTTCATTTGTGCTGCATGTATTTCGACATTCTGTTTGGTGCTCTCGCCTTTTCCACTCGTCATCTTCACGTTCTATCCATATATGAAACGCTTCACATCGTACGCGCATTTTGGTGTCGGACTCGGACTTTCGATGGCGCCGCTCGGTGGTTGGTTCGCCGTCAAGAATTCTCTTACGAATATTGTACCGGGATTGCTTCTTGCGCTCTTTACGCTTTGCTGGGTAACAGGATTTGACATTATTTATTCGACATTAGACGAAGCGTTTGATCGCGGTGAGAATCTCTATTCATTTAGTTCTCGATTTGGAAAAATAAAAGCATTACGCATTTCTGCCATGCTTCATCTTGCCGCATTTGTGATCCTTACAATATTATTTTTCATGCAAATTCGTGCGCTTGCCGCATTGCCATTTCTTCTTGTATCAGGATATTTATTATATCTCGAACAAAAAAAATCTCATGATGTCGAAATGGCTTTTTTCAAAATTAATGCGGTCCTCGGCTTCGCCGTTCTCGCGATGGTTCTCGTTGGAGTTTATTTCCCATGAGAATTGTTGTAGGAATTACTGGCTCCTCAGGCGCCGCGTACGCAAAAGAATTTTTGAAGCAATGCAATGCCGATAAGTATCTCATCGTGAGCAAGTGGGGAAAAGTGCTTTTAAAAGACGAGCTCGGCATGAGCGATCACGATTTAGCGCCATTCATCAAGCGTCAGTTTTCCGATGATGATCTGACAGCACCGATGGCGTCTGGAACTAACCGGTTCGATGCTTGTGTTGTTCTACCATGTTCAACATCGACACTCGGTAAAATAGCTTCGGGTATCAGCGATACGCTTATCACACGGACTGCGCAAGTTGCAATGAAAGAACGATATAAACTCATTCTGTGTGTACGCGAAACTCCGCTTTCAACTGTGACCCTTGAACAATGTGCGAAACTATCGCGCGATGGTGTTATTATTATGCCGATATCACCGCCAATGTACTATGTTCCAAAAACAGTAGATGAATACATCGGCGCATTTGTAGACAAATTACTTGATGTCATTGGAGCTCGCACGCCAAAGGGTTGGCGGAGTGAAGAACTGGAATAACAAATTGGTGAATGTTTCATGAGATTCCCCGCACTCGGAGAATTTGTTCAATACCTCGAATCTGTCGGTGAGTTGAAACGCATAAGCGTAAAGGTCGATCCATATCTCGAAGTAACGGAAATTGCAACGAGGGCATTGCGCGAAAATAAACCGGCTTTGCTTTTTGAGAATGTAAAAGGTTCTAAGTATCCGCTTGCAATTAATGTCTATGCATCGGAACGAAGAATTGAGCTGGCGCTCGGCAGGCATCCAGAACAAATTGGCGAAGAATTGATTTCATTCTTCGACCAAATGATGCCGCCAAAACCGTCGGCACTTTGGAAACATCGTGCATTCGTCAGAAGATTGATGAATGCAAGAACGAGGAGGGTTTCATCAGGAATATCACAACAAGTTATCGGGGCGCCAAATCTTGGTGAACTTCCTATCCAAACGTGCTGGCCTGCCGATGGCGGCAGATTTATTACGCAAGGTCAGGTGTTCACCTACGATCCCGTCGATGGAAAGCGCAACGTCGGTTTGTATAGAATGCATGTGTATGATGATGCGACAACTGGTATGCACTGGCAAATTCAAAAGGGCGGTGGATTTCATTATCATCGCGCGGAACAGTTGGGAAAGGAAATCGAAGTTGCCGTTGCGCTCGGAACAGATCCTGCATTATTGTTTGCCTCCGTATCCGCCCTGCCCGAAGGATTTGATGAAGTAATGTTCGCCTCGTTCTTGCGTGGGGACCGAATCCCGATGACGCGCGGAAAAAATATTAACGTTCAGGTTCCTGCAGGCGCTGAGTTTATTCTGGAAGGTGTTGTATCGCCAAACGAACGACGGATGGAGGGGCCATTTGGCGATCACTTCGGTCATTACTCAAACGCTGCGCCATTTCCTGTTTTCCATCTGCGGACGATCACGCATCGAAATAATCCTATCTATCCGGCAATCATTGTCGGCATTCCGCCGATGGAAGACAAACATTTAGGGGATGCAACCCAACAAATTCTCGGTCCTCTAGTGAAATTAATTCACAAGGAAGTACGCGATGTGTGGGCGTACTATGAAGCCGGGTTTCACAATTTATTAGTTGTGTCTGTGGAAGAGCGCTATAAAAAAGAAGCGATGAAAGCGGCGCTCGGTTTGCTTGGTACCGGTCAATTATCACTGACGAAGTGTCTTGTGCTTGTTTCGCAGGATGTTGATCCTCAAGATTGGTCAATGGTCGTGCGAGATATTCGTGATTACTTTGATCCGCATTTCGATTTTGTATTATTGCCGAAAGTGCCGCTCGATACACTGGACTTTACGAGTTTCAAAATGGAACTCGGCAGTAAAATGATTATCGATGCAACGAAGAAACAAATGCCGCATAATGCAGAATATAGATCAAAGAAAAAGGAATCGGCATCTGCAAAATTAGAATCTCAAATTGCGAATCTCAAATCCATTGACAGACGAATTATCGACAGCAATTTGATAGAGGAATCCTTGTTAATCGTGAAAGTGCGAAATCAAGGACGCGCAGTGATTGAGAAATTGGTGAAACAAAAGACATTGCAAAACTTAAAAATTATCGCGGCAGTCAGCGAAGATGTCGATACAAGAAATCAGGAAAGTTACATCTGGGGTATCTTCACTCGATTCGATTGTGAACGCGACGTAATCTTTAGCGAACAGAATTTCATCGGCATTTCGCCAATCTATAAAGGCGTCATGGGGATCGATGCAACCTGGAAAAAAGGTTATCCGGAAGCTTTGAAAATGGATCCAGCTATCGTTAGGCGTGTTGACGAACGTTGGGATAGTTATTGGAAGTAAATTTTAGTTGGGGAGGATGAAATGGAAAAAGAATCAATAGAAAATGCTCCACTTGGTGTTCTCAATGAAGAACAAATGTTACAATTAAAGGGTAAAATCGTTCTGAATCTAAATGCTAAATCGATTGACGGATCAGCGTTTGATCTACATCTTTCGAATGAGGCATGGGAAATTGACACTACTGCAAAACTCGCGGAAGGGGAAACAGTCAAGGATTTACTAAAAAATTATAATGCTCGTCCGAAAGATTTATCAAAACCCCTGGATAAGAAAAAGGTATGTATAATAAAGTTAAAAGAATCTCTTGATTTTAGAATGTTTGAGAATTCAACTGGACTTTATGGCAGAGCATCAGGAAAAAGTAGTATTGGTAGATTAGATATTCTTACTAGATTATTGGTTGACTATTCTCCTAAGTACGATGAAGTACCACCAGCACATAAAGGGGATCTGTATCTTGAAGTAATCCCGATATCATTTCCGATAAAATTATGTGAAGGATTTTCTATGCATCAATTGCGATTATTCAAGGGAGATCCTGAACTTTCCGTTATTCCATCTCAGGAATTAAATAATAGCTCCCCAATGCTTTATAAAAATGAGAATCCAGTGGAACCAAGAAATGGAATATTGAGAGTAAATCTTGAACCGGATAAAAGTTCTGATGACAATATTTGTGCGTTTATTGCAAAAGACTTGGATAAAGAACTTGATCTCACTTTACCATTTAATGATGCCAAATATAAGTATGATCCAAAAGAATATTGGGAATCTATACATATTGAAAAAAAGAATCTCGGACTTCTAATGCAAATGGATAGATTCTATATCCTGCGGTCTGTAGAAAGACTTTTTTTGCCAAATAATGTTGCAGTAGCATGTGTTGCCTACACAGAAAATTTAGGTGAATTGAGAATTCATTATGCTGGTTTTGCTCATCCAAATTTTGGAAGAAGGAGAAAAGATAAGCTTTTAGGAGCACCTTTGATTTTCGAAGCGAGATGTCATAATTTTCAAGTTAGGATAAGAGATAAAGAACAGTTTGCAAAAATTGAATTTTACAGAATGTCAAAGCCATCGAAAAGAACTAGCCCTTATTCAGATCAAGAACTTAAGCTTTCTAATTATTTTAGTAAATGGGAAAACAAATAAACATAAATTTCAATACTGATGTAAGTGCTGGTAAGAAGGGAGCCTTGTATCTTCTTAAACTTACAAATGAAGTATCATATCCTGATTCTACAATTCGTGAGTTTAGAGACTTAGTTGAAGAAAGCGAAGATCTTTATCCTGGGATTGGTGAATGGTATGGACAAAAAGTTCAACCAGGAATCAATGATGGTTCAAGGTATGCGTTTCTTGTTATGTATAAAGGAAAATCAATTGCGGAAGCTATTGTAAAAAGAGGCACCGATGTTAAATTGTGTAGTTTGCGGATAAGAGAAAAATTCCAAAATCAAGCAATTGGTCCTATTCTTTTCAATGAGGTTGCTAATACTCTATCAAGAAAGTCGAAACAAATACATTTTACTGCACCAGAGAGTCTAGTATATGAAAGAGAAGATCTATTTAATATATTAGGATTTACAAATAAAGGAAAAGTTAAGCGGAAGTATCGGTCAGGTAACGCTGAGTTTGCGTTTGAAGCAAACGCAATGAACTTTATTTCAAAAACCTCATTGTTATACACTTCTCTATTTGAGACTCCCAAAGAACCAATTAATAATTCACCGATTGTAATATCAATCCATCCAAAGCATTTATTAAAAATATTGAATGGTGAAAAAAATATTGAATTAAGAAGGTCGTTTTCTAAGAAATTAGTCGGAACTACAATATTTCTCTATGCAACTTCACCAGTGCAAAAAGTTGTTGGTGAAGCAAATGTAAGTTTTGTCATTGAAGAATCTCCAAAATTCATATGGAACAAATATTATACTCAGCTTGGATGTACATATGAAGAATTAAAAAAATATTCTATAGGCAAAAAGAAAATTAATGCTATAATTCTAGATAATGTTGTCAGGTATCATCAACCAATATCTTGGGATGTGTTCACAACGGCTTTTGGTGCTCCTATGAAACCACCTCAGAATTATTCCTATTTAACACCGTTTGGTTTTAATAGTAGTATTCTTGAACATAATGTCATAATACCTTCTCTTGATCCCCAGAAACGTAAAAAACAATTGTCATTATTTGAATGGTAAATAAATGATTTATTTTAGAGATACGCGACTTCAGCCGATTTGGAAGAAAGTGCAAACCGGCGAACGATTATCGTTCGACGATGGAAAAATATTATTTCAAACTAGTGATATCATTTCTCTCGGCAAGATGGCTCATTTTGTTCAGAAGAACCGCAGCGGTGATGCTGTGTATTTTGTGCTCAATCAAAAAATCGAACCGACCAATGTCTGCATGCTCTCATGCAAATTCTGTAATTTCGCTGTGAAGCAAGGCGACCCCGGCGCGTACGAGATGACTATTGCTGAGATGCTCGCAAAGCTGACGCCTGAAATTCAAGAAGTGCATATGACCGGCGGTTTGCATCCTGACTGGAAGTGGGAATATTATTTAGATATGATGCGGCAGATTCGCACGAACTTCCCGAATCTTGACATCAAAGCGTTCACAGCTGTAGAGATTGATTTCTTTCATAAGAAATTTAAACTTCCTATCGAAGAAGTGCTTCGTCAATTAAAAGAAGCCGGTATGCGTACCATGCCGGGCGGCGGTGCGGAAGTGTTTTCAGAGCGGGTTCGAAAAGAACTTTTTCATCAGAAGATTGGTGCGCAAAGCTGGTTGGATATTCATCGCCTGGCTCACAAGTTGGGAATTCCTTCCAACGCTACAATTCTTTATGGCCACATTGAAACAATTGATGAACGTGTGGAGCACTTACTAAAGCTACGCGAATTGCAGGATGAGACCGGCGGTTTTTTATCGTTCATTCCGCTGGCATTTCAGCCGGGCGATACCGGAATCAAACCGCGCGACCAATTCACCTCCGCAATTGATGATTTGAAAATGATTGCAGTTTCTCGATTGATATTGGATAACTTCCCCCACATCAAAGCATACTGGGTCATGTTGACGGAAGAAGTTGCTTCTGTGGCACTCAACTTCGGAGCAGACGATATGGATGGAACTGTCGGTGGTGAACGCATCGCCCATGATGCCGGCGCCATCAGCCCGTCATCGATAGCAAAAGATCAACTCATTAAAATTATTTGCGATGCAGGAAAAATTCCTGTTGAACGCGACATCTATTATAATCCGATAAAACTTTACTCGGAGAATGTCGTTGGTAAAATACCATATCTCAATTCGGTGCCGTTCTATGAGAACATCGAACGACGTCAATTCAAAATTCTTCCAGTGACACCGAGACGAATGGGTGTGCTCTCCGCCAAAGGTATGCTCGATGCCGGGTTATTTTCTTTGGTAAATTATTTTCAACAAAAGGATCGCTTAGATCCACTTGATTATTGTATCGCCACGCGCGATCAAGTAAAAAGCGTGCTTCTGTTTTCAAATCATGGCTGGCAGGATTTGAGAGGAAAAACTATCGGTATCACCGATGATACGGCGACATCGGTCATGCTGCTGAAAGTGCTGCTAGAGAAACGGTACGGAGTAAAAGCTATCTTCAAGCGGATGAACTCCGGAGTGAATGATTACACAGAGTTCGATGCCGTTCTCCTTATTGGTGACGAAGCGTTACGGTCGCGAAAGAGCGGACTTGCAGGATTTGAACTTGTGTATGATCTTGCAACAGAATGGTATGAATGGAAAAAATTGCCGTTTGTTTTTGCACTCTGGGCGGTACAGAAATCCATGCCGGAAGAACGGAAGGATGAGTTGCGCGGAATTATTCAGCAATCACTTGCAAGCGCCGAGGAAAATTATGCGGCAGTTGGACAATCGCATGCCAAACGAATTGGCCTCACGAGTGATGAATTAATAGAATATCTTGAAGGATTTAACTTTAGAGTAGGGGAGAGGGAACGGGTTTCGATTGAATTGTTTCAAGGACTTCTCCACGAACTCGAAAGTATCGAACACGCGTAGAATTTAATTACCAGGGGAATTGGTTATAGGCGGAATATGTCAGAACAGATTGTCAATAAATTTAAGGAATTAATCGAAACCGGTATAAAGTTAGTGCCGATCGGCGGTTTTGATTATTCCGGATACAATGCACGCCTGCAAAATAAATATCTTGGGTGGCGAAAGTCATGTCTGGAAATTCTCGAATTGTCAGGACCCATTGGATTTACTTACAAACAGAAAATTCTTGGTGATACCCACAGCGGATTATTTTATCAATCATCCGCACAGTTAATTCTTACTTGTATGAATGAGTTGTACGAAAAATTGAAAGCATCGCCCGATCTTGTATCTGTCCCTGTTCCAGTTGCTGAGGCTGAATCTACAACAGTGACATCATCGGAAACCGGTCGTCAGACTGAGACGGAATCGTCGAGCGGAAAGCGCATCTTGAAGCCGCCTCCAAAAAAATCTACTGATTCACCGTTACAATCAAATGCACAGTCACTATCTCATTCACAATGCAAGAAAGTGTACGTCATTGGAGAATTAGATGAACCATTGTTCGTACAATTGCTGCGATTCCTTAATGAAATTGGGTTAGAAGAAATTACTTTAGAACGTCAACACGGAAAAATGCTTCCGCTGGATTCACTGCAAGTGGATGGGGAGGTAAAATATGCATTTTTTATTATCAACCCTTATGATCTCGCATATGCAATGTTCGAGATTGGACATTTTGTCGGGAAGCTTGGCAAAAATAGGGTCTGTGTACTTCACAACTCAGACGTCAACTTTCCGCAAAACATACCGGGTGTATTGGTAAAATTAATTACGGTGAAATTGGAAGAAGCGAGTTTCGGCTTGATGAAAGATCTTAAATCAGCAGGATATCAAATAAATTTTTAGGAATGGTATCAATGACGTTAGAGCATGTATATCGCAAGGTTCGGGATGGCAATCGCATTTATTCTGAAGAAGGTTTGTTCCTTCTGCGGAATGCAGAGTTGTTGGATTTAGGCGATCTGGCAAATGAAATTCGATTTCGCAAAAATCCAAAGCAGCAGGTAACGTACCTTTTAGACACGAATCCGAATTATTCAAATGTTTGTGATATTGATTGCATCTTCTGTGCATTCTACCGGCACGCCGGTGAAAAAGGAGCATATAGATTTCCAGTCAATCAATTGATAGAGAAATTTAAGGAAGCTGCGGCAAGTGGAATCACGACGGTGCTTTTGCAGGGAGGAGTGGATCCAACAATTCCATTCGATTATTATCTTGAACTTGTTGAACGCACGGTGAAGGAAGTTCCGGCGATTTACCCGCATTTCTTTTCAACGTCCGAGATTATCGGAATGTCGCACGTCTCCGGTTTGTCCATACAGCAAGTGTTGGAAAAATTATGGGAAAAAGGATTGCGCTCTCTTCCAGGCGGAGGCGCAGAAATTCTCTCCGATCGTGTGAAGAAAAAAATTAGCAGCCGTAAAGGTACTTCTGCCGACTGGCTAAATGTGATGCGCATTGCTCATCAGATTGGCTACAAGACTACTGCAACGATGATGTATGGCCATCTTGAAACGGAAGAAGATATTGTTGAGCACTTAGAAGCCATACGCCAATTGCAGGAAGAGACTGGCGGATTCACTGCATTCATACCATGGTCGTTCAAGCCGGGCAATACACCATTGGAAAAGATCATTCCGCATTATGCCACGCCTACACGTTACTTGCAGATGATTGCCTTTTCGCGAATCTATCTGGATAATTTCCAGCATATTCAGGCATCATGGTTTTCAGAAGGGAAAAAGATCGGGCAGATTGCACTCCACTTTGGCGGCGATGACTTCGGCGGGATATTGCTTGAGGAAAACGTTCACGCTGCCGCAAATTTTGTTAACACCACCAGCGCTGAAGAGTGTAAAAACATGATTAGGGAAGCCGGATTTATTCCCGCGCAGCGAACCACGCTTTATGAGATTCTTAAGGTAGATAATATTGAAGTAGCCGCGTGACATTTCTTGCAAAAGTTTGCATTTCTCACACCACCTCCCCTTTTTCCCCCTCCTTACTAAGGAGGGGATACTTGTCCGCCGTGCTTTTTCTTGTGGCGGATGGGGTGGTCGAAGTTTTTTTAGAATCGAACTCTTCTGATCATAGTTTTAATTTCATGCGTAACATTCCTCACAGACGTTTGCATTTCTCAATCCACGTTTGTAGATTAGAACCAGTTTTCCAATGATATGCACACCGGGAGCAGCGTGTGCAGATTTACCGATTTAAAAGTTTTCCAGACATACGAGGATCTTAATAGACCGAAAGGTGGAGTCTTTATTACGCGCGTATAAGCGCAAAAGATAGACTAAGTCTATCTAATCAGTTGTTAGGCACCGGCATAAATTAATTTCATAAAATTGGAAATAACAGCGATATGATTTCTAGACCATCTGAAAATGAGTATGTATCATATTATTCAAAATATATTTCTCTTGTTCCCGAATCTGACATTCTTTCTGTTCTTGCTATGCAGATAGATGATGTTGCGCAATTAGTCAAATCAGTAAGACCAGAGCAAGAGACTTACCGTTATGCTCCAAACAAGTGGAGTATCCGTGAAGTTCTCGGTCATGTGATTGATGTTGAAAGAGTGTTCGGTTATCGGGCCTTTTGCATTAGCCGAGGCGAAATTGCTCCACTTCCGACATATGACGATAATGTATATGTTGCTCAATCGAATTACAGCGAAAGAAGATTGCAGGATCTTCTTGCAGAGTTCTCCTTAGTCAGGAAATCGAATCTAGAAGTCCTATGTCAACTGAATGATAAGCAATGGATTCGTATGGGAACGGCGAACAATAATCCAATTTCTGTCCATGCTCTTTCTTTCATTATGGCAGGTCATGTTCGTCATCATATTAATGTTTTGCATACATCATATAAATTGTCAGCCGGTGCCTAACCAGCGGTTCAAGCTGACCGGATGAGCGTGAGTACGTTAAGCATGGCTTGCATAGGTCTTGTGCAGAATTGAAAGTGAAGTGAATGAACTTGTTTCGTTTAGTGTATTTTGAAAGTTTTCAGTGCGGCAGCTTAACCGCCATCCGTTAGGTTGCCCGCAATGTATATTCGTAAAAATAATGCAACCAAATTAAAGCACCAGTGGTAATTAATCCAAGTATTTCATAATCCCAACGAGGGATAACGATATGAACAAAAAATTAGCTCTTGTAATATTAAAGGTTGTCTTTTCTCTGATGATAATTACATATTATGGCTATAGTCAAACTAGCAATGCGCCGATTAACTATTTCGGCCAGACACCTCCGGGAACAACGCCTATAATATTTGCACCAGGAATCATCTCTCTTGATGATCGGTTCGAGGGCCGTGCGGCATTTTCTCCGGACGGTAAAGAATTTTATTTTACAGTTACAAATGAAAAGTTTTCGGGGCAAAAGATACTATTCTGTAAATATATGAACGGCAAATGGACTAGACCAGATACGCCGAGTTTTTCTAAAACATATAGCAATCATGAGCCATTCTTTTCATTCGATGGAAAAAAGCTATATTTCACATCAGATCGAGACAGTCGAACTAAAGATAATAAGAGGGACTTGTTTTATGTAAATAGACTGAATGATGGATGGTCAGAACCAATTAAACTGAATCCTCCAATCAACTCGGATTACAGGGAATTATATTTCTGTCAATCAAGAAATGGCACAGTTTATTTTGCATCGAATAGGCCGGGAGGAAATGGATCAAGTGATATCTATTTCATAACGTCAAACAAAGGAAAATATGATATTCTCCAAAATCTTGGAAGTAAAATAAACAAAGGCTATACCGTGGATCCTTGTATTTCACCAGATGAGAGCTATATAATATTTGCTTCAATGCGAGGATGGTTTAAATGGAACACTGATTTATATATAAGCTTCAAAAAAGATGGAACTTGGACCGAGCCGGTAGCCATGAGAGATTTTATTAATACAGGAGCCGATGAATATGCACCGTTTCTCTCGCCGGACGGTAACTACTTATTTTTCGTAAGACATGACGGGAAAAGGTGCGACATTTACTGGGTAGATGCGAGCGTAATAAATAAATACAGGAATAATTAGTATTCGTTATAGGCAACCTAACCAGGTACTGTGATAAAAGTCAAGAGGAGTAGAAGAAATATTTCAAAGAACAGTTGGCGGTGTATCTGTAAAGAACATCAAGTTGCAACAGCCTGAGACGCAGATTTATAAT
>JBEKAY010000026.1:0-51043 GCA_050015675.1 Bacteroidota bacterium | reverse complement strand
TCCATTTTGAGTTTTGTAATATCATCGACTGCAGAAACGATCCGCTGTTTTCTACCGCGAGCGAATTCGCCGCCGGATAAACGTCCATGCGGTTCCAGCGAGACATCGTGATACTTTGCTAATAGAGAATCCCCTTGCTTAATTTTGTAGAGAAGATTTGGGAGGGATTCAATCTTATGCACATCTGCAATAAATTCTTCGCGCGTTCCGAACTCGATAGGAAAATCAACAGCAAGGGAAAGCCAAAACCGCAACCGAGCAATATTCACGGCGAACTCTTCTATATCGACACCGTAGAGGTTGTTTTGAATAATCTGTTTTTTTATCAGATATACGTCATGTGGATTCGCAAGCTTATTTTGAACGAGGAACGGATGATCTTTTTCTAATTTTGCTCCGATAATGCGATAGCATTGGAGAATTTCGAACATCATTCCTACAGGAAATGCTCCGGAACCTACGGCGGGATCAAGCACCTTTATATTGGCAAGCGATTTGTAAAGTTCCAACGCATCGTGACTTTCCAGTAGATTGGCAGAGTGTTCATCGATGAGCTTTCCTACTTTCACCACAACATCATTGATCGTGGTTTGCTGAACAAGGTGGTTCTTCAATGCCTCGCAGCACATGAAGGAAACAATCTCTCGCGGCGTGTAATATGCACCTTTTTCTTTTCGTGCAATGACCGATTCTTCAAACACTTTCCCCAACATCTCTGGATTGACGGCAACTTCGACATCAAGCGGTGTGTCTTCATTCACAGTAAAATTGTATCGGCTAAAAAGATCGAATAACTCTGTAAATGCTTCGTTGGGAATTTTAATCTTCTCATCGATAGGTTCTTTTTCAAAAAGGCCGCCATTGAGAAAAGGAAGAATTCCGATACGCTCTTGAAACGATTGCCCTTGATATGCTATCTTTTCCCCATCAAGCACTATGATCGCTGGCACTTGCCTATTCAAGCCTGCAAAGAAAACATAGAAAAGATACTCTTCATAGAAGTTCTTGTTCTCAACTATCGCCTTCTTATACAAATTGGCAAGATAATTTGGATTGAGATCAAGCCAACGTCTTTTTTCCAAGAATTTCAAAAACATCAACCGGTTGACAAGATTCTGTACAAACAAATGGACAGGTCTATCCGCTTTCTCATCTTTTGCGGTCCAATCATCTGGTTTTTTATCATAGAGCTTTAAAGAAACTCCGAAATGCTTGGAGAGAATTTTCTTCATCGATCTAAATATGCTGTCGTATTCCTCATAGAACTTGTCCGTCACTCTCTTTACATCAAAGGCTGATGCCCACTGCTGTAACCATACGCTTGGATCAAGCCCTAATAAATCCATTGCTTGTGGATATTCAAGTTTGGGAATATTAAACTCGCAGAGTGTCCGCACAAAATCGGATTGGTAATCCCAACCGAACATGCTGAGTTTTGCTTTGTTCGGGTCAGTTCCTTCAAAATGTGCAAAAGTATAATTTTTCCAATCCGGTGTACAAATCAAGAGAACATTCTTTGGCTGCCAGGTTGGATAATCTTTAAGCTTTCGCTTCATGGGGTTCAAAGCACGAATCAATGCTCGAAGCTGTGTCACGTACACCTGCAACTGTGCAAGCTGTAGAATAAAAATTCCCCACGGTTGATTTTCTGTGAAGGGTCTAAGCTGTACTATGGTCGAACCTTTCAGATTGTCTGGCTTCAATCCTATCTCTTCCGGTTGCCAGCCGTAGCTTAAGTCCTCGAATGATAATTGTTCCTGAATAGGCCAACCGAGATGAGAACGAAGAAATTCGAGAAATGATGATTGATCGTGGATGGAACGGACAGCTTCAACAGGCAGTAACATAGTTATTCCGTTTTCAATTTTTTCTGAGTCGAGCGTTGTTGCAGTTGTTCCCTTGCCATTGCAATGGCTTGGTGAAGTTTCCTCTCTAATATTTTTTGCGGCGGTAGTTCGGTCATATACTCGGCAACACGAATGCCGCTTTTCTGCAACTGCAGAAGCTCAATATGTTCCGACGATTTACCGGCGCAAAGAATCAAGCCGATAGGCGTTTCTTCACCCGGTTTCTGCTCATACTTCTCTAACCAGCGCAGGTAGAGTTCCATTTGTCCTTTATCTGCCGCTTTGAATTTATCGAGCTTCAATTCTATGGCAACCAATCGGCGCAAGGTGCGGTGGAAAAAGAGTAGATCGATGTAATAATCTTCTCCATCGATGGTAATGCGTTTCTGGCGGTCAACAAAACTGAAACCGGTACCAAGCTCGAGAATAAACGCTTCTATTTCTCTGAGAATTGCCGATTCGAGGTCTTTCTCGCTGTAAGTATCTTTCAGTCCAAGAAAGTTTAGCAAATACGGATCGCGGAAAACAAGATCGGGCGTAAGTGCATCTTCCTTTCGGAGCGATTGTAATTCCTGTTTGATGAGTTTTGTCGGTTTCTTGGAGATGGCGGTGCGTTCATAGAGCATACCGGAGATTTTCTCTTCAAGTGTTCGGGTACTCCAGCGTTCAACACGGCACATTTCAGAATAAAATTCACGTTTAAGCGGATCATCGAGATATATTATTTGGCGCAGATGTGTCCAACTTAATTGTCGCATCAGTGATGCGATAATTTTTTGTTCTGGGAACACTTCGGCAAAACGAACCATGTGAAAGAGATTTGCCTGAGAAAAACCTGTGCCGAATTCTTCTGTCAATTTTCTACTCAGTGCGTAGAAAATCTGCTTTCCATATTCTGCTCGTTCTTCGCCAAGCACATTCTTCCGAATCAAAATTCCAATCTGCCAGTACATTGTCACAAGTCCTGAATTGACTACTTGCGATACCTGTCTGCGTGTAGATTCTATAAGGGAACGTATTTCTGTATAGAGACTGTGTGCTACCTGATTTGTCTTTGCAGATTGAGCTTTGATCAACTTAGTTTGAGAGGGTAACCTTTTCATCAGCTGACCTCCATCCAACAAATTAATGTCGCTTTCTCACCGACAGCGGCCTGCATATTCCTTAATTCCCGCTGAACACATTTCTGCTCAATCAATTTGAGACTTGTGCGTAGTTCATCAATAGAATCATGGACTACGCGAGGTGTTGTTTCATTTGAAGCAATGAGCGCGTGGATAGCCTCGATATCTTCCAGCACTTCATCTGTTCCAAATTTATGGAAGAACCATCGAACCTCACCGGCGACCACTTTGCTTGCCCCTACCTCAACAGCAACTTTACGTTCCGGCAAGCGATAGGCAGCAAAGACACCTTTTATATTTTCATCTCGTGTTGTTTTTCCGGAGAAAAGACGTTTAGGGAGCTTGGGCAGTTTTTGAAGAAGTTCCGGATATTTTTTGAGAATCCCGGTATAGATAATTCTCATTTTCTCTTCAAATGTCATAACACCGTTATAGGATGCATTGAAATCACGCAAGGCATCCAGGTCTTCTTCACGGCCTAAGAGTTTCTTGCCCTCAATCCCTAATGTTTTTGAAATTCTCAAAATCTTTCCAGCAACACGTTGATAGAGTTGAAGCAAATCATCAAGTTCGTCTGGTGGCAAAAAATTCCAAAAACGAACAACACAGTGCTCTCGTTCAAGCTTCTTCTCGATTGCAGGATCAAGCCGTCTGTCAACGCGGCCTATTCTTTGCATCAACCGGACTGGGTTCCAATGCAAGTCATAATTAATTAACAAATGAGCGTCCTGTAAATTCAAACCCTCTGACAACACATCTGTGGAGATCAGAACTCGTATTGGTTTCTCAAGGTATTCAGGTAATTCCTCTTCCGTGCAATTATAATATGGTGCGAAGCGTTTAATAATTACTTCACGGTCTTTTTTGCAGGTGCTGTCAAGCTCTTCCATGGGACCTTTGATCGCATCTTTGAGCTGTCTATAAAGATATCGTGCAGTATCCCGATATTGAGTGAAGATGATTACTTTTTTAGTTCGAAGCTCCCTATCAGATTCAAGGAGGTCGATCAATGATTTGAGTTTATCGTCACGCTTTTCTGTGATATTCTCATGAATGAAACTAAGGAACCCTGCCAATTCATCCATATCACTTGAGACACTTGCTACAATTTGATCCATGAAGAAATCTTCTACAAGAAGTTTTTCTTTCGGCTCCGGAAGAATATCATCTTCTTCAACATCCACTACCTCTTCATCATCCAAGTAACGCTCACGCCAATGTGTCTCGATGATCTCCCACAAGGGGGAAAGGTTCTTCTTCCATTTTTCCCACTTTGTTGAGTCGTAATACCGGAGAAAGCGAGCCATTTTTCGTAGTAAATCTTCACAGGACGCTTCGAATGCTTTGTAGGAAGATTCCATTCGCTTCAGCATTGTAGCCCGAATAAGCATTAGTACCTGGCGTTCGCGGTTGGCAATTTTTGGATCTATTGCAGATTCGTTTCTTCTATACGCTTCAACATTGTATAACGCAAGGTCGAGAAAAGGTTCTTTTCGATTGAATGACTCTTTGATCTTTCTAAAAAGTTGACCATAAATATTAGCGAGTTTATAGGGCTGCACTTTAGGCGTTTCACGTTCGGGAAAGTAAAATTGATCGTTACCAGTTTCACGAAAATATCTCTTTGCGTAATCCCTACTTCTTTGAATAACAAGTGTACGAAACAGGGAATCTTCACGCAGAATCTTTTCTGCTTCAGCTATATCGAAATCAGGATACAAGCTTTCTTGATCTTCCGCTTGTGCATTGAGACCCATTTTAATCTCAACCGCTTTTTCCTTTTGCACAAAATATCTTCTGGTATCGTTGATACCAAGCTTTCGGAAATATGCCCGGTCATCTCGTGTAAAGTATTCCATCAGATGAAGCAGATCGAACAATGAATTATTGACCGGTGTAGCCGTGAGGAGAAAAACCTTCTTCTTTTTGCCATCACATTCTATCATATCGAACAACTGTTCGCCTCGTTGCGAAAAGCGTGTCCGGAAATGATGGGCTTCATCAATCAAAATGACATCCGCTTTTCTTTTCACACTCTCAAGCAACGGTTTCATTTTCTCCCGATGCAGATCCGTGTGACAAACGAGCTCGATTTGTGCGCCTCCGAATGCTTCATTGCTGTCATAATTCAAATACTGATGCAATCGATTTTTCCATACGCTCTCTTTTGCTGATTTTGGGACAATGATTGCGATACGTTTGCGCTCGTGAAGGAATCGTTCGATAAGCATCAATCCGATATATGTTTTTCCAAAACCGACTCCATCGCAAATTAATGTACCACCCCATTGCTCTGCTATCCATAGTGCCTGTCGATAACCTGTTCGCTGCAAGTCGTCAAGAATAGGATAAATGACAGATTCGGTTTCTTCCCAAGAACTCGTCGGAATCTCTTTGCCAAAATAGAACTCATGGAGTGCCTTGATATACACTTCAAAGGGAGAATAGAGTTTTAGATGTGGTTCAATGGCTTGAAGGACTTCCTCTTTGAGAGTCTCAGACTCTCGCCACCTCTCTTCGTACCACTGTTGAAGTGCTTGGAGTTGATGTTGTTCGGTACTTAATAGATTGAGTTCTATATTCTTACATAAACCTGGTTCAGTAAAATTGCTTGATCCAACAATTCCATAATTTGAAAGGTGAGGTGTTTTCATGCCCATTAAATATGCTTTAGCATGGAACTTTGCCTTCGTGTATACTTTTGCTTCAATTTTACCCTGAAGAAAGGCTTCCTTGACTGCTGCAAGTCCCCTAAGATTGTCATCCCGCTCTTTCTCGCGTTCAATACTTTCCTCGCTCATTTGACGAATGACATTGACAAGTTCCTTCTTTGTTCTGCGGGTTGTTTCATCACCCATAATGATTCGTATTTTTTCCAAATCATTCCAAAATGATTCTAAGGCAAGAAAGGATCCGATTTCGAAGTAACCAGTCGCTACATCAAGATTCTTCGCTTCAGGCAGTAACTGTTTTAGGGCCGCAAGTGCAGTTTGAGATTCTCTGTTATCAAGTATTGTAGGAAGTTTAGGCGACATAATAATGGAATATTATTTAAAGCAAACACTGGTATTTATGCAAGCTTGTTCTAAAGACATAAAAAAATCAAGTGAATTCAGTCAACTATTGTCGGTATGCCGCATAATCCCCAATCAGCATCTTTTAAGAAGGTAGATAAAAGGAATTGGAATCTCAATGTTGAAATTTAAAACAACCCTCGAAATTATTAAGTTTGAATACATATCCCGCGTTTGCGTGATACCCCTTCAATGCCAATTTTTGGCGGTATATATAACTCTATAGGTGTTGCCTATTTGTTAGATGTCTCCTGATCGTTTTATATTCCTCAATTCGTACCATGAAAACATTGTCAAATGTTATCAAACATTGGTATTTTAAAATCAATCATTACGCCAGGATATAAACGTTGGGTGAAGTTACCATCAGACGGGAAACTTTTATTCCACTTGCTTTGAATTCACATTCTTCCTGCCCAGCCACCAGGAATATTATAGGCAATTTGCTGACCTTTGATGTACACAATTAAAGATTCGGCAGAAACCGCCTCAATTCCCATAGCCGGTGATTGCTTAGGTGCATCTGCATAAAGTGTCAACTGTAATCCTTGGGAGGTCTGCTCTAAGAATGTAGGAACAATTGACTTATCATCTGTTCGTCTCGAGGATGGCAAATCAGCAAGTTGTGCATACTTAATCGAAATGGTCTGAGTTGCATTTCCCTGTTTGACGACAAAGGAAAACGTCCGGTCGGAAATTTTTGCCCGAAATGGGCGGGGTCGAGTTATTACTTTTCCTGTAATCCATAAAGAGCGTTGAGCAACATCGCTATCCTTAAAAACAATTTCCCGGGACCTCGTTTTGCCATGCTCAAAGTCGGTGAACCAACGGATTATCAACACCGCTCCGAATATCAAAACGACGGCTGCAGCAATACTGGCAACTTGCGTCCATTCGAAACGTCTTCCTTGTTCACGTCGCACACGGTGTTTTAAACGGCGCTTCATTTCCGATCGGCCAAATCGCCGGATACCGGTAATAAGTTCTCGTTCCTTTTGCACCCTGAGTCGGCATTCCTCGCACATCTGAAGATGTTCCGTAAACTCTTGTTCTTTTGTTTCATCGAGTTGACTCATCAAATATGTTTCGATGTTCTCAACTCTCGTCGTCCAATGTTTCGATTGTTGATCACTCATCTGAACCTCCAAGCATGTTTCTCACTAAATGCTCCAGAACCTTTTTGCATTGGTACTTTTTCGACTTCACTGTATCAGCATTGGCAA
The DNA here is from genome assembly GCA_050015675.1 of Bacteroidota bacterium. Lineage (GTDB taxonomy): Bacteria > Bacteroidota > Ignavibacteria > UBA10030 > UBA10030 > Fen-1298. The sequence continues at coordinate 43,775 of JBEKAY010000026.1, read as the reverse complement.
ACCCAAGTTTCATCGCTATTTCTTCCATCGATCGTTCTTCCCAATAAAAAAGAAGCAGGAGATCGCGGCAGGGGTTCCCAATCTGCTCCATCGCTTTCTGCACAGCCAGGACTCTCTCATTCTCTTCCAATTCCTCCAACGGAGTTGCATTGCAGGCTGCCACATTGAGTGCCTCTTCGGTTGCGGGAAGTTCCCACCGCCGCCGTGCCAACCGTCGGAACCATATATTCTTTGCTGTTGCATAAATAAATGTGCTCAGTTTCGCTTGATATTCGAACGACCCGGAACGGACGCGTTCCCAGAGTACCACCATCGCCTCCTGGAGAACATCTTCAGCATCGTCCTCTGAGCCTTGGTTCCGGGTAACCAGCGAGGTAACAGGCCGCCGGTTCTGGTGAAACAACTCCACCAAGGCTTCCTCATCGCCGTTTCGTAACGCATCCAGAAGTTTCGAGTCATTGTTCAGAAAGAAAAATGGTGTTTGCATTTACCTTTCGTCTGTTTATGTCATGAATGAGTAGAAGGTGAATGAAGAATGCAGCGAGATATTACAAAGAATCAGCACCACATTCAAATAGGAAAGGAGAGTTTATCATGAAAACAATTATCGCTCCCGCCGCTTATGGATACCAGGAATTACGTCTATTCCATCAGCGCTATATGATGCTGGCTATGCTGGCCGCTATTTTGATACAATTTATTATTGTTGGAGGATATCATCTTGCGGAGTGGCTAAAACCGCCGGATACTCCTATTCAAATCATAAAAATTCGCATCGGAACTATACTGCCACCACCCTCCACACATGAACAGCTACTGAATATTGGAGATCCAATAATTCCGTCAAAATTTAGCATAGGCATCCCGATACCCGTTCTTGAATGTGATGCAAATCCGGATAAACCATTTGCCGGTCAGGATGATCTCGGAAAGATGGCAGACGAATTTTGGAAGGATATAAATAAAGGGCCGGTGCAAATTGAACCGCCTATTAATCCGCCTGTAGATCCCGATCCGCTACCTGGTGAATATAAGTGCATCGAACGCGTACCAGAGGTGGTGATGACTTCTGTTCCAGAATATCCTGAACTTGCGAAACGTATTGGTTTAGAAGGGAGTGTAACTGTCAACGTATTACTGGATAAAGAGGGAAAAGTCAAGAAAGCGCTGTTAATGAAATCGACTGACTACTTGTTTACTCAAGCAGCTCTTGAAGCCGCAAAAAAATGGATATTCACTCCGGCAATAATGAGTGGCAAACCAGTGTTAGTCTGGGTTGCCATTCCATTCAGATTTCGGCTGGCAAAGTGAATCGGAGATTAAAATGAAATACTTTCAAGTGCAAAGTAATGACGAAGGAAAGTCAATTCTCCTTCATTATCCTAAAATGTAGAGGATAAAATGCTTGCCAGAGCCTCCACATCGCAGAGACTCTGGCAAGGGGTGCTGTTCTTCCGTAATGTTTACTCTGTAATCCTCACTTTTCCACCACCAGAAGCCGAATAATAATCACCATTATACATCGCTTCGCCGACAACCGGCGCGTAGTTAAACTCTCCCCGAGTCACCGCACGAACAAGATAGTAGAAAATCTTTTCCCGGTCGTTGTCTTCAAAATTTGCATAGTAATTGATTCGGTCGTCGCGAATATCGACATATACAGGTTCGCTCGCATTCTTCGTAAATGCATACTGCGAGTTCTCTGTCAGCCGCGGATTTTCAATCTCAAATCCCGCAGGAAGTAGATCGGAGATGGCGACGTTTTCCACGTCTGCAACATCGGATTGCAGCGTAAGCTTCACAATGAGCAGCGAGTTTTGCTTGATGCCGTCGAGACTTGCTGGACTCCCAAACCTGTCGAAGAATTGCCGTCGCATGTGGAGGTTCTTATCCTCGATCCGCATCTTTCCATCCTTCCGGATTCCTTCCTGGACAATGGAATAATATATCTTTCCTTCGCCCTGCAGTGCAAGTACCACTTTACCGCCGAAGTCTTCAATGGGAATTCTTTTATTGCCGCCGTCGTAGCTCACTTGTTTGCTGCCAATCGTTACGGTTCCTTTCACTTTCGTGCCAGTTGCGCGCCTCGCCGCTTTTCCGAACCCGAGCAATGTGAATGCTTCTTCCTGTGTTGTGTACCACGAGTATCTCTTATATAATTGGGATAGAAATTCCATGTACCGCGCAATGTTCGGATTGTTCGGATCGGTTTCGAGAAGCACATTGAGCATGATGGCTGTCGCGCGAATCGGCGAATCGAAGGTTTCGCCTGACGTTCGCCCGGCTTCCTCCGTCACGAACTGCGGTGGAAGAATTTCTACATACGCTTTTCTATCACCGCTCAGAGCAAATGCACCTGCCAGCAAGTACTGCGTATCGTTCGTCAAGAGACTCTTGGACGTGCGATAAAAGTTCATGAGTGATTGATCGGGTTGTCCGGCAAGCGCAAGCACATAGAGTGCATAGATCGACGTTTTGTCCGCGATACGCTTGATCTGGGTGGCATTGTTCCACCAGAAATAATAATCGTACGTCTTCTTGTCGCGCGCCACCGTTTTAATAAAATTCAGGGCGGGATTCAATACGCCATCGGCGACAGCATAGCCGGCCTTCTTTGCTTCGACAAGAAAATGCGTCGCATACACGGTAGACCATTCATTGGAATAATCTCCGCCCGGCCAGTAGCTGAACGACCCGTTCGACATTTGCATGCCGGTGATCTTACTAATCGCCTCGTTGACAAAATACGACGGACTACCCTTATCGATGATGGAAGGATCAAGCACCAGCGCAATATCGCGGAGATAGATTTGTGGGAATGCTTTCGAAGTCGTTTGTTCCAGACATCCGTGCGGATAGCCGACAAGGTTCTTGAGTTCTTTTGCAAAGTTTGCTACAGGGAACGGACTCAGCACAATGTGACCGCGCCGATTGATAGGCAGGAAGAGATCCGGTATATCCACTGTAATCGGTTTGCCCACGTCGATAAAACCGTCGACCGTTTCAGTGACAAAGGGCGAAATAGGCCGTACAGCAAGTTCCGTAACAGATTCCAATTTCTCGCCGAATGCATGCGTACGTATTTTCACCACCGCTTTTCCAATCTGCTCGGAAGCCTTCAGCTTAATAGTAATAAAATGCTCTTCGTTTGGCTGAAGATCGAGCGTTGCGTTTTGCTGTTCCGCTGTAATAGCGCCTTCTGTGACAATGTCTAATTTCAGCGAGACTGATTTGTCCGTTGTGTTGAATGCAGTGACCGGCATCGTAATCACATCGCCTGGACTTAGGAAACGCGGCAATGCCGGTGAGAGGACAACAGGATCCGCGACTTTCATTCCCTTTTGTGACGACCCGAAGCGATCGTTTTTATATGCAAGCGCCATCAAACGCAGCTCGCCGCTGAAATCCGGAACATCGAGCATCACTTCTACGTTTCCATCAGAATTGGTTTTGACAATGCCCGACCATAAAGCAAGAGGCTTGAATCGCTTTACGCTCAACGGGTTGACTTGCAGCGAACGTTTTGCCTCGAAATCGCTGCCGCCAGTACTGCTTTTCTTAGGCTCGGGAATTAGATCGCGGAAGAAGTCAAATGTTTCTGTCTCCAGCGCTTTCTTCGCATAGAAATATCCATACGGCTCGGGTGTCTTATAATTCTTGACCTGACAGATTCCTTCGTCCACGGCAGCAAGTGTGAGATAGACATTCTTCTCGTTTGGAATGCTGACTGTCACTTTTTGTTTCGTTCTCGGCCGGATTTTTTCCGGTGCGTCGATTTTAACATTAAGTTTATTCGATGGTTTCTCCACCATGAGCGGCTCGAACCCGTGGCCCGACATTAGCGGAATGTTGAGATCCTTGACTTTTCGGAACAGCACAGCACTGATGTATACATTCGGCAGAAAACCTTCTTCTACATTCAGGACCATAGATGCGGAATTCTTTTCCACATCAAGGTATCGGTAGCTAAAGATTTTATTCCGCTCCACCGTTACTAGAAGTTTTCCACTGAACGGAGTCTGGAAGAGGATCTTCGCTTTCTCACCAGGGGCATAGGTTTCTTTATCAAGAACAATATCGACTCTGGCTTCAGGATCGATTTCAAACGATGTCAGATCTGTCGATCCCCAACTATATGCGTAAAACCCGATTTGATTGTATCCCGTACCGCCTGCCTTCGAAACGCGAACGATATAGTCACCTGAACGCTGCACGGAGAACGTGAAATCATTCGATGTATCTTTCAATGTTACATCGTTTGATTGTTCTACGATCTCTCGCTGTTCCGAAACGTACCGAAGCGCATTGTTTTGGCTGTTCATCCGGAGAACGGAATGCCATTCGCGCCGAATGATTTCCACATGTGCATTGAATTTGTTGATCGGTTTGTCGGTTGCATCGATTGCAATCATCTGAATCTTAAGAGGCGAATTCGGCGCCACATAATAATCGAGGAAACTGCGCACACCGATAAAGTATTCTTTTGGGAATACAGTCGTGCGTGCAACTTGATGCACCGGCCTGCCGGATTCGTCGAACACAGACACCAGTCCTTTTAGGCTCAACACGCCTTGCGCGGTAACTTCTTTCGGGATGGTGAACGTGACACTTCCTTTTCCCTCTTTATCAGTCTCAAGCTTTTCTACATACGGATTGGCAGAATACGCCGCTGCACCATCATCGGAAAAACGAAACTCAGGAAAACGCCTTGAATAATACGGCTGCTGCTCGAATGTCGCTTCGAATTCCACATTGCGGCCAGAAGCCGGCGGTCCGAAGAAATTGAGTGCAAGAAGATCATACTGAACTTTTTCCCCGGGCTTTGCAGATTCCGTTGAAGGTTTCAGCATGACCTTCAACCGATCCGGAACAAAATCTTCCACGCTTGTTTTGTACGATGTCAGGAAAACGTCATCACCGGTGCAGAGATCGAATCGGTATTCACCGGTCTGCGCCGTTTCCTGTGTCTGATAATTAATTTCGAACGAGCCTTGTTCGTTGAGATTTTGCCGAAGCTCCGTTACCATAAATCCACGCGGATTGTAGACCTTGATGCGTACAGGCATATTCTCCGGTAAGGCATTCGTCAGGTTCCGCACGATGCCTGTCACATAGATTTTTTCTCCGGGACGATAGAGATTCCGATCTCCGTAGAGAAACGCATCGAACAACCCGTGCATATCGTTCTTCCCCGAAACATCGAACCGCGACGTCTCAACTCGGTAATCCGATAAATTGATGAAATTAAAATCGTCTCCCCGCTCGGCAGTGACAAGTTTCAATGTGAAGTCCTTGCTTAGATCTCCAAAATTATAAAACTTCGCAAGTCCGTCTCCATCGGTTTTCGCCGACGCCATCGTCTGGTTGTTGGTAGAGATGAGGTTCACCTGCACACCGGACATCGGCTTATTATCATTGAGTCCAATGGCAAAGGCGATAAGTTCTTGACTGCTCCGCTTCACAATCAGACCGATATCGGACAACGAGACAAGTTTCGACGTCCATCGCCAGGATTCGTCGGTTTTGGCAATCTCGATGAGGTAGAATCCTTTATAGTCCGTTTGAAGGAACGGTGAGAGATCGAATAATGTAGTGATTTCCTGATTGCTCGCGCTGTTGATTGCGATCTTCTTTTCTTCGATCACACGGCCATAATTTCCGAGATAGAATCTGTACTTCTGATGGTGATAACTCCCCTCGTCTTCTTCATCACCGTAATATGAATCGTATTGTCTTCCGCCCTCAAGAAAATGAACCAGATTGTTTTGGAATACCTGGCTGACACGTACCTTTAATTCGGTTATGTTCACTGTTTTAATTTCCACACTGCGTAATCCACTCAGAAGCATATACGAGCCGGAGGAGCCGAAACGAAATGATGGCGTGACATTGCCGATAACAATATCCGCATCGTAATCGTTTTGCGTTTTGGCCCCGAGGATACTTTCCAATCCTTTCTTGATGGTAAGATGGAATGCTGTCCCCGGTTCAAACTTCCCTTTGAGCTTGAACGAAAGCTTCGACTCGGCTTCCAATGTAAATGCTCTTGATGGATCGAGTGCGACGTACGATTTGACAGAGGCGATATCCACTTCCTGCGAAGTCTTGACACGGATCCAGCTTTCCGTGCCATCGAAACCGAATTCGTGGCCGTAAATCCTCAAATCATCAAGGGCAGGAAGTTTATACACGAATGGCTTTTCGAGTGTGATTGCTGTTTTTGTCTCCGTAGAAATTAGTTTATCCTCAAAGCTGACTTTGATTTCTCGCTCTTTCCCGAATTGGATCACAGTTCCTATTTCCAACGGGACAATTTTACTCACGGCAGATGACATAATTTTAAACTCATGAAGTTCCTCGCCATCCATTTTTAGTTTGATATTTTTTCCAACATCATTGGGATCAACAGCGTATGTAAATTCGAGATTTGCTTTTATGCCGACCGTTCGCTTGTTGTCAATGCGGTCATAGAAGAATTCCACGTTCTTCAGTGTAAACGGATCCGTTGCAAAGGAAAAATCTTCATCTCCCTGAAACTTAGTCGCGTGCGCTGTTGCCGTAAGAAGTTTGCCATTCAACTTTCCTTTGAACTTCGTGTCGCCCGGCAGAGCAGCGTCCGGACTGAAGACCAGCTTTGAAGTATCCTGCCAGACAAACTTACCCTCAATCGTAGGAGTGAACTCGATATACTGTGTGTTCATCCAGATGTTTGTCGATTCCGGCGGTACTACAGCGCGCGAAAATGCAAACTTCAGTACAGCGCTTTGAGCAAGAACGCCTGTAGGAAGCGGTTCTATCAATCGCAGCGCTTCAGGATCTGTTCTTGAGCACGAAGAGATTCCGAGTGCAAGAATGAGCAACGAAATGGTAATCGTTAGTGTACGCATAGCTGAACCCTTTATGATAGTTGATATAACAACCGAATTAGAGAACACTTTTCATTGACCGTGCTGCAGGTTTTGACAAGAAAATCGTTTTTCATTCTTTGTGAATGGAACCATTCCAGATTAAAGATGCTTCACAACAATTTTCACAGTGGACAGCCGCCCTTTATCATCGAGACAACTTGCAGTGTATTGGCCGCTCGAGAGAGGCAGAAAGAGTTTTTCACCCGTCTTAATTCGTCCGAGATAGCAATTATTCAAGTACCAGCATTGCTCCCTCACATCGACGCCGGAGCTTGCCTGAAAGGGAACCTTTTGATCGTCGGCCGTAAGAAGATAGATCATACCATTCGTCGGGCTGATAATCTTCGGGCCTTCTCCACTAAAGAGACGCTCACATATCAGATTGTGTTGTGGAGCAAGAGCATACTTCCTGCCTGTTTTCTTCCAGTAGTTCAGCAGTTCTTTGGGATAATCCTGATATGTTACAGTACGATAGTTATGATTTCCGAGGCACGACGCACAATACTGCATCGTTCTGTCCGGTGAGACCAAATACTCATTGTCGACATCACAGAATTTGCTCAACGTGTGGGACATAGAATAATAATCCTCAATCGTATGTTTGCAGCGCGGGTTCGGAAGCTTGCCGCTCTCTGTGCACACATCGCGTGTGTTAATGTCCGCCGGTACAGGCAGAATGGTTTTTTGATTTTTATGAGAAATGAAATTCAACACGTCGATCAATAACGGCGCCGCAGATTTGCTGCCGACGAGATCCGGATTGCCTTTGTTGGTCACATTGCCAACCCACACACCAACGGTGTATTCCGCTGAATATCCCATCGACCACGCATCTCGTCGTCCGTAACTTGTTCCTGTCTTAAAGGCAACGGCTGGCAGATTCACAGCCGACTCAAAATTGTTTGGAAGATCCGGGCGATTCATACTCGAAAGAATATCCGTGACCATAAACGCAGCCGCTTCCGAGAAAACGCGTATGCGTTGGACGGCAGATGTATCGTTGAAATATCTTGGCGGAGCGTAAAGACCGCCGTTGGGAAAAGCCGCGTACGCCGCTGTCAGCTCCTCCAACGTTACTCCGCAGCCGCCGAGAATCATGCTCAATCCAAGATGATCCCGCTGCGCTTCGAGCGATTCGAATCCAAGCATGTGCAGAAACGACGCGAACGAAGAGAGTCCCGTATTTTTCAGGAGACGAACCATTGGAACGTTCAGAGATTTCCGCAGCGCGTCGTCCGCAAACACGTACCCGGAGTACGTCCCATCATAATTCTCAGCCGAGTATCCTTCGGCGTCATACGGAATGTCAAGGAGCCTGGTCTTCGGTGTCAGGTTGCCATTATCCATTTGCAATGCGTAGAGGAAAGGCTTGAGTGTCGAACCGGGTGAACGAAGCGCCTGTGCCGCATCCACCTGTCCACACGCTAACGAATCGTTGAATTCTTCAGAACCTGTATACGCGATGACCCGCATACTTTTATTTTCAATTACCATTACGGCTCCGTTCTGGACGCCGAGAAGTTTCCACGAGCGAAGATGATTTTTCAGCAACCGCTCGACCGTCACTTGAGCAGATGCTTCGAGCGACGTGACGAAGTTGTCTTCCCGCGGAACAAGCTGTTTAAGATGAAGACAAAAATGCGGCGCATGTTGGGGAAACGCATGTCGTTCAGCGGATGTCGGTGTTTGTGCAAAGACAATGGAATCACTCTGGCTGAGAATTCCTTTGCGAAAGAAGGAACGTGCACGTTTCATACGCTCTTGATGCAACCGTTCGGGAAATTTGTCTGGCCGCAACCCGTTGGGGTTATTCGGAATAAGAAGCAGGTCGAACAACTGCGCAGTGTTGAGCCGTTCAAGCGGAGTTTGATAATAGAGTAGCGCGGCGGATTTCAATCCTTCGATGTTGCCCCCGAGCGGTATCATCGAAAGATACATCTGCAGGATTTCATTCTTTGAATATTTCCATTCTAACTGTAGAGCCCGGAAAATTTCTACGAGTTTGCTTGCAACGCTGCGTTCCTTTGGCTCTAATAGTCGCGCGACCTGCATCGTGATAGTCGAAGCACCGGATACCCGCCTGCCGGTGATGAGATTCTGAACGGCTGCACGAGCAACGGCAAATGGATTGACACCAGGATGAAAATAGAAATATTTGTCTTCTTTTTGAAGCAGGAGTTGTTTGAACCGCGCCGGTATTTCGTCGAGAGAGGTTTTAAGCCGCCACATGCCGTCGTCAGTGAGGAATGCAGATAAAAACACTCCGTGCTGGTCGTAGAGAACAAGGGAATAATGTCTCGAAGCGGGCAGAGGAAATAGTACCGAAAGTGCAGCGAAACTCATGACGCACAGAGCGATGAGTACGGATGTATACAACAGCAAACCCTTGAGCTTCATGCGTGTCCCCAGATGAAGAGGATTGTTTCGTTGTGGTAGCGCACAATTTCTGCGTACTCAGTGTGAGTAATGTAGTTGAGGAGAGGGAAAAAAGCAATCTATTTTCTCTCTTATGCTTAAAATAATCAGTGCTTATATACAATTGGTATTTTCGAGTTATTCCATTATCATGCTCTGGATCTTTGATAAGACAATTAAGTTTTTCGGTGACAGGGGACAATATACAAGAAAACGAAAGACCCTCCGTACCGCTGATTTTCACCTGGACCAAGAAGAAGACAAATTCATATTACAAGGAATCACTAACAATCCATAGAATGCTTTCAGGATATATTAAGTATCTCGGTAATAGATCGTCTGATCGAACAGCATATTACCACTAATCTTGAATAACTTGAGAACATAATAAAAAATAAATTAATGCCTATTTCAAAGGCATTACAATCAAGAAACATTTTTCAGAATCCTATAATACAACTTGATATCAGTTCCAATGTTTTTTACATTTGTGGTGTAATCAACGTGTTAGTTTGATCAGAGGTAGCTGCTAACACATGTGCTAACACTTGAAACTTTTTTGAGTCAAAAGCTGGTTAATTTATTTTGAATTTAGCGAAATTTTGAGTTCAAACAGCTTTTCAAGCCTGGAACACGAGTTCGAATCTCGTTGGGGGCACTTTTTTTCTTCTCTAATTAATTATTACGAAGTGAGCTTTGGGAACACGGTCAAGTTGATTTTGAAGCGCATCAACATTTTTGCTTTTAATAATATAACGACTAAATGTGGATTCAATTGTTTATTTAATATATTTTTATATTAAAAATTTACAACGGTTTGCATTCCGGAATATTTGACTATTTTGTCGATCCTTGAAGATGTTTCAACTCCAGTTCCTCTATTTTCGTTCACCAATAGAATATTAAAAGTATGCTTCTTGAGCATACCAGGATACGCTCCTTTTCTCGAATCTATTGTTAAAGTCTTTTTCGCATCATCCCAATTAAATTTTATAAGAGAATAAATTCCTTTCTCGTAATCGTAATTATCGTTTTCATCTTCGTAAAGTGTAAACTCCCCATCGGCCCCCGGATAGATCCGAACTTCTATCGGATCTTCCTTTTCTGTGGAATATTGAATAAAAGGTCCAAACGGAATGATTGAACCTGCCCTGACAAATAACGGCATGGTTTCATAAGAAGCATCCGCTTTTACTTTCAAACCTCCCTCATACTTCTTCCCTGTCCAGAAATCGAGCCACTGTGTTCCCTTCGGCAAGCAGACTTCACGAGTATAGTCCGTTGTATTGATTTTGACATTATTGGGATGATAGTACAACGGTCGAATGACCGGGCATGCCATGAACGAAGGGCCGAACATGAATTGATCGTTGATATTGTGAGTGAGCGTATCAGTCAGAAAATCGAATGGCAGCGCACGCATGATGGTATAATTCTCACTTGTGACTTTCCACGCCAAAGAATAGATGTATGGCATTAAACGGTATCGCAGATTTGTAAATTTGAGCAATGTCTTATACGTTTTCGATTCCGGTGTTCCGAATGCCCAAGGCTCACGCGGGAAATCAGCGCCATGAGCACGAAACAGCGGACAAAATGCAGCGAACTGAAACCAGCGTGTGTAAAGCTCTTTGAATCCTTCGTCTTCCTGACCTTTTTCAAATGCTCCGTTGGCAAACCACCAGCCCGGTTGATGTTGAATAAAATAACCGGCGATATCAGTTGTCCAATAGGGAACTCCCGTCATACAGAAGTTGAGTCCGGCAGGAATTTGCATCCGAAATTCTTCCCAATTTGCAGAGACATCGCCAGTCCAGTAGCTTGCCCCATACCTCTGCATCCCGGCAAATGATGAACGGGTAAGAATATAGGCCCGTTTACTTGATGTAGTTGAAAGCTGACCTTCATACAATCCTTTTGTATGCATTAGAGCATAAGCATTGATATATCGACCGCTGCCCAACATTTTCTTTTGAGTTCTGACGTTAGCTTCAATCAACCTGGCATTCGATAATTTAAAATATGGTGAGTCCCAATCGGAATCATATCCTTCAGAACAATCAGCCCACCAGCCGTCTATGCCGGTTGAGAAAAGACTATCGTTAACTTGTTGCCAATACATTTGTCGCGCTTCAGGCATAAAGACATTCAAATGCTCGTCGTCATGAAGCAGACCATGGATGTTGGCAAGTTCAATTTGATCCGGTGTTCCTTTTGTCATATTCGGCCAGATAGAAATAATTATTTTCGCATTCAAGTCATGAATGTCCTTCACCATCCGGGAAGGATCAGGATAATTTTTATGGTCGAAGGATTTTTGACCCCATTGCCCTTGCGGCCAGTACATCCAGTCTTGCACGATTACATCTAACGGGAACTTCCTATCACGAAAACCTTTTACAATCGAGACAATTTCATCTTGCGTATTGTATTTCTGCTTCGATTGGATGTAACCAAAATAATTTTTAGAATACATGGGCGCTTTGCCGCTCAGCTGACGGTACGATGATACGATGCTGTCAATATTTTCACCATACATGAAATAGTAATTTATTTCATCAGCCACCTCAGACCATAAATAATAACTTCCTCGTGTGTCGTTAAATTCGCTGTACGAGTAGTTATCCCAGAGCAAGCCGTAGTGATTGGTAGAGATAATAACAGGAACAACATCATCACGATTTTTTTGATATAGCACTATCTTCTTACCATTCAATGCAACATCGGCATCCTGAAAACTTCCCAAGCCGTAGAGAGTTTCACCATTTGAGTAGAGAAACGATTGTTTAATCTGGCAGCAATCTTCTGAAAAATCTTTCGATGCATGAGCTTCTTTATCATTTTCTGACAAAATCTGCTGACCATGTTTATCAAAAAAACTTACCCTCAAGTTATTCTTGTCAACTTTCACTGTGATGGAGTTTGTCAACAAATTCAACCGGTTTTCTGTTTCAGAGAAATTCCATTCAGCTGACGGTTTTTCTATTCCATTAATAATTAAACTTTCCCGGCTGGAAAATTCGTTTGTTGGCGATGAAATAACCTGAATGATATTATCATTCCAGACTTTTATTCTTAATTTTTTAATTCCATTCACTTCTTCTGGGGGCGTAAGTATAATTCCATCTGGTTGCTTCTGAACTGACTGACAGAACGCGTGAAAATTGCCTATAAGAAAACTTAATAAAGCAACTCCAAATACAGTCTTCATGAATTATCTCCAGTTTATATGATTTCTGTTAAAGTTCTCTTCAGTATCCTTCCAAAAAATCTCCACGGATTTCCTATTGTATCTTGATTAAAACTTCAGCCGCCTGAAGACCTTCGGATTCAGCTGAAAAATGAATTGTCCCTCGTTCGCCTTTCGATTGAATCACGGCAAGACACAGGCCATGGAATGCTTTTCGCTTGTTAGCTTTGAAATATTCATGACTGACGGGGTTACCATTCCCCACTCCGGCGATGACGCCCTCTCCTTTAATTTTAAATTTCACTAAGTTGTCAGCATTGGGGCAGACACGTCCTTCTTTGTCCACGATCTCAATTTTGATATTCGAAAGGTCGTCTCCATCTGCATTGATTTTGATCCGGTCGGGCGTCAACACTATCATTGCAGGAGCGCCTGCTGTTTGAATTTCATCCTCGCATATTTTCTTCCCGTTATTCTTGGCAATTGCCTTTAACATTCCAGCAGCATACGGAACCTTCCAAGCAACATGTAAATCTTTGGTATCGCTGAAGTTCTTTTCTCCAAGTGATTTTCCATTCAAAAATAATTCCACCGATTCACAATTGCTGTAACACCATACGGGAATTTCCCGACCTTCAAATCCCTGCCAGTTCCAGTGGGGAAGTATGTGAACCATAGGTTTATCCGTCCACTGGCTTTGGTACAGATAGTACCGGTCTTTTGGAAAACCACATAAATCGACCATGCCGAAATAGGAACTTGCTGAAGGCCAGGGGAACGGCGTCGGTTCACCGATGTAATCAAATCCCGTCCAAACAAATTCGCCCGCAACCCAGGGTGCGTCTTTGACTGCCCTGATGGTCGATTCTGCCGTATTGCCCCAATTGGGTGCGATTATATCGTACGAAGTGCATTGGTTGTTCAGCTCTTTTACTATTGTAAGCGAGTCGCCGTTTTGAACCAGGTTATATTCTCCACGCGTGTTGACCGCCGATGCAGTTTCAGAGCCGATTAACTTTACCTTTCCATTTAAAGTTCCATAGAAGGGCAATTGATAATTAATTCCAAAGACATCGAGCGGTTTTGAAAAACCGTTTTTTTCTGCAGCCTCCGCTAAATTGCATGCAGAGGTAACGGGTCGCGTCGGGTCTTCCCTGTGACAGATATCCACAAGCCGCTTTGACATTTCGTAGGCGTTCGCACTTTCCTGTTCGGGAATTTCGTTGCCGATGCTCCACAAAATAATGCTGGGATGGTTTCTGTCGCGATGAATCATGTCCGTTAGATCCCTCTCGCTCCACTCGTCAAAAAACCGACCATACCCGTACATAGTTTTTGATTGTTTCCATTCATCGAACGATTCGTCCATGATTAGGAACCCCATGCGGTCGCACAAATCAAGCAGTGCAGGATCAGGCGGATTGTGGCTCGTGCGTATAGCGTTGCATCCCATACTTTTTAAAATTTCCAATTGACGCTCAATTGCCCGCTTGTGTACTGCGGCTCCCAAACTACCCTGATCATGGTGATCGCACACGCCCTTGATGGCGACATGTTTGCCGTTCAAAAAGAATCCTTTGTCTATAGTAAATTCAAACGTGCGGATACCAAAAGATGTCACGGTGGCATCAACTGTCTTGCCGTTGGCGTGTATTTTTGATTCAATACGGTAAAGCCGGGGATTTTCTAGCGACCACAATTTTGGTTGAGGGATTTTGAAGAACTGTCCGAAGACGCTAATGCTGTCTGACTTCACTGTTTGAATGGAGCTGCTATTGGTCACTTTCATTCCTGTATCATCCACAACAACGGTTTCAAGTATTACCTGTTGAGCAAAGCCGGATTGATTTTGGATCTTCGTTTCAACGCGAACCGTCGCTTCATTTTCAGTTACTTCCGGTGTGGTAACATATGTTCCCCACTGCACTAGATGAACTGGGTCTGTGACTGTTAAACGCACATGCCGGTATATACCTGCGCCTGAATACCAGCGCGAGCATGGCTGCTGCACATGAGCCCGGACTGTCAGAACATTTTTCTCATCGCCAAATTTCAGGTATGGAGTCAATTCATACTGAAAGCTGGAATAGCCATACGGTCGATTTCCGAGATGCACACCATTGAGCCAGACATCGCTGTTCATATACACACCATCGAATTCGATGAACACGCACTTGCCTTGCATATTTCCGGGCAGTTTGAACACTTTTCTGTACCAACCTGTACCAGCGTTTATATACCCTGCACCGCTCCCACCCGGGGAGGTCGATTCAAATATTCCCTCCGTCACTCTCATTCCGTCATCATAGATACCGCCTCCCTGGATGCCGTCGAACACGCGAACCGCGATGCTGTTTTTGCCGCCGTAGTGGATAATTTCATGAGGGACTCTGTAATGCCGGGAGATGTCCCAGGCAGACACATAGTTTGGCGGGAATTGGCCCATACCGCCAACTTTCATACCGTTGAAAAAGGTTTCGTCGGCATCGTCAATTTTACCCATATCGATAACGATGTCCTTTCCCTGTAAATCCGCAGGGATGGTCAGTTCACGGCGGAACCAGCCATACACATTGTCCTCTGTGTAATTCGAATGTTCCTCCCACGTCGCGGGAAGCTTCACAGTCTGCCAGGAGGCGTCGTTAAACTCGGGGTTTTTCCAAAGTGTATCATCACCTTTATTGAATTGCCACTCTCCTCTGACGATGGGCAACTCTGTTGCATCCTCGACTTTCGCTTCGGAGTGACCCAGTCCTTCAATACTCCAATCGTGGGGCACATTCACTTTGAGCCACGAAGAGTCGTTATATTCCGGAGTTTCTGCACCCTTGATTTCACCGGCATAAAATCGCCAACCCGAATCAAAAGATTGGATTTTCCTCGTCTCCCCCGTCCGTGCGCATTCGCTGGTCACGGGTGCAATCAACGATGCCATGACCAAACAAGAGATTGGAATTTGTTTGAAATTCATCATGGAATGAATCCTTACTTTATAATAAATGTTATAAAAGAAATTCATAAGGCTGGCGTCCAATTGATTACATGTTTCGAATGCCAGAATTTATTTTCAATTAAATCCTATTTTTTATATAGTACGTAACTTAAAAATACCGTTGTTCTTTTCATCATCGTTCAGATTGTTCTTGACAAGTGCTTGATCATATTTACTTTCAATTTTATTTGCATTATTCATAGTTACATATTCTTCATTCGTTATTGAATTGTAAGATCAATTGTTTTCAGGTCTTTTTTATCTGAACTTGTACCGTACAATAATTCATACTCTCCGGCTGTTACAGCCATTTTATCGCTAGCCCTGTCGAAGAACTCAAATGCTGTCCAGGGCAGGTTGATGGTTGCTTGTGCGGTTTTGCCGGCAGCAATATCAATCCGCTGAAAACCCTTTAAGGTTTTATACGGGCCATCGGTGTCGTTTACCTTGCGCACATACACCTGAACGATTTCTGTTCCGTCACGTTTGCCGGTATTTGTTACGGGGATGGTAAGCTCGACAGATTCGTTAGCATTCATTGTTGTGTTGCTCAACTTTGCATCGCCAATAAAGAAGGTGGTATAGCTTAACCCAAAACCAAACGGGAAAAGAGGATCGGACATGAAACGGTAGGTACGGCCTTTCATCGTATAATCTTCAAAATCGGGCAATTGTTGAATGTTCTTGTAGAAAGTGATTGGCAGTTTACCCGCTGGATTATAATCGCCAAAGAGTACATCGGCAATTGCCCAACCACCCGATTCCCCGGCATACCATGCCTGAAGAATAGCATCGCAGCTTTCTGTTTCGGGCACCAAACCTATAGCCGAACCTGAACAATTCACGAAAATTACTTTCTTCCCGGCTTGTTTCAAAGCATTTAAGCAATTACGTTGCACATCAGGAAGCTCAATATTTGTACGGTCGCCTTCCTTGAAACCGGGCAACTGGATAGGCATCTGTTCCCCTTCCAATTGGGGAGAAATACCACCTGCGAAAATAACCACATCAATACCTTTCAATTTTTCGATTAATGCGTCGTACTGCACAGGCACTTCCTTGCCAAAATTCAAGCTAAGGCTGGCTGTCCAGTTTTCAATCTGTTTAAATCGTACTTCGATTTTATATTCCTTTCCTTTTTCAACCTTATATGGAACGCGCGTGGGAAGTGGTCTCCACATAAATATTCTTGAGAGTGTATCACCATTTACTATTAGTTGGCATGCTCCGCATGCCTCCATTTTAAATACGATTTCACCCGATTGCGAAGGTTTGTAAACTGTTTCATACTTGCCGGAGAAATTTTCCAGATGTACGCCCGGGCTGAATTCGTGCTGTCCGAAAGTAGTTAGTCGAATCGGATTAATGATTTGTTCAATGGCTATAATTTCACCTTTAAGCTCACGGTTGTTCCAATATGTGGCTTTAATACCTGTTTTACCGTCGATGGAACATTCACCCAATGCGGTTTCAGTAACCATATTTTCTGCTAAGTCGCACCCCTTGTCATATACTACCTTATTGGCATGGAGTTTTGCTTTTATACCATCCAGAATGGTAATAGTGTTAAAAGGTGTTCCATTATAATTACCCCACATAAGAGGTTTATCATCAGCGTTAGGCCCAATGAGTGCTATTTTTTTACCGGATTTGGATAAAGGCAAAATATTGTTTTTGTTTTGTAAGAGGGTCATTGATTCCCGCGCCATCTCCAATGCTAATTTCTTATGTTCATCGGAATTGACCACTGACATGGGAATTTTTGACCAAGGGACTAACGCATCGTCGTCCATTTCTCCCAGATCGAAACGACCGATCAACACACGCATCAAATGCATGTTTACCTCTTCTTCGGTAACTAAACCTTTCTCTACAGCTTCAGGTAATTTTTTAAAAGCATAATCATACCCGCACTCAACATCGGTTCCGGCTAAAACTCCTTTGGCTGCAGCATGGGTCGCATCGGATGAAACTTTATGGCTTGTATAAAAATCGGCTATAGCACCGCAATCGGAAACAACCAAATATTTGAAACCCCAATCATCGCGCAGAATATTCTGAAGCAATCGACCATTACCGCAACATGGCTCATCGTCTAAACGCTGATAAGCGCACATTACCTCTCGCACATCTGCTTCCTGAACCAGGGATTTGAATGCAGGAAGATAAGTCTCCCATAAATCGCGCGGGTCAACATTGTTAAGGTTAATGGTGTGCCGGTTCCATTCCGGGCCTGAATGTACAGCATAGTGCTTGGCACAGGCCAGTAGTTTTCTGTACTTAGCATCAGTGGGACCTTGCAAGCCTTTTACTACCGAAACACCCATACGTGATGTCAGGTACGGGTCTTCACCATAGGTTTCCTGACCACGTCCCCAGCGCGGGTCACGGAAAATGTTAACGTTAGGGGTCCATACTGAAAGGCTCAGGAAGCGCCGGTTTTCTAAGCCTTTTGCTTTCGCTTCATTATACTTGGCTCGTATTTCATCCGAAGTTGCGTTAAAAATACGGTAGACCAATTGGTCATCGAAAGAAGCCGCCATACCGACGGGTTCGGGAAAAACAGTCACGTTGCCATTGTTAGCAAGGCCATGCAAGGCTTCGCTCCACCAGTTGAATTTTTTTATACTCAGACGCGGAACAGCATCTGACTCATCGCACATCAAGGTCGCTTTTTCAATTAAAGTTAAACGGGATATTAAATCCTTCGCTCTTTCTTCCGAACTTAAATTAGGATTCTGAAAGGGTAGTGTTTGCCCCAATAAGTTGATCGAAAACAAAAGGCTTAAGATAGATAATAATTCTTTTTTCATATTACCACCATTGATCTTGCTAATTGAAGTAATTTATTTATTTGCACCAAGTTTATCCTAGAGTAATTATTTAAACAACAACGGCGCTAATTTATATAGATTATTTCTCCACACCGGCCAGGTATGTCCACCGGGATATTCACTATATGTATATTTAATTTTCATTTCATCAAATTTTGTAAGCATAGCCTGACAATTCTTGTACGCTATATCTTCCTTCCCACCCATCGCAATCCATAGAAGTTTCAAGTTTTTATTGATCAAATCAGCATTTTTTTTCATGAAATCAAATTGCGCATCCGCAATACTAATCTGCATAGGCAGTATCCAGCCAGAACTAAATACTCCCAGATACGAAAATAGATTTGTATTATTGATTCCTACATACAGAGTTTGTATTCCACCCATCGAGAGACCAGCGAGCGCTCGGTTCTTTGAATCTGTTTCTGCTCGATAATTTTTCTCCACAACTGGGATAATACATTGCTTCAATTCTGCTTCAAACATTTTCAGGCTCATTTCGCCGAACCCGGGCGCATCAACGTTTCCATCCGGCATCACAATAAGCATCGGTTTTGCTTTTTTTTCGGCAATAAGGTTATCGAGAATCAAATCTGTTTTGCCTTGGGTTGCCCACCCTCTTTCGTCTTCGCCGCCGCCATGCAATATGTATAGCACTGGATATTTTTCATTGACATTCAAATCATAATCGGGTGGTGTATACATATAAAACTGACGCCAAGTATTCAAAACTGTAGAATAATATCTTTTTATTTTTATTTCTCCGTGTGGTACATCTTTAATCGAATAGTAGTCTCCTCCTCTGAATGGTATTTCAATACCGCTTGTCATTCGTCCCATTCCGTAAAATGTTTCACTCGCCGGATCGGCAATGGTGACGCTGTCAATCAATAATGAATAATAATGAAACCCTTCGCTTATAGAATCGGTTGTCACTTCCCAAACTCCATTATCATCTTTTACTAAGTCGTATTTTTTCACTAAATCGATTTGAACTTTTTTAGCATAAGGTGCCTTAATCTGAAACATCACACGATGGTCTGGCAGAATCTGAGGATATTTTGCTCTCCGTACATTGGTTGATGCAGGAGTACCTAACATACTATACTTCGTAAATTTTGAAATGTTTACCGGCTTAAACAGCAGTTGTGAGAACATGTATAATGAGTTTTTCCAAACCTTAAAATCATGTACCCCTGACTCGATATAATAAATATGAGGGACATTGTTTGCATCCAAATATTCGTGTGTACGTTGACTGAATGTAATCAGGTTATCATTATCGCCGCAGGAAATCCAAAGCAATTTTAATTTCTTTTTCGTTTCGTCAGGATTAGGAAGCAACAACTGCGGCGGTTTAGTATTGGGGGCAGCCGAGAAACTTCCAATCCAGGCAAATGTATCTAGATTACCCAATCCGAAATTCAATGATTGTCCGCCACCCATGGATAACCCCGCAATTGCACGGTTTTCGCGATCTTCATAAACAGGGTAATTTTTTTCTATGAAAGGAATTAAATCGTCGAGCAAATCTCTCTCGAAATTTGAAAATGCTTGCACCTTAATGCTGTCAAAAATATTTCCAACTGCACGGTCATCCTTCATAGCTCTGCCATTTGGCATAACAACAATCATAGGTTCAATTTTCTTTTCAGCATACAGATTATCCAAGATCACTTGGGGCTGCCCACCGTTTAACCATTCCTTTTCATCGCCGCCAATACCATGTAAAAGATAAAGCACCGGATACTTTTTATCTTTTGAAAAGCCAGGAGGAGTATAAATAAGAGCTTTACGTTTTATACCAACTGTTTTTGATTGGTAATAAATTGTATCCAGTATTCCATGTGCTATACTGATTCGAAGGGAGTCAAAGCCCTGCGGGGCATGGTTTACAATATTTTGTGCCTGACTGACAAAACCAATTGTCAGGACGATTGCAACCGATAAAATTAGTTGTTTCATAATAATCCCTTTTTATGGTATATGTTTATATTCTGAATATGATTTCCTCATCAAGTATTAAAACAGACCAAATGAGAAGTTATGCTTCTTTCATTGCCATCCTAGTTCTTGTATACTTTATCAACAAATTCAATCCATTCTTTGTGTGAGGATATGCCCTCACTCGGCGTTGTTTTTCACTCTAACTTTAATCTGCGTAAATGAATGAGCCGGGAATGAATACGATAGCTTATTCCCTTTAACCTCAATCTCTTTCGGCGCGGGGATGTACTCCTTCTGTTTATCAAATGTAAATGCTGCGTTAAGCGAATCAACTGTAACTAATTGTGCCTCAGCTTTTCCTGTAAATATACCTGAGCAGGTAATGACATCAGCGTATATTGTTTTATCTTTATGTCTGTTGATGACATTGATATAGACTGTATTTGTTTCTTTTGAATACACTGCAGTAACATCAAGGAAAGGAATACCCTTGTATTTGTCAGTATTAAAAGTATCGCACTCAACATACGTATCAATAGAATTGCCACGGCAGTTGGTTGAAAATAATTTGAAGGTATGAAACAACGGTGTCTTAAAGCTTCCTTTATCTTTATCGGTATTCAATAAAGATGTCATCATGGTAAAGTTTGTCATCTTAACAACATCGGCATGACGGATAAAAGAATTCAGACATTGCGCTATCGGCAGAACGGAGAGGAAATTCCTTCCGAAAGAACCCCACTCATCGACTGAAATAGAAATTGGATTCTTAAAGTCCTTCATTGCTTTCACAGCGTCAATTTCATCCGCTGTTACTTTAATTTTTTCTTCGAAATCCATCGCGCTCTGTCCCATAAAAGAATAATAATCAGGTGAATTTTCCCAGTAGCGGTGAATGGATATATAACCTATCATATCTCCAAGTTCTGTAAGCACTTTCCTGTTCCATTCAACCCACTGACCGGTGCTCTC
The DNA here is from genome assembly GCA_050015675.1 of Bacteroidota bacterium. Lineage (GTDB taxonomy): Bacteria > Bacteroidota > Ignavibacteria > UBA10030 > UBA10030 > Fen-1298. The sequence goes on along the minus strand of JBEKAY010000026.1, from coordinate 22,517 downwards.
ATAGTACGATGATCCGGAAGCCACAAATTTAATAGTGTTGTCTACAGATCTCATAGCTTTTGCAGCTTCTCTTGCAATATTTACATACTCTTCAGCGTTTTTATGACCCAGTTCCCACGGCGCGCCGTCGACTTCATTGCCGAGGTCCCATATTTTTACGTTGTACGGTTTTTCATGACCGGACTTAGTGCGTATATCGGAATAGTATGTACCTTTTTTATAGTTGCAGTATTCAACCCAATAGCATGCATCTTTGATATCGCTAAGACCAAGATTTACACATACAACATTTTCACTCCCTATTGCTTTGTTTAATTCAACCCATTCATCTGTACCGATATGATTATTATCAACTCCGCCCCATGCAAGATTAATACGGGCAGGGCGTTTGTCTTTTGGTCCGATACCGTCTTGCCAGTTATACCCCATGACAAAATTTCCTCCTGGCCAGCGCATGTTGGTTACTTTCAATTCCTTCATTGCATCGATGTAGTCTTTTCTAAAGCCATTCTCGTCTGCAAGAGGCGAGGATGGATCGTATAAATTCCCGTAAAGGGTATTGAAGCTTACTGTGTCTGGTAAACCCATTCTCCTTCCGCTAAAGTGAATAGGCTCCATAAATACACCGTAAATCTTTGGATCAATTTCGCTAATAACTCTGGCAGTATTAATAGTAATTCTTGCCGTTTGCGCATAAGTGAGAAAGGGGAATAAAATAACGAGCACAGCAAATATTTTTTTCATAAGACATCTCCATCAAATGATAAAAGACGAACAAAAAGTTCATTATTTTTGATAAACCATCTTTATTGTTTCGGAAAAATCCTTAGTTTCCATCCGGCACAAATAAACTCCGCTTGCAAGACCTTCCGCACTCCAATGCAAACGGTGTTCACCCGGAGGAACCTCGCCTTCCACAAGAGTTTCTATTACGCGACCAGTGATGTCATAAACTTTTAACGAAACCCGTTCGCTTCGAGGAAGATAGAAGACTATTATGGTCGATGGATTAAATGGATTTGGAAAATTCGCGCATAACTGGAATTTAGACGGCTGCGTTGCTTCAGGATTTTGACGAACAGATGTAACTAGATTTGTTCCATCACCGACAAGCAGGATTTCACTTAGCTGATTCGTACCGACACCCTTCGAATTGAGAAGATAAAGATGATTATCCGTTGTCGGAGATGTTGTGGTGCCGTCCGTTAACGGTGCGGGCAATGGAAGCGTTTTTCCTTCGGGATTGAGCCCCATGATATTTGCCCCAATACTATCGGTAGCAACTGGATCCAATCCTGCGAACAGAGTATGTTTCATTGTCGGAGCAAAATTCGCGCACCAAGCTCCCTCACCACCCGTGGAACATTTAATTGCATCAACAACGGCAAGATGGACGGGTCGGGCTGCATTCAAATCGCAAATAGATTCCGGCAAGTAATTCCACTCTGCGGCCGTGTTTGTCGGATGATGAAGCGCTCCTCTTCGGCCGTTATCATTCATTATAGTGTACAATGACATCGGGACTGTGCCGATTTGATTCTTGAGCGAGCAGGTAAGACCCGCAGCGGAATGCTGCTTCAATTTGGGAATGGAAACATAAACATCTACTTCCTGTAATATCTTGTTCATGGTGAACGAAGGAAAGTTAAAGTAATTACTTCCGGTCGATATGGTCTTGATATTGGCTGCGTTTGTGTCGTTCAGATCAACCACGTTACAGCCCAAAGCCTTTTGAACCGCCAAATAGCCAAAACTGTCATTCGAGCCGAAGGGGGCATTAGATCCTGAGTTTTGCCATGTCGTGTCCCAGAAAGAATCCACGATGTAAAGGTCGGTCGGATTCACACCTGCATCGATGATGAACTGGCCGACGGCTTGAATAACTGCGGGGTGAGTCCACATGGCTTCTGTAATTTTGTAGATCCCTAACTTTGTGTTTGTAGCATTCCCTGAGCCGCCGGTCATATTAATCTTTATTGCAACTTTCTTGCCTTTGCTAAACAAGGCCGAGACCTGTCCGGATAGATTTTGATCAAGCAAATCAAGAAGATATTTCACCTTCTGCTTAACTCCGCCACCGGCATCATCGTAGATATAGCTGTCTGCTGGAGTTTTTGTCGTATTGGTAATTGCAACTGTTGCGAGATAAGAAGAATCCTGCTTACGGTTGTAAGCAAACACTCCAGAGGGTTTCAAATATGGTACAACGAGTAAACTTGCGGCAGTGGCGCCGGCTTTCTTTATGAAATTTCTCCGTGAAGTATACATATCATGGAAATGCTCTGTGTCTTTTTTCCCCATACGATCTCCTAATTGTTAAAATGCGTTTGTGAATAAATATTTGCCTTTGTAATAATACTTTTTGCAATTTTGAATTCTTTGCTACTAAATTGCTGCATAGAAGATTTCATTTAATTAAAACTAAAACTGGTTATTGAAAACTCACCCAATCTATTTCAACATCGTTATTATCCTTTAGAAGTACAATAAGGTTATTTATTCCAGGTTGAAATTTCGATAAGGGTGATTTAATAATCTTCCATTCATTACTTTTAGGAATTTCTACCTGGGCAATGATAGGTCCATTCACTTTATCCAGCCGTATTTGTAAAGTGCCTCCTGTTCTCGATAATGCTCTTACATTAACCAATCCAAGTTTATTTGTTCCGAAATCAACACCGTTGTACTGCACCCATGCATTTGCAGTATCGAGTATAGTTTTCCATCCTTCCATTGTATGTAGAGTATCGAGAAAAGCTATTGATGCACCTTGATCGCTCTTGAGACTGTACCTGTCGATCTGTATTTTTTTTGAGGCATCCGTTAATCCAACACCGCGTAATGTGGGAATAACTTTTTTAATTGTTCCGTCTTCATTAAAGAATAGACTGTCGGCTCTTATCGATCTGTTTTTATCAAAATGCGGAGACAAATCATTGTGGTGGTAAAATAGGTACCATTGATTTTTGAACTCAACGATTGATTGTTGGTTGGTCCAGCAATCAGGGGTTTCATCCATTATGACTCCCGTAACCCTGAAAGGACCCATTGGACTATCACCAATTGCGTATTCGAGTCTCTCGGCTTTATTTTGAACATGCGGATACGTTAAGTAATAAATTCCGTTACGCTCAAACATAAAAGGACCTTCCCTAAGTCCTTCTTCAGGCAAACCTTCAATCACCCGGGGCTTATCAGCAAGTTCAAACATATTTTCTTTCAATTTTGCTACAAATATTTTTCCAAGTGCATAGTATAAATATGCCTGTCCGTCTTTATCGATAAATACATTAGGATCGACCCCATGAACATTTTTGATTGGCTCAGGCTGTGGAATATATGATCCATAAGGCTTATCCGATATAGCGACTCCAATTGCAAAACCTCTTCCATGGGTTGTATCCTTAATTGGAGCCGGAAAATAGAAATAGTATTTTCCATTTCTAAAAATGCAATCTGGTGCCCACATGCTGTAAGATGTGGAATCCACCCATGGAATGTTATTTTGACTTACAATAACTCCGTGATCTTTCCAATCGGTAAGATTATCGGATGAGAAAACGTGACAGTCAGCCATGCAAAACCAACCTTCACGACCCTTGCCAGTGCTGGCAAGAATATCATGAGAAGGATAGACATAAATTTTACCTTCAAAAACCCTTGCGGCGGGATCTGCTGTGAACTGATCCATAATAATCGGATTTTGAGCAAACAAATTGTTTGTTACAGCTACAATGAGAATAACTAATATGAACTGATGAAAACTAAAGTTTCGCATAATATATGTTCCGTTAAATTGTCCTGAAGTAATATCGATTTCACATTTACTCTGAGACGAAGGCGTATTCCTCTCCCGGTTTGGTCTCAACATCATAGAAGAAGGTGTTTCTTAACTTAAACGTCCCCAGCTTCGCCTTCAGGGAAATCAGGGGATTTTTTATTTGTGCCACCTGGTAAAATGGATTACTATTCTCCCCTTTAGCATGAACGAATATTGCATTGCCTTCAACCTTCAACGGCGAGTAGGAACAGATACGGCAATTGCCTCCTAAGTTGGATTTGATTACCAGCTTAGAGCATTTTCCGTTATTCCATTCCATGGATTCAATTTCGAAACCTCCGCGGGCACGGAGACCTTTTATGCTTCCGTCTTTCCAAACATCTGGTAAAGCGGGAAGCACGAATATTGCACCATCATCGCTTTGTAAAAGCATTTCAGCAATGCCGGCAGTAAAACCAAAATTCCCGTCTATTTGAAAAGGAGGATGAGCATCGAACATATTCGGATACGTACCGCCTTTTTCAAACTCCGATTTATCAACTAGCCGTATCTGGTTCGTTATTAACTTATATGCATGGTTGCCGTCAAGAAAATGAGCCCATAAATTGATTTTCCAATTCATCGACCAGCCTGTCGAAGGATCTCCCCTATAGAGAAGCGAGGTGCGCGCAGCATCGAAGAGTTCCGGTGTATGGAATGGGGAAATTTGATTAGAAGGATAAACTCCATATAAATGAGAAACATGTCTGTGGTGATCTTCAGGATTATCCCAATCTTCTATCCACTCCTGCAGTTGGCCATATTGTCCAATCTGCATAGGAGGTAATCTTTTCAGAGCTACATTAATTTTAGGAATGAATTCTTTATCGATATTCAAAAATTTTTCCGCTCTTATTGTCTTAGTAAAAAGATCGAACAGAAGTTGATTATCCATTGTTGTCCCGGCAGCAATAGAAGATTCGGAATGACATGAAGGAGCGTTTTCCGGAGATACGGAAGGACAGACAACAAGCCAATCATGTCCCGGATATTTGACAAGGAAGCTAAGATAAAACTCAACAGCACCTTTCATTACCGGATACACTGATTTAAGAAATTCTTTATCGCCATTATATTCATACTTTTCAAACAAATGCTGACAAAGCCATGCACCGCCCATCGGCCACATTCCCCAAAATGATCCGTCGATAGGTCCGTTCATTCGCCAAAGGTCAGTATTGTGATGAAGTACCCATCCTTGTGCGCCATACATATCTTTTGCTGTTTGTTTACCGGTCTGAGAAAGTTCACGTATCATTTGAATCAACGGCTCATTCATTTCGCTTAGGTTTGTGCTTTCTGATGGCCAATAGTTCATCTCTGTGTTTATATTTACTGTATATTTACTATCCCACGGCGGCATAAGCTGATCGTTCCAAATTCCCTGGAGAGTGGCTGGCTGCCCACCGGGTCGTGATGAAGAAATCAGCAGATACCGACCAAACTGAAAATATAATGCTACCAATTGCGGATCATTATCTTTTGCAAATTGTTCAATACGAACGTCGGTGGGATTTTTTACAGAATCAGTTACTCCCAGATCAATGCTTACTCTATTAAAATATCGCTGATAGTCAGCAATATGATCGTTTAAAGCTTGTTCATATTTTTTTTTCAGAGCAGTCTGCAGATATGCATTTGCTCTGGCACCGGCATCTGCACTTATATCATTATAATTCACAAAGCTTGTTGCAATAGAAATATATATAGTTGCAAAATCTGCATTGTTCACAACAATACTATTATTGTTTGCTGATAACGAGCCGCCTTCAGTTGCTATTTTAATCTGTGCTTGGAATTTAAGAGCGCCTTTTATAGAATCACAATCGCCTGTTATTCCAGACATAATTAATTTATCATTATCTTCAGTTGAAATATCTACCTGAGCAGGACGATTCATTGAAGCAGTGAAACTAATTTTACCGGGTTTGCTTGCCGTAACGCGGACGATAATAACCTGATCAGGAAATGAAGCATATACTACACGTTTATATGTTACTCCATCAACATCATAATGAGTTGTGGTCACAGCTGTTTCAATATTCAGTTCACGATAATAATTTGTAAAATTTTCATGCCTTGGGAACAAAAGATTAAGATTGCCAACGGTTTGATATGGCATACCTTGTGAATTCCGGCTGATAAATTTTTGGTTCACCAAATCTTGGGCTTCCTTGTACTTACCATCAAAAATCAATTGCCTAACTTTTGGTAATACTTCTTTGGCATCAGGATTGTCATTCCGGTTTGGCTGTCCTGCCCAGACAGTAATTTCATTGAGTTGAATTTTTTCTTGCGAAGGATTTCCAAATACCATAGCGCCTAAACGACCATTTCCTATCGGCAGTGCTTCAACCCATTGTTTGGCGAGTTGATTGTACCAAAGCTTTAAAAGACTGTCGCTTTGTGCATTTCCTTTAATAGTTATCCCAAACAGGATAAAGGCGAATAATATTCTTCTCATAATCATTATATTATTTTATCAACTCTATTTTTATTTGTGTAGATGAATATATAGGGAATAGATGCCAAGACGCAGAATCCATATCAATGAATACCATCATATATTTTAAATATATATTTATTTTTATAGAGGACAAAGCACGGGCAAAGGCAATAATTATGTCTTTGCTGATCCAGACAATAATCATTCGCTTGCAGAATGTCATTTGATTGAATCACAACCGCAATCAAAGGCATCCATCTGATGGCCTCGATCATAGCCAGAATTCTTGTAATCATTATCCAGCTCGGTGTATTCTGGAATTAGTGGATCTGGTCTAAACTTATTGCTTCGTTTGAATCGTTTATCACAGTCTAGCATAGCCCTGGTCAACTAATATTTAACCACAACCGGAAAGTGCTTCGACTTACTGAAGGTGGTGGAATAGAACTTATGATAAATGGTAACAGTGTCACTGATCTTGTTAAAACTGACTTCAGAGACTAAGAAAAGTCCGAAAAGAATCGGTCGGATGGAATTCATTTTGACCTCCATCCTTTAATTCAGCGGAAAATTGACGATTATAACAAACGGATCATCAACAGGATTGCAGTAGTGAACAGACCCCGTTGGGGGCACTTCTCCCTTCCTAATTAATTATCAAGCAATGAGTTTTTAAACACGGTCAAGTGATTCCGAAGTGAATCGATATTTGTACTTTTGAAAATATCTCGACTAACTTTGAGTTCAATCCTGTTCTTTAATAAACTCAAATTACGTTTTTTGAGTTATGCACAATATGTATTACGAAATCGATATTCAATTGATTATATGCGATGGGTTGACTCTAATATTCTGCACTTATTCTTAAAGTGAAGAATAAATGAATAATGTGACCGCAGAAAAACCGTTTCACCACTAAATGCGACACTATATTATTAACAATGGTGCATAAGAATACAAATTCATTTCACGGATCTTGATGAGGGAAGTTGTGTCTGTAAGAAAGCGTATGTCGCGCTATAAACGGTAGCGGAAAGTTCCGTTGATTGATGGATCAACGTCATTTATCGCATATAGAATTGAGCCCTTACTTTGTCATCCCAGTGAACTACTATGGCTGATACAAATCTTCGAATTAGATCTTTGTCCGAATATAGAAGAAGTAAGAAATCGCAGAAAACTTCATTATCCGGCGTGCAGTAACTTAGCTGCAGATGAGATCCTTTGATAATCTCTGAATCCCTTAATGTCCATAGCGTGCATCGTGCTCAGTTAATTATTTTCACATTCTGTTTTCATCTCATTCATTGTTATTGCCTTTCCTCGCAATAAAACTCGATTATTATCTGCAAGTTCACGTTCCATTATCCCAGTTCTATCTAATGCTTGAAACGCTGACATTTTTGTTTTATTTAATTTCTTTGACCAATATGGAGCAAGATAACAATGGGCAGAACCTGTTACTGGGTCTTCATCTATCCCAACGTCTGGCGCAAAAAATCTTGAGTAAAAATCAAACTTATCATATGATTGCGTTGTAATCATAAATCCACCTCTATCAGATTTTTTTAACAACTGAAAATCCGGTTGTATCTCCTTTAGTTTTTCCACATTATCAATCTCTATCAAGTATCGCTTATCGTTCTTACCAATAAATCTTGGTTTAATATTAAATGCCTTCTCTATAATCTCATTACTCTCACATTTATCAACAAACAATTGCGGAAAATCTAATTCAATCATTTTATTAGTAATCCTTGCTGTTAATATTCCGCTTTTAGTATAAAACTCAATCGGTTTGTTTAAACGTGCAGTCCTGTTTCAAACAAAACATGAGCAGTTGCAAGAGTTGCGTGGCCGCATAAATTTACTTCTGTTTTTGGAGTGAACCATCGCAGCACATATATACTGTCTTGTCTTAATAAGAATGCTGTTTCAGAATGATTTATCTCTCGAGCAACCTTAATCTTTAGATTATCTGGCAATTCATGATCCAAAATGCAGACTCCAGCAGGGTTGCCAGAATATGGCTTATCAGTAAATGAATCTACGATAAATGTTCGCATGGGGTTTTTAAATTGGGCACAAACGGTTGCACATATTGCCAATAGAGGATTGCGTGGCACTTTTCGGTCAGCTTACACCAACCTAAGAGTTGGATATAGACCTTCGAATAACTACTTTCCCCGCTATTGGTTATATGCGATGTTATCGGCTGTGCTATTTTTAATTTCCTTTTCTTACTAAATCTAAAGTATAATTTAAAATCTCATCCTTATCAGTTGACATATTATCCTCGACTTTGTAATCAGGTTTTACACTCTGAGGTGTAGTATCACCACTTGGTCGAATAAAGAGTCCCTTGGGAAAGGTAACCTCTAGTTGTGTATTTGGTAATTTAAACTGTTGAGTACCTCCATAAAATGAAACGAAATCCGGCGTCTCTTCACCAATCAATTTACCCAACTTATAATCCTCAATTATCGAAGCCACGGATGTTGTATTGGAAAAAGAGAAACGATTAATCAATACATACACTTTACCGGTAAACCTTAATGAATCAGGCTGCGGTTGAATATCGGGTAAAGATACTTCAAAGCGGGAGCCGTTCTCGTGTGAAAGGATTGCCTGCTTCAACTCCTCGACAGATGGGATATTGATATTTTTCCAGAAGTCTTTTGTTATCTGGCTGGTTCTCACTTTTAATTTTGAGGCAAAACCGAATGGCTTTGAAGCAATGTAAGAAATCATATGGTCGCTAAAGGTATTGGATCCTCCAAGGTTATTTCTTAGATCAATGATCAGGCTCTTTGCCTTCATTTTGCGAAATGCCGAAAACGACGAATCAATAAAGTGACAGAATTCCGTATTATCCCAACGTGTTGCTTGGCTTAGAGAATCCCATTTACCCGGATTGTTTACAAATTCTCCCGGATATAAAATGGCAATGTCATTGTTAATGAACCGGAATTCTCTTGGAGGATTGTGCGGGGGATATTGTTTTGAGAGTTTTCCCTCAAATCCCCGTCCTGATATGGCAGGCAATTGTATCTTGATCTCTCTTCCATCCTTTTTTCTAATTTCCAAATTGAAAACATTGCATTGATCATATATCCACCAATAAATTCTTGAAAATTTATAATTCTCAAGATAAGAATCCCTGTAATATTCACTTTCACCCGACATAAATTGATAAACGCCTTCCATGAATTCCTTGATCGGTTTTCCATTGAATGATATGATCTCATCCCCTTGGGCAATTTGGGATTCATTGGAAAAGTTATCTTTAACAAATACTTTGCCTTTTGAAAAACCCAGGTTCAACGGGATTACGGTTCCTCCCTGTCCTAGGTAATTTCCATAATATTCACCAAAAGGATAGTAGATAATGCATTCCCCTATTTTTGCCAACGCGAGATAGGGTTGGAAAAGTCTGTAAGCATGCATGGAGGTAAGTGAATCATTAATAGAACTTTCTATTTTTTTATATGCGCTGTCAAAAACTTCTTTTTTCGTAAAGGCATAAAGATTATAATGCACAACTTCAAGGGTGTCGCGCAGATACTTAAAATCACTTTTGATCTCTTCTTTTGAGAATCGCTTCGGCGATTGAGAATGGACACCAACACACATGATGTTAATGAGAACGAAAAAAATCAATAATTTTTTCAAGCTACTTCTGCTATTATTTTTTGTTTTTAAGGTTGCCGCTAACTTTTCGAAAACGTAATGTTAACTTAGTGGAAACGGCACTAATTATCGAATAGCTTATCAAAGATATTCTGCCAAATATCATCTGCCTTTTCTTTCAAAAACTGGTTATCTTTCCAAAACTGTTTCTCTCTCCAAGAACGGTTCTTATTCCACTCTCTATAACGTTCTCGTGAGATGATGCCGATCGGCCCCTCATAAATACCGCCCTCCCCTCCACCGTCGTAGACGCGGACAGCAATGACATTATCTATACCCGCTTTCAGCAAGCCGGCGGGTACAGTATATTCACGAAATTCTCTGTACTCGTTAGTATGAGTACTCCGCCACGGATTAGAGCGGATTCTTCCGGTATGGCCTATTTCCTCTCCATTGATATATGTTTCATCCAGATCGTCAATTTTGCCAAGGAGAACGACAAGCGTTTTGCCCTCAAGCTCTGCTGGTATTTTAAAGTGCAATCTGTACCATGCCACGCCGTCATACCTGGCATATCCCTGGGATTCCCAGTATGCCGGAGCAAATATCTGATTCCAATCGTGGTCATCAAAGGAGGGATCTATCCATTGTTCCGAATCGCCCGTCTTGAACCGCCACTCGCCTGCGAACGAAACTTCAGGAGAAAGATAGGTCTTCGATTCATATAAACCGATCTTGCCTTGTACGATTCCGCCGGCAAGCTGATCATCATAGACGCGAACAGCGATGACATTGTCTCCTGATGCATTGAGAATATGTTGAGGAATAGGGAGAATAACTTCGATATTGTACGCAGTTCTGAAATCCGGTGGGAAATCGCCGGTAATGCCAATGATAACCCCGTTGAGATATACTTCGGAAACGTCATCTACACAGCCAACGCGAAGGTAAAGCGATTTATTCTCTGCTCCTTGCGGCAGCCGAAAATGTTTGCGGTACCAAGCATAACCATCGTAACCGGGATACCCTTCATTCTCCCACGGGGAAGGGACAAAGATCTCATCCCATTTCGAATCATTAAAAGCAACGCTTGCACGTTTTGCGTCATCGCCGAGTTCAAATTTCCATTTTCCCCGGAGGTCGAGAACGGCTTTCCAATCTTCTGCCGTCGCGATGGAAACAAGCACAAGCGACAGGAAAATAGCAATTCCGAGGTAATATATTTTTTTTTGTTTCTTGTTCATAACATCCTCCTGTAAGATTGTGGACTTATGTTTCATTGTCTGATACATAATACGCCCACATAAGGTCAAAGATGTCATGACAGTGTCAGGAATTGTAAAAAGATATCACGGAATCAACCGATCAACTTGTATCCCGTGCCGTGAATGGTAATGATGGTTTTTGGATGGGCGCAATCATCCTCGATTTTTTGTCGTATCTTCAAGATAAAATTATCTATTGTCCGTGTGCTCACCGATTCGTCATATCCCCAGACGTTCGTCAAAAGGTCGTCCCGGCTGACAGTCTCATTGCGGTGCTGCCAAAGATATTTCAGGATCTCAAACTCTTTCGGTGTCATGGAAAATTCTTTTCCATCTTTCGAACTGGTGTAAGTAGCAAAATTTACTGTAACATCTCCGAGCGTCATTATCGTGTCATCAGCAACAGCCGGCACTGCGCGTCGCAGAAGGGCATTCACACGTGCAATGAGTTCGCGCAAGCCGAATGGTTTGGTGACGTAATCATCTGCGCCCAGTTCCAATCCGAGAACCTTGTCGATCTCTTCGCCTTTCGCCGTCAGCATAAGGATGGGTGTGCGGATTCCCTTCTCTCTTGTTTTCCGCACGACATCGAATCCCGACATCTTAGGAAGCATGACATCCAAAATAACAAGATCGAATGATTCGCGGAGCAATGTTTGAAGTCCGCTGCTGCCATCTCCTACAATCGTAACCTCGTGCCCTTCGAACTCGAGGTTGTCGCGCAAACCGCGCTGCATCTGGGGTTCATCTTCAACAAGAAGTATGCGTGCCATAGTAATTATCCTTTGCGCGTCGAATCTGATCTGTTCACGATTGGAAACAGAAGTCGGAATGTGCTTCCCTTGCCGGGTACGCTTTCAAGTTCTATCATTCCCCCATGTGCATTCATAATGTGGCTGACGAGAGAAAGACCGAGTCCGCTGCCTTTGATATTGTTTGTCAGTCCTGTTGAAACACGGTAAAAAGTCTCGAAGATTTTCTTATGGTGATGCTTAGCGATACCGATGCCGTGGTCTTCCACCTCCACATAGATCATACTATCTGTTTGGCTGGTATTGATCTGTACGTACTTTTCGGCGGTGGAGTATTTTACGGCGTTATCGAGAATATTGATAAGCGCCTCGGCTATGGCTTCGCGATCAGCATGAATGGCCGGCAAGTTTTCAGCAAGTTTCACCGAAGTTGTAAATCCTTCATACTGCAAATGAGAAGTATATGTTTTCATAACGCCAGTTACGACATCGTTGAGCACGATCGGTTCAAAATAATATTGCTTCTTTCCCGCTTCCATCCGGGAAAAGTTCAAAATGTTGTTGATGAGGCGCGTCAGCCGCTCCGTTTCTTGGAGAATGGTTTCATAATATTCCTGCTTCTTTTCTTCTGTTGGCACACGTTTCATGGAGAGCGTTTCTGTGAACATTCGGATAAGGGAAAGTGGCGTCCGTAGCTCGTGTGAAACATTCGACACGAAATCTCCTTTTAATCGCACAAGCTCCATTTCTTTTTTCAGTGTGCGATAGACAAGCCACACAGCTCCGATGAGAAGAATATCCAGAACTCCAATGAGGATAAGATTTCGTTCTGACCTCGCCCTTATAACATCTTCAACGCTGGTTCCTCTTAACCGGATGCCGATGCTGTGACCGGGAAAGAGCCAGATGTCTTTGACTTCCCGAAGCTCTGTGATTTCAACGGGAGATGTTGAGAGAACGATGTGTTGGTTTCGACGGTCGAACACTGCGAGCAGAAATTCCTCCCCGGCAGCTTGCTCGATCTTTGCTTGGAGAACCTCGGTGAGAAATGACTTTGCATCGATCAAAAACCCGGCTATTCTCTGCTCCGGGAATCGAGAAGAAGTCACGAACATGAGCAGCAACCCCTGACCTGAAACACTATCTCCGATGATGACAGGTTCAATTTTCCGATAACCAGAAGATGCGTATCGCAATATTTTTTCGATGGTCGCTGATTGGTTCTGCAGAGAAGAAACTGAAATATCCTCATCACTTCTTGCCTTTTCTTTTGTCTGCCGAGTCACGATAGAAATAGAATGACCTGTAGAATCGGAGTAGAACACACCGTGAATGGCCGATCTCTTGTTCAGAAATATTCTCGTGTCAGAATCCACGCGTGAAGGTTGAGAGGTGATGAGAAGTGTATTGATCTCACCGGACCAGCTTTGGGCGACATCCAGTGCATACTGGTTGATTGAAAAAAGAATGACGTCAAGTTGTTTGCTGTAGATCGATTGAATGAGTTCTTCAGTCGAACTCAACGAGCTTATTTCATAGGCTGAATAAAAGAGTGCTGGTAGAAGGGCGACAAGCACAAAGATGATAGCTATCTTGCGTCCTTTTCCCATTCTGGGTGCTTTGACATGTTTTTCTTTTTTCATTCTATCGTATAAAATTCAACTATTGCATCATTCTACGATCTATCACGGACATTTGTTACTCTATAATGGTGGTCTGCCCCGATTATGAGCCAATTATAAGATAGTGCCGTTTCCATTAAATAATTTTGTGTTTTAGATAATGCGGTTGCAAATAGAAACGAACACTACTGCCTTTTTTATTATTTGTATAATAAAAACACAAGATTTCTTTCTAGAAGTGGCACTAGTGTTTTTTTATTATCAAGCACTCGTCACAAGATATTGAGCGATTATGACCAAACAATATTGCTACATGAATAAAACTCATGGTTGTGAATATTCAGAGAACACTTATTCTTTAGGAAAGCCTTCAACGATAACTTCCGGTTGTTCACCGCACGTATCTGCACACTGCAATTCCATAGTCATGATTCGTTTTTCTCTCTGCATAAGAGAATAAAGCATTGGTAAAAAAGAAAAGTGATTTTGTGCTGAAAACATATTTTATCATAATTGTCTTTTTGTCGTTTTGAAGGTTACAGATTAAAGTAAGGTAGTTCTTTTGAAGAAGCAAAGCTGGGGAGAATTCAATTATAACTTTAATTTCTGTTAGTACTATGGGTCGATTTTTGTCTAGCGCGTCCTTTTTTGGGTAGATAATAATTTTGGGGGCGTTTTCTAAATTCAACCCAAAGTCATTTCTGTCGTCACTATATCCTTTTAAGCTGAGAATGATCGATCATACAAAAATTAAGTATGCGATGCGTGATAGTCTCGTAGTGAATGAAGCAATAATTATCGTATCATCAACGAATAAGAACCATCGTTCGTTGAAGAAAGTGGTCACCTGCTTCGAGACCATAAAAATACGCACCTGAACTCACCTGCATGTTTTTCTCATCTGTCGCATCCCAAACTAGGGAACGTTCACCGGCATTTTGAAAAAAAATTAACAAGTGTTTTAATCACTTAGGGTTGAATTCCCCGCTGCTTGCGGCGGGGAGCTTCATTATCTCCAAAAAATCTGGGCTTCAGCCCGAAATGATTCAAAATGTGCTAAAGCCGATGCTACTTCATTATTATTTGCCAACGACGTAAACCTGCCTGCCGTCAGCGTCGTGGCAATAAATCAACTTACTCTGCGTAGCATCAGTAATTAACATTTTCCCCACACGTTATTATATCATTAATCTGAATTCACCGGAGCAATATCATCTTCTTTTGAAGAGTTCGATCGTTCGCCTCGAGGCTGTAAAAATACACTCCGGAGCTTACTGAACTACTTTTATCATTCTTTCCATCCAACTCCTAGAAAACATTTATCGCTCTATGGGACACATAAAATCAAATCATTTCATCAAAACTAGCTTCTGTGTCTTCTCGAATGTTTTCTTCCCTTCCGCTTTAAATTTACAGAAGTACACTCCACTTGATAAATTCCCCGCATTCCATATTACTTTGTAATTTCCGGCAGTTTCAGTTCTATCTACCACAGTTGCTACATTTTGTCCAAGTATATTGAAAATATCTATTTTCACTTTTGCTTCTTCCGGCAATGAGTAGCTAATGGTTGACGATGGATTAAACGGGTTGGGATAATTCTGGTACAGCTCAAATTTATTAGGAATCATTTTCTCTGTTTGTGCGACACTTGTGATGGTATTTTGAAAATCCACAAGCACTTTGTGTTTCCTCAGATATGTTGTCCCTCCGGAAGTCCACGTAATAGAAGGTGAGTAATATATCTGTTCATCAATCGATTGCTGTTTCCCTTGAAACACTATGTTGATGGGTATATGTACTGTATCATTCATACCTAGAGAATCTATTGTCCATGACTGTGAACCGACAGGTTTGAAGTACGGTGTTGTGGGAAACGTCACCAGGACTTTCCGTGCAGCATTGTTTCCATAATTGATATATGAGAGAGTATATTTCAGTGTGTCGCCAGTATAAAAATTGATTTTGTCAACATTATTCAGTGCATACGAAGTCATTCGTACACGGGCATCCAATCGTACGCTATCCGTAGTACTGCCAAAGTAAAACGCCGGACTGGCAATCAATTCACATGCGTTTCCTTTTGTGTCTTTTGCCCTCGCTACGATATCGATAAATCCTTTTGGAATATAGGTTGGAATTGAGGCGTCATATTCATGCCCGCCGCAGTACGATGCAGGTACTACGATTTCGTCTCCGGATGCCAATACAAGCGAGAGTTTTACTGATGTAACACTGCTATCAAGATCGAAGAGAACTAGACGAATTTTCCCATTTTGATCGGGTCGGACAATATTTACCGCCCTATCATTAACGGAGACTTGCAGAAGACTAAATGATGGGAAAAGGATTCTGTTCGAAACTAACGGGAGAAGACTGCTATTGGGGGGCCACTTTGCAGGATCGGGCATCTGATATTCATAATCCACAGTACATTGCCCGGATTGGCCTAATAATTTATATGGATATGTATCGCTCAGTATTCTATACAAGCCTGCATTCTTCTTCACATCCATGAAAACATCATAAGCATATTGATAATCGTCCGGCGTCCAAGATTGTTTGTAGTCAAAAAGCTTATATGGTTTTACATTCACTTGAGACCGGTTATGCGCAAATGTTTGGACTTTAAATCGCGGAAGATTCCAATATGGTGATTCAATAAACGCTTGTTCATTTAATCCGTCTGAAGATATTGTTCCTCCATCGCCATCACGGAAGACGTTGAAATCATTATGAAATATGATATCGTAGTGCTTCGTCAGATACAGAGAATCGCCTTCAAGGTACGTAACGAAATTAGGAAAGTTAACATGGAGATTGTCTTCGACGTTGATAGTATCTCCCGGTTGAACGACTTCAACGACAAATTCTGTAGATAACTTTTGTCGGTATGTCGACTGATAATGTGTAACTGATAAATTTACGTTTTCAAATACAGCTTCATTATTATCATCGATGGTGAACTCTGGCGTACACAACATGGGTAAACCTGGCACAGTATGCAATACATCATAACAGACGCTTAAAGCTGTTGATGTGTACAGAGTTGGATTATTTTTAATATCTTGTTTATTGAGATACAATTTTCCCTTGCTGAGAAGGAAATCGATTCCATAATAATCCCCAAAACTTAGATCCAAAAAATTAAAGTTTACATAAAATTCTTTGACATAATCAGAGATGTTCGAGATAACGGGATTATGATAATCGCTTGTGAAATTAAAACCTACAAGATTGTTTGGCCCGGAAGGTAAATCAATATCTTGCTGACTTTTAATACCATAATGATATTTTTTAAGTCCATAAACATCTGTGCCATGTGATACAGCTGTTGCTTTATAGACAAAAAATGAAGAGTCGAGCTGACTAAAGAATAATGGATTGTAACTATGCGCAAAACCTAAAAACCAATGCAACCAGTGAATGTTGTCGGACAGGGTCATGTCCATCTCTATATCGAACACAGTTGTATCAATATTGATATTATTATTATGAACATCATAAATTGTACTATCTGACATACTGATCGTTGCTTCTTTATGACTGACAAATGCGTACGTCAATCCAACCGGATTGTCAATTTTATGGTCAACAAAATAACAATTACCCATGCCGAGTGTATCCAGCTGATTCATCAGTGCTAGAATATCAATCGGATCTTCTGAAGTTAACGGAAGAATATACTTTGTCCCACCGTTAGCAGGGATACTGCGAATGCTGCCAGATTTTAGATCAACAACAGAAATCTGACCACCTGGTGGTATGTCAAACGTAACAGCAAGAGTTGTAACTTTGAAAAAACTAAAAGGAACAATGATGTTGTCCGAGTCCGACGCGAACTCTATTTTTCCTAAATAGGCGAATGGCTCTTTCGTAAGGACAGGCACAGAAGAAGGTACAGTCAGAACTGCTGCGATGGTTGTCTCTTCCATCGGTGCAAGTGAAAAAGATGTTTTATTAAAACTTAATGTAGCTCCGCTTGGCACTCCCTCTAAAGTGTGTACCTGCACATTTTGAGAGACATTCCGAAAATTCTTAACCTTTAATTGGAGTGTATCTACCCAAACATTCGGAGTTAAATCTACCCATCCAAAATTCATAACCCCCGGCACAACAACCGTACCTATGGTCGCCGCATCTAAAGCATCCACACATCCTGTTCCTTGCAAGAATGGCGAAACGGTATCTCCAACCGAATGGGCTGAGTTAACAATTGCTGCTTTTATTTCTTCCGGAGTCCATTCCAGATGCTCTTGTTTGAGTAGTGCTGCTAACCCAGTGACATGCGGAGTCGCCATTGAAGTTCCAGACCAACTGGCTGTCTGATTGTGTAATATTGTGGAGAGAATATGTACTCCGGGCGCTACGACTTCCGGTTTGATTGCAGAATGAAGAGGATCCGGTCCTTCAGAACTGAAGGATGCAATTTGACTGGCCGAATCGCACGCACCGACTGTCAATGCACTTTCGCTTGTTCCGGGAGAACTGATCGTTCCATATCCAAGAGCACCACTATTGCCTGCAGCAATGACACTCAGGACTCCTGCTTTCGTGGCATTGTTTACAGCACTGTCAAGAGGATTATCAATAGTCGCATCTCCTCCAAGACTCATATTGATAATATCCACGGCATCATCTGTTGCAGGGTTGCCATCAGGATCAAGACAGTACTCTATCCCGGCTATTACGTTAGATATCTCACCTTCTCCATTTGCATTCAAAACCTTTACCGCAAGAAATTTTACTTCAGGCGCTACACCACGCAAAGTATCACCACCATTTGCTCCAATGATGCCGGCCACATGTGTCCCATGTCCATGATCATCCATGGGATCGTTGTCGTTATTAGCAAAATCATATCCGCCGATAACTCTAAAACCGGGGCCAAACCCGCCTCCTAACGCCGGATTGTCATAATCTATTCCCGTATCGACGTCACCAACCAAAACACCTTTCCCTTTGTATCCGAGGCTATCCTGTACAATGTCCGCTCGAATTTGATGAACCGATTCTTTGAGATCAGCTTTTACTTCTCCATCGAGGCTGATGTATTTTACCATAGGTAAAGCACGAATCTTCTCGATCATACCTCTTTTGCATTGCAGTGCGACGCCATTGAGTGCCCGATAGTAATCACGTACAATCGTGTAACTATAGTCTGATTTTAATTGGAAAGACAATTGTTGTTTTATTGTATTGAGAGATGTTTTGAACGATGTATGTTTTATCTGCAAAGATGCATATAAAGAAGACAATGATATTTTTTGTAACGACGACTTTTTGGCCTGATATATTGATAAAGGTTGGTCTTTGAATGTTACGATGAGACGCACTTCTTCATCAATGTCTTCTTTATGCATTAACTGAACCTTACCATCTTTTATATATGCTGAACCAACAACATTTTTCGGCTTATCGTAGCTAGTACGCTCCCCATTTGAAAAAATTATTTTAGAATGTTGCGCATAGATATTTGTCGAGGATATAAGAAAAGAAAGTGCTATGATAATAGCCCGAACATTGATACTCCCCACAGTAAAATTGTTCATGATAGATTCCTCAAATGGTTAAGTTGTTTCTACTGACTCTCACTTTAAATTGGTTAGCAGTGATCCAGAGTAATTGTGATTCTTTCGTGAGTTGTCCGCTTATTTTAAAAGTATAAGTTTCTTTGTCGCACTATAATTCCCAGCTTGAAGTCTATAGAAATACATTCCGCTCGGCAATGTGCTTGCTCTGAACGTTATAGAATGATTCCCCGGATTCTGACGTTCGTTGACTAATGTCTGCACTTCTCTCCCCAGAACATCATAAACCTTGATTGTTATAAGACTGCTTACCGGCAATTGGTAATTGATAATTGTTGACGGGTTAAACGGATTCGGATAGTTCTGCTCAAGCGCAAATTGATTTGGTTGTTGGGATATGGAGTATTCTCCAACACCTGTTAATCCTCCCGTAGTGGTGCGGAGAATTGTACCGCCAAATCCAACAGCCGTGCCCGTGATGGAATCGGTGAAACAAACTGCCTGGAGAGGTTGTTGCGTTCCACATTGTTGACCGACCCAGGTTGTTCCTCCATCTGTTGTGCGGAAAATTGTACCACCCAATCCGATAACAGTTCCATGGTTAACATCTGTAAAGCTTACTGCAATGAGAAAGTTTGTTGTCCCACTCGATTGGCTTGTCCACGTTGTTCCCCCATTTGTCGTACAGATGATCGCGCCGTTAGCACCAACAGCAGTACCCGTTTTACCATCAGTGAAACACATTCCATTAAGCATAAATACTCCAGTTGGCAAATGCTGTATTGTCCAGGTTGCTCCACCATTTGTCGTGTGAAAAATACTGCCTCCAAGCACAGTTCCTGTGTCGGCACTTGTAAAAGAAACTACATCAAGAGAATTTTGTGTTCCAAGCGAATCAGCCGTCCAGGTTATTCCACCATTTGTTGTTTGGAGGACTGTACCATTATCTCCAACAACAGATCCTCTGTTTGCGTCGAGGAAACAAACACTACGGAGATCACTTGTTGTACCACTTGATTGGCTAGTCCATGTTGCTCCCCCATTTGTCGTGTGGAGAATTGTTCCACTATCTCCAACCGCAGTTCCTGTGTTGGCATCAGTGAAGGAAACCCCAAAGAGAGTTTTATCTGTCCCGCTTGAATCGCTGGTCCAGGTTACCCCTCCATTTGTCGTGTGGAGAATTGTGCCATAACGCCCAACAATAGTCCCTGTGTTGGCATCTATGAAGGAGACTCCGCTGAGGAGGGTGCTTCCTGCTGGCGAGCTCTGCAAAAACCAGCCAGACTGAGCGCATGATGTGCTTGCACACGTAAAGAATGCGGCAAACAAAAAAACGGAATATACTAATATTCGTTTCATGTTTCCTCCTATAAAATATTTTAATTTATACACATCCGTATCACTATTGTTAATTGTATTTTTCTACTCATTTCAATATTACAAGTTTCTTAGTTGCACTGTCATTCCCCGCCTGAAGTCTATAAAAATATACTCCGCTCGGCAATGTGCTCGCACTGAACGTTACCGAATGAGTTCCTGCATCTTGACGTTCATTGATTAACGTCTGCATTTCTCTTCCTAAAACATCGTACACTTTGATCATTACAAGACTGCTTATCGGCAATTGGTAATTGATAACTGTCGACGGGTTAAACGGATTCGGATAGTTCTGACCGAGCTTAAACTGATTCGGCTGTCCAGATACTGAGTATTCTTTGACACTTGTTACTCCTCCCGTAGTGGTGCGTAAAATTACACCATTAAATCCGACAGCAGTCCCCATGATGGAATCGGTGAAACAAACTCCAATGAGATAGGTCGTTGTATCCCTTGACTGGTTCGTCCACGTTGCTCCTCCGTTTGTCGTGTGGAGAATTATGCCATAATTCCCAACCACAGTCCCTGTGTTGGCATCGGTGAAACAAACTCCAATGAGATAGCTCGTTGTCCCGCTTGATTGGCTTGTCCAGGTTGCTCCTCCATTTGTCGTACGGAGAATTGTGCCCTTAAGTCCGACAGCAGTCCCTGTGTTGGCATCGGTGAAACAAACTCCAGCTAAAGGTTTCAGTGTCCCAATTGAATCGATTATCCAGGTTGTTCCTCCATTTGTTGTACGCAGAAATGTGCCGCTATCTCCAACCGCAGTTCCTGTGTTGGCATCGGTGAAGCACGCTCCCCAGAGATCATGCTTTGTCCCGCTTGATTCGCTTGTCCAGGTTGCTCCTCCATTTGTCGTGTGGATAATTGTGCCATTACGCCCAACGATAGTTCCTCTGCTGTCATCCGTGAAGGAAATTCCATAGAGAGTGTTCGTTGTCCCACTTGAATCGCTCGTCCAGGTTGTTCCTCCATTTGTCGTGCGGAGAATTATGCCACTATCCCCAACAACGGTTCCTGTGTTGGCATCGGTGAAGAAAACTCCAGTGAGAAGGTTCTCTATCCCGCTTGATTGGCTCGTCCAGACTGCCCCTCCATTTGTCGTGCGGATAATTGTGCCCTTATTCCCAACAACAGTCCCTATGTTGGCATCAGTGAAGCAAACTCCGGTGAGACCTTCCATCGTTGGCGAGCTCTGTTCGATCCAGCCTGATTGTGAGTACAATAAACTTGCACATACAAAGATTAAAGCAAACAAAAAAAGGGATACCTTACTGCTCGTTTCATAATTACTCTTATCAATTATGTAAAAGTTGATCTTTGAATGTTATTATAAGATGTACAACTTCTTCCGGGTCTTCCTTGTGCGCTGATTGGACTTTGTCATCCGTCGTGAGCATTAAATAGACACCGCCTTTCGGATTGTCATATCTGACATGCTCGCCATTTGAATGAAATAACTCGGAATGTTGTGCATAGATATTTGTCGAGGATACAAGAAAAGAAAGCGCTATGATAATAGTTTGAATGCTGATACGCCTCATAGTAAAATGACTCATATGAGATTCCTATTAAGTATTATTTTAAGCAAGTATATGATAGAACCGTTTCGTGATTACGGAATTTCGATGAACTGCGGAATGAATCGCCGGGAGGCGCCTGGCCAAGGTATGGCCCCTCAAGTCTAGTATGTGCAAAGCATACTGTTGCAATTAGAATGGATAAACCAATAAAATAAATCTTTTTCATAACAATTCTCCATCTTAATGATTGCTCATACTCCTCTCATATATGAATTTTTAAATAAGTTAATTAAAGTATATACATTTCATTGCCCATTTATTTTCAGATTGTAGTTCAACCTTCTTTCTGATTTTCTAAGATTAATATCTCTTATACAGATATCATCTTCTGTTGTGATTTAAATACTATATCGTAAATTAAGTTCAAAGTTTCTTGGTCCATATAAAGTTGAAGCCAGGTTATCAACTATTGGCCCATTAGCACTTCTGCGGAAGTGTTGATATGTATAAGTTGGAGAATGAGTTAAATTTTCAACGTTGAAGGCAATACT
>JBEKAY010000025.1:0-51507 GCA_050015675.1 Bacteroidota bacterium | reverse complement strand
GAGTATAAGTTCGAACAATGGCTGGATAAGCGCAGCAGGCAGCGGATCTGGTAATGGGAGTTTTAATTTAAACTATGATGCCAATACAAGTTCAAGTTCGCGTACTGGCAGCGTCACGATAAACGGAGGAGGTGCTTCTGCAACGGTAACCGTAACGCAAGCCGGGGCGTCGCCGCAATATACCTTGACAGTTAGTTCTAGTGGTGGCGGATCAGTAACAAAGAATCCAAATCAAACCACTTATGTTTCTGGAACGAACGTATCACTTACACCAGTTGCAGCAACGGGCTATACCTTTAGCAGTTGGAGTGGAGACGCATCAGGCTCGACCAATCCTCTGACTGTTACGATGAATGGGAATAAGAACATAACGGCTAACTTTACACTAATACAGTATACATTAACAGTAAATGCTACCAACGGAACAGTGGCAAAGAATCCGAATCAATCAACCTATAGTTATGGTGCAAATGTAACTCTTACCGCGACACCAAATGCCGGATATACATTTACGAACTGGACAGAATCAGGAACGGTAGTATTCACAAGTGCAAATTATTCCTTTACGGTAAGTGCTAGCAGAAACCTTGTCGCGAATTTTACATCTACAGGGAGTTCGACGAATTTCCTAGATGAGACAGGTAAGACAGTAAGCGTGTATGGGGATGCACAGATATCAACGGCACAAAGTGAATTTGGTGGAGCAAGTGGAATGTTTAATGGCTCAAACGATTCGTTATCAGTGTCTGATAATGCTGACTGGTTATTGGATGCAGGAAATGGAAGCCCCTTTACTATTGATTTTTGGATGAGACTTACATCAGATGGGAATACAAATCAATTTTTACTTTCTCAAGCAAATGTACCTTACAGTAGCTATTGGGATTTTTATTATACAGGTAGTACAAGCAATAAGATTATATTCAGAGCGTCGGGGAATCTTAATATTCAATGTACACCTTCTTTTTCAACGGGAATATGGTATCATATTGCATTAGAGAGAGTTAATAATACTAATGCCGCAACAGGTTGGAGGATATTTATAAACGGCGTTTCTAAAACCTTGACATTAGGTGACGGAAATTGGTCGGATTATATTGTTGATGTTTCGGGAAGTTTAATAATAGGAAATTCTATTGGTTATAACACAGGATTAAAAGGTTATATGGACGAACTTCGTATTTCAAAAGGAATAGCACGTTGGACGAGTAATTTCACACCGCCAGCGTCACCGTATAGTGTAGATAGTTACACAAAGCTTTTAATGCATATGGACGGGGTATCTACACCAACTTATTCTATCTCCACAACCTCAAATCCGTCAAATGGCGGAACAATAACGCCCGGAGATACTACTGTCAATTATGGTGATAGTCTGAGATTCTCGATTAAACCCAGTACGGGTTATTCTATAAAGAATATAATAACAGACGGTGGTACTTTATTGCCCGCAGATACGAGTTATACATTTAAGAATATTGCATCACCTCATATGATCACTGTGATATTTGCGAAGAACACAAATGGATTATTGCGTTATTACTATGTGAAAGACCATCTCGGCAGTGTAAGAGTAACTGTAGATGAAGCGGGAGAAATAAAAAGCTATGATGATTATGATCCCTGGGGCATGCGGTTGGCAGGACGGAGCGGAAACTTCGGTGATGCGAATGATAAATATAAATTTACAGGGAAGGAGAGAGATAAAGAAACTGCTTCTACTACCGTCCCTGATGGCTTGGATTATTTTGGTGCGAGGTATTATGACAGCCGGATAGGAAGGTTTAATTCTGTGGATAGGTTAATTGATAAATATCCAAGTTTATCTTCATATCAATATGGAGGGAACAATCCTATTTTATTTATTGATGTTAATGGTGACAGTGCTTGGGCTATTACTAATCAATGGACAAATGAGACTTTTAAAAATTATCAAACTTTTGCAGCAAACTATATTTCAACATATAAAGACAAAAAAATTGATTGTGCAGATTTGGCACTTACAGCGTTGGTTGAATATGCTTCTCAAAATGGACTGCCGATAGATTTAAGATATTATAGGGATGGTTCTTGGCAATCATTCAATGCAGCGAGCGATGAGTTTTCTTCTAAAGATGAATACTTAAGTACGGTCACAAATAAACTTGGAGCATTGAATATTATAGATAATACGAAACCTATTGCTCTTGAAAATGCTGGCGCGGGGGATCTGATCATGTCAAAACTTAGTGAGCAAATGGGACACACAAGAATAATATATGACAATATATACGACAAAAGAACAAATAATAGTTGGATCGCTTTTTATAGTGGAACTTATCCACCAGATTTCGTAAAAAAACAGGAAGGTTCTTTTAATAAGTTAATAAATATATATGGAAATTCTCCAAGAAGATGGAGGTTTGATTTATGGCACTGAAAATGAAATATTCGATTTTATATTTCTTTTATTTTCTTTTATGTATATTTGTACTTAATACACTATATGCATATCAGAAAAAAAGCTCAAACAAAATAAATCACATTGAATCATCCCAGTATGGCTATGAAATTGCAAGGAACGACACTGTTAACTTACGAGTGTTTGTTGTTGTAGATAGAAAGTTATTGAATAATTATTCTTCATTAGTTGTGCTCACAAAAACTCTTAGAGATAGTTTAGAGAAATTTAGAGTTCCTAAATATGGACATCAACAAATAAAGATTGATATTTCTTTTTTTTCTTCTAAAGAATATGCCACATACAAAGATAATATTTCTTTAGAAAAGATAAAAAAGTGGCAAGAATCGTACATCGCTGAATATTCAGGTGAAAATAAAACTGTACAATTGTATCCGATGGATCCAAAGAAAACTAAGTTTCTTCCAGTAAAATAATTTTAATGAGCAAAGCAAGAATTATCCCAAGTTATGAGGAAGATAAATACTAAATAAAAAATTGTAAAGTGTTGAGTGAGTTGTACTCACGAACACTAAGCTGTGATGGAATTACAATCCTGAATTGAAAAGCAGTGGAGTAGTTGAGTATATGGGCCGATGAGTCGATGAGCAATTTAGATATTGAGTTTTTGACTTGAGGAAGGCGATTGGGGAGCGAAGGCGTAGAGTCCATCTCAGCCGGAGGCATCAAACAAAATCACACGAAGTGTGATACAATATTGTTGTGACAGTCAAAAAAAAGTCCGACGGGGCGTTGGACTCTACGAGAGAGTGTAGATTCCCCGCCAGGAAACATAGCGGGGAAACATCGCGAAGATGGACGAATGAAGAGAGAAACCATTGCGAGGAATGAATCACACAAAGCGGGATTGCGAGATAAAATTATCGATAAACTTCTTTTCGATGTTTAACTCGATAAATCAACAACATTTTGCTTGTATCGTTCACTTCAAAAAGTATTCGATAATTGCCTGATCGAATCCTATAACCTTCCTGATCATGAAGCTTTTGGACACCGACAGGGCGAGGTTCGCTTCCCAGGTTGGAAATCTTTGAAAGAATTTTTATAACCTCGGTTTCAGGCAGGGCGTCGAGATCCTTCTGGGCAGAAGGTTTAACGAGAACTTTGTATGCCACGGTGTTTTTTGTATTGTTCTAGGGTCATACTTTTTCCGCGAACTTTTTTTGCTTTTTCGAGATCAGAGACATCCTCAAGAAGTTCGATAGCTTCGCTTACAGCCGGATTGGTTTTCATTTTCTCCCAATCTCTCCGTGCTATTGTTACATGGTTCTTTGTTTTAATGAGAGTCATACCTACTCCTATAATAAGCTTAGTGAAATATAAGGAATAATATTCAAATTCTCGCATTGCATAAGAGTTAACGCAGCTATGAGTGAGTTCCGCCAGAGGCGGACAAACGCTCTCCCGAACTGAAGAAACGAAGTCCTGAACAGAACTGCGGACACAAAATACATTTATTGTAATTCTCCGTAGAGACGTTTAATTAAACGTCTCTACAAAAGCATACCCTATGTAACCTTGACAAGGTATTCTCTGGTTGTATGTAATAGTCGTAGGGGCGATTCGTGAATCGCCCCTACAAAAGAACATTGTCTACTCGGAAAATGTCCGACTATGAGTCGGACGCTACGGTCTGACGCTACGGTTTGACGCCACGGTATGACGCTACGATTTGATGTTACGATATGAAACGCATTACCAATAAACCACCGCGCTGGGAAGAAAGCCATTCAATCTATTTCCTTACCATTTGTACATATCGATATAAAAAGTAACATTCCCGATATCTCTCAAAGTATATCGTGTGGCAGATATCGGGAATCTACACATCATTTATTTGTTTTCATACTGGACTTTTATCAGACCAGTCTGCATATTATAAATGAAAATGTTTATCTCACCTGAATAAGTAATCATTCATCTTAAAGAGGTTACGATGAAGAAACGCTCTCGTTCTATTTTACAAAACCATGGTTTTTCTCTCACGGAACTCATGGTTGTTCTCGTCATCATCGGTGTGCTGGTGTTGCTGGCTTTGCCGAAATTATTACCACTTGTTACGAAAGCAAAAACAACCGAAGCAAAACTCATGCTGAAACAAGTTATTACATTAGAACAAAGTTATAAATTTGAGAATGACCGCTACTCAGCTTCCTTACCTGATATCGGTTTTGAACAAACGAAATTGATCAGCGAAGGCGGGCAAGCTCGTTACAAGATTGAAATCGTCTCGGCTGATGAGAAGAGCTTTGTTGCTATCGCGACGTCAACTGTCGATTTCAATAATAATGGTACGTTCAATGTGTGGGAGGCAGATCAGACTGGTGTCATTAAAGAAAAGATTCCTGACTGAAGCAGATTAAAGATTTAAGAATAATAGAAAAGAAGAATCTTTAAATCTCAAATTCTTAAATCTCTAAATCTCATATTCTTGATCCTCAAATCTTAAATTGATCGAATTGATCATTATATCATCATTACTTGGATTATCATTAGGAAGCTTTGTAAACGTCTGCGCATATCGTTTGCCGCGTGGTGTTTCAGTGCTCGCCCTGCGCTCGTTTTGTCCGTTTTGTAATCACCGCCTAACGTGGTATGAACTTATACCTGTTGTCGGTTATGCGCTTAATCGTAGCCGCTGCCGGTACTGCAAAGAACGCATATCGCCATCTTATCCATTTGTCGAAATATTTAGCGCGGGAATCATGCTTGCCTTGCTATTGAAATATAGTATTACATCAGAGTTTGCTCTTTCATCGATCTTCTGTCTGCTGATGCTTCTTATTGCAATCATCGATTGGAAGTATCTCATCATCCCAAATCAGATCGTGATCGTTGGATTCATCTTCGGTTTGGCGATAAAAGCACTTGTAAACAATGACGTGCTTGTGAATGCAATGGTTTCATCAATAGGTTCGTTGGCTGTGGTCGCGATTATCCTTCTCCTCTCTAATTTATTTTTTAAAAAGGAAACAATGGGATGGGGAGATGTAAAATTAGCAGGTGTCATCGGACTTTTTCTTGGCTTTCAAAATTTTCTTATCGTAATATGGCTTGCCGCCCTTGGCGGTTCAGTATATGGAGTCTGGCTTATGCGAAAGCGCGGAATGCTGCGTGAGACCAAACTTCCATTCGGTTCCTTTTTGGCGATTGCAGCATGTGTTGTTCTTTATTTTCAAGAAACAATCTCGGAGATAATACAGTCATGGTTGACTTACGCACAATAGAAGTTCCAATTGAGGTACTGAGCCTTATTCCCAAACAGACCGCTGTTGAATTATCCGTGCTTCCATTGCGGATGGAAACCGACGGAGTTGTCATTGCAATGAAGGAAGAAGCCGATTCCTCGCTTCTATCGGACTTGATGTTTCTTCTTGGTAAGAGGGTAAAGGCTGAGATTGTTCCCGATGCCGAACTCACAGATGCCATTCGCCGTCTGTACGGAGTTTCGGAACTTGAAATGTCTCGATCCGCTGCGAGTAATTCTCAGGTTGTTTCCGTACGTGATGAGGAACGGCGGGAAGAACTTTCGTCTGATGGTTCCGTTGTCGATCTTGCAAATCGCATCATCTCAGATGCTATTAGAATGGGAGCAAGCGATATTCACGTTGAGTCGTACGAACGAAAATTTCGTGTTCGTTATCGCATCGACGGAATACTGCACGAAATTCTTCATCCATCCTTGGAAAAATCGAAGCCGCTTGTTTCGCGCTTGAAAATCATGGCTGACCTTGATATTGCAGAGAGGCGGCGCCCGCAGGATGGACGGATTCGCGTGAAAGAAGGAGATCGTGTTATAGATATCCGTGTGTCTACGTTACCTACTGATTTTGGCGAGAAGGTCGTACTTCGCATTCTCGATAAATCACAGCTTCAACTCGATTTGGAAAAATTGGGTTTTGAACAGCGAGATTTAGATGTGTTTAAAAAAATTGTGCATTTACCGTATGGGATGGTTCTTGTTACCGGCCCTACAGGAAGCGGTAAGACGACGACGCTCTATGCTGCGTTGAATTATATCAATCGTCCGGAAATTAATATTACAACGATCGAAGATCCGATTGAGTATAATCTTCCAGGCATCAACCAGACACATGTTCGCGCCGATATCGGGCTGACGTTTGCTGCAGCGCTGCGTTCAATTCTTCGACAGGATCCGAATGTCATTATGGTCGGTGAAATCCGCGACGGTGATACAGCAGAAATCGCAATACGAGCCGCACTCACGGGCCATCTTGTGTTTTCCACTCTTCACACAAACGATGCACCTTCTGCAATTACACGTCTCATCGATATGGGCGTTGAGCCGTTCCTCGTTGCATCGTCGGTGAAAATGATTCTTGCACAGCGTTTGCTGAGGAAACTTTGTCCGAAGTGCCGTGAACTTACCGAGCCTACTGCGGAACAGTTGTCTGAATTGGGATTGGAGAAGAAAGCAAAGCACGATTTTTTTGCTCCGAAAGGTTGTTCATTGTGCAATCGCTTCGGGTACAAAGGGCGGACAGCGGTTTATGAAGTGTTGCCGATTCATAATGGATTGAGCGAAATGATCGCACGCAATGTCACAACAAACGAACTGCGCCAGCAAGCACAGACCGAGGGGCTTCTGAGCTTGCGCCAAGCTGCAGTGGAGAAAGCGGAACGCGGCGAAACATCGCTGGAAGAAGTGATTCGGGAAACTGCGGGATGAGAAAGAAATCTAGTGATGATGAGATTAAAGATTTAAGATTTATAGAATGGATTTCGACATTGATTAATATCAACGCTTCATTTTATCCGAAACCTGAAGCGTTTGAGAACTACAGCCGTCCGATTCATCGGATGACGGGGAAATATACATTATTAGTGAAATCTAATAATCCAGAAAAAAGTACTTGCATGTTTCTGAAAAAATAATTAAAGACATGCGTTCACTCTCATAAAGTAAAACGAGGTAATCTACAACCATCATACCTCGTGTTATGTCCTTGTTCTAAAGAACTCTACAAAAGGGAGGAGTGGTAGAGGCAGTTGACTGTTCCATAGTAAAGTATTGTATCAATCAAACTCTTAAACATTGGAATCCGAATATAGAGGAATATGTACACTTTCATCACTTGTTCAGGAGGTAGTATGAAACGCGCGTGTGCTGTTTCGGTCCTTCTCTCAACATTATTCATCTCACTGCTTTTCTCACGGGCGTCTGTAGTAATCTTCGGGCCGCAGCGCTTTAACCGCACCACAGGGGCTCCGAATGAATACACGGTACAATTTGCTCTCCCTGCCGGTGCTGCATCGCCGTATACGATGCATGTCGTCAATGGCGCATCGAATGGATTAAATCGAGTGTCGAGCGCGACGATTAAGATTAACGGAAGTCAGATACTAGGGCCGTCCGATTTCAACCAGCAGGTAGGAGTGATCGACCGAACAGTTTCTTTAATAACAAACAATGTGCTTTACGTTCACCTTGCGAGCGCACCGGGTTCATATCTGACGATAAATATTAACGGACAAGGTGGAACAACAATTCCAGTTCTGAGCATTACTCAACCGAGCGATGGATTTATTACGAAAACATCTCCGGTGTCAATTGTTGGTACAGTGAGCGGCACTACGCCAATAGTAGTCAAAGCTAATGGTTCGTCAATGACTGTCGCTACGAACGGTGTTGTCAGCGGACAAGTAGCATTGGTGGAAGGGATGAACACTATCAATTTTATAGCAACGGATGCTACAGGAGGCAGCTCAACTGTTGTTCGGAAAGTAACATTGGATTCACAACCACCAATCGTCAATCTGACATCGCCAATCAATGGCTTAATCACCAATCAGGCTAAAGTAACAGTAAACGGCACGGTAACGGACGCGAGCTTAGTGCAAGTCACCGTCAATGGAATACAGGTAAGTGTCGATCATCATAACGCGTTCAATGCACTTGTAGCACTCGCAGAAGGCCAGAACACGATTACGATCGTGGCGACCGATGCTGCAGGGAACTCCACGAAGATTACTCGAATGGTGACACGGGATGATGATTCACCAACGCTGACGTTAAGCGAACCCGCCAATGGCTTGGTGACCAAGAATAGCTCCATCAGTGTGAGTGGAACTGTCCACGACCTGACAGCCGTGGCCGTGAAAGTCAATGGTGTTGTGTTTTCGGTTGATCAAACAGGAGCGTTCAGCGGCACTGTGTCCTTGAGAGAAGGCAAGAATATGCTACAGATCGTTGCCACAGATGCAGCGAAGAACTCCACAACTATTATACGTTCAGTCATTCGTGATACAACACCGCCAGATCTTGATGTATTCGCACCATTTAATAATATTACGACAGGTGATAGCGTTGTCATAGTAAGCGGCAAAGTCACCGATTGTACTGCAACAGTCGTAAATATTTCAGTGAATGGTGGAAAGAGTACTCCTGTTCCTCTCCAATGCTTTGGTTTTTTTATTCAGAAAGTGTTGTTGAGCGGCGGAACGAATATCATTACAATTACAGCTACAGATGCTGCAGGTAATAGTACCATAGTAACGCGAACAGTTAATCGAAAAGGTACAACACTCAAGCTGGTTGTTTCAGAGCCCGCAGATGAAACGATTACACGCGCTGCCTCTATTCTTGTGAAAGGCACGGTGACAGGAACTGGTGCAATCACTCTGAAAGTAAATGGAACCATCGTTAGTGTATCAACCGATGGATCGTTCAGTGCATCGGTGAATCTTGTAGAAGGGACGAATCTTGTCACCATAACTGCCACGGATGCTGCAAACACAACCTTGACCATAACTCGTCTTGTCATCAAAGACACAACACCCCCGATATTGAATGTTGATACGCCGGTAGATGGATTACTTACGAAAGAAGCAACCGTTGCCGTGAGTGGTACAGTGAGCGACTCAACAAGTGTAGACGTGCTGGTGAATGGCTCTGCAGTTTCCGTTGGAATAGATGGATCATTCAATTATACGTTATCCACTATTGAAGGGACGAATGTCATTACCATTGTAGCGACCGATACGATGGGCAATGCAACGACCATAACGCGAAAAATTAGAAGAGACACAACACCTCCAACCTTGACTATAACGACACCCAATGATGGTGCAATTACCTCTGCCGACTCGATTTTTGTAACGGGGAGTGTGAAAGATTCTTCGGCTGTAACGTTGAAAATCAATGAGGTGCCGATCGATGTCAATCCGGACCCAGTTAACGGGGCAGGTGGAACATTCAGCGGTTATGCCCCTCTCTCATACGAAGGGACAAATCAGGTGTATATTGTTGCCACTGACGCGCTGGGAAATGTAACAACGAGCTCAAGATTAGTGATAATGGATTCGCAATCCCCAGTTATCAATCTTACATCGCCAATCGATAGTCTCTTCACCAATCAGTCAAACGTTACTGTGAGCGGAACGATCTTAGACTCTACAGTAGTAACACTGACAGTCAATGGGATTAGTGCGCCCATTGGCGAGAATGGAGTTTTCAGTTATCAGTTGCAGATTGTAGAAGGGATGAATACAATTACAATTGTAGCTGCTGATGCCGCAAGTAATCAAACAAAAATCACGCGATTAGTCAGGAGGGACACGCAATCACCGATTGTCAATCTTACATCTCCGATTGATAGTCTTATTACAAATCTCCAATCCATTACAGTCGGTGGAACGGTAACAGACTCAACGGCAGTAACGGTAACTGTGAAGATCGGGAGTGAAACTCCCTCCCAGCTTCAAGTTGGAACGGATGGAACATTCAGTTACGATGTACCTATTGTTGAAGGTATGAATACCATTACTATTGTTGCAACGGATGCAGCAGGAAATCAAACAACGGTAGTGCGGCATGTTATTATGCATACAATCCTGCCGGTACTTATTGTTACAGTCCCTGTCGATAGCGTGATAACAAATATTACACAAATCACCGTTCGAGGTACCGTATCGAGTCAATTCCCCGTTACGCTGACAGTTAATGGCGCGCCTGTCTCTGTCGGACTCGACAGCACATTTTCAACGCAGGTGAATCTGCAGGAAGGCATCAATACAATCACTATGATCGCAACGAATAGTGTTGGGAGTGCGACAACTGTTACACGCAATGTGCGATTAGATACAACACCGCCGATGATTGTTCTCACCTCACCAATTGACAGTGCAGTGACGAATAAGACAAAGATAATAATAAGCGGATCGATTATGGATTCAAGCTCCGTTATTTTTACTATCAATGGTATTACATTTCCGGTTAGTGCCAATGGGTCATTTTCGGATACACTTTCGATCAATGAAGGGAAAAATTACTTTAGTATCATTGCGACCGACGCTGTCGGAAATCAAGCCACAATCAAACGTACTGTTGTCCGTGATACACAAGCACCGACGATCTTGATTGCTTCTCCAGCAATGAATGCTACGACAACTGATAACTTGATCTCAGTGATCGGCAGCATTATCGATTCAACACAGATATCCGTGACTGTCAACGATGTTGCACAAACATTGAGTGCAGGCGGCGGGTTCAATGCATCCATCTTTCTTTCGTATGGTAGTAATACTATTACCTTCATTGCAGCCGATCAAGTTGGCAATACAGTAACTGCGATACGGACGATTACACGAGTTTCACTCCCGCCGGATCCTAAAGTTGTAGCGCCGCCTGTAGATACGACTGTTTCAACACTTGTTATGGATGCGACTGAATTTCTCTACACAGGCGCAAATCCAATTCAGCAGGGAGTTGCACCGGGAACAATAAATAAGATACAAGTAACGGCACTAAGAGGCCGTGTTTTAGATAGGAATTTGCAGCCGCTGCCCGGAGCTGTCGTGACAATACTCAATCATACTGAGTATGGTACAACATCAAGCAGGTCGGATGGAATGTACGATATGGTAGTAAATGGCGGTGGAGATGTGAGATTGAATTTCGCAAAGATCGGATATTTATCTGCTCAACGCCAGGTCGATGCACGATTGCAATCGTATAAAAAAGTTAATGACGTAGTCTTATTACCAATTGACAGCGTTGTCCATCATGTCGATCTCTCCTCTCCGCAAATTGTTCAGGGCAATCAGGTGAATGATTCACTTGGAAGCCGTAAACCGGCGTTATTCATTAAGCCGGGTACAACGGCAAATCTCATATTTGACAAATACACGTATAGAACATTAGGAGGCTGTTCTAAAGCGCCCGACAATTGGTGCCCGATGACAATAACAGTGCCGACCGTCCTCGTTCCAACTTTGGTAGATAGTCTTGTGCCTGTCAACACAATTTCTGTTCGCATGACGGAATATACTGCGAATACAAACGGGGATATCGCAATCCCCGGTGTGCTTCCGGCAAGCGTTGCATACACATTTGCATTTGAATTAAGCGCGGATGAAATGGCGAGCACGGGTGCAAGAGATATCCGCTTTACTCAGCCGGCTGTTTTCTATTTAGAAAATGCCATGAACTTCCCTGTCGGCTTAACAGTTCCTTTCGGCTGGTATGATAAACAAAACGGAGTTTGGAACACATCATCAAACGGTAAAGTCATTAAGATCATAGACACGATCGGAGGTAGAGCTGCAATAGATTATAATGGCGATAACATTGCCGAGCCGGTGGACACATTAATTGCCAAAGGCATTTCACTCCTTGAGCAACAGTACATCGCCCGGAATTACAATAAAAGCCAATCGCTCTGGCGATGCGAGATTACGCATCTTGGCACTTTTGCAGCCGGCTTCACGATGCTTGGCCCATCAAATGCGAAGGAGCCGCAAAATCCGTTTCCTGATCGGTACGCAAAAGTGGATAAGGATAATGTTGTTGCAGGCTCCGTCATCGGAGTGCAAAATCAAACGCTCTCAGAATCCATTCCGATTACAAATACCGGCTTAACGCTCAATTATAAAAGTGACCGTGTCTTCGGACGGCGGGAAGCGTTCACACTTGATATCCCGATTACAGGCCCGGTTCTCCCCGATGGTGCATCAGATATTACATTAGATGTGGCAATTATGGGGAGAGTAACTTCATATCACTTCCCGGTGCAACCGAATCTTACATACCATTTTGTTTGGGATGGGCTCGATGCGTACGGCAGAAGAGTGCAAGGACAGCAAAATATTTTAACGACCATTTCATATTGTTATCCCGCTCAATATGCGTTGCCGCCGGATTATAATAACTGTTTTGCAACTCCTACCGGCAAGCAGATGATACAGTATATCCCGTCGCGGAATGCAATTAAAAAGACTCAGATATGGGAAGGGAAAATAGGAGCATTCGATGTCATTTCTCTCGGTGTTGGCGGCTGGAGTTTGAACCTGCAGCATGGATATGATTGCTTAGGGCGCATTCTCTATAAGGGCGACGGACAGGTGCGTAATGCGAATGTTATGGATAATGTCATCAATACTGTTATGGGGAAAAATGCAGATATTACCAATTGGTGTACAGGAAATGGATTGGATGGAACATTAGCGACAGAAAATGTGACCTGGGATGTGCCATCCATGGCTTTTAGTAATACAGGTGAATTGCATTTCTTTGATGGTAGGATTCGCAAGATAGATAATATAGGTATTACGTGGACTGTGGGAGGGCTTTTACCCCAACCCTCTTCTGACTTAAGCACGGGCGTTCTGGCTAATTGCAGCGGTTTAGGCAGTGACGATGTGACGATGGCATTTGGGCCTGATGGCTGTATGTATGTGGCGGAATACGGAAAATGTGTAATTTGGAAAATCACTAAATATGGAGAACGGATTCTGTATGCAGGCATCCCTTATGCACGTACATATGGTGGTGATGGAGGCCAGGCAACTCAAGCTTCATTCTATAATCCTACATCCATTTCATTTGATGGAAATGGAAATTGTTATGTTTTTGATGGAGGTAATTTTCGTATAAGAAAAATTGCACCGGATGGTATTGTAACGACAGTTGCGGGTTCAGGTGTTAGAGGCTTTAGCGGCGATGGCGAGCCTGCGACACTTGCAAATATTTCAGGTGGAATGACACCTACTCCATGGGGAACAAACGATTATGGAATGACCGCTATGAAGGTTGGAAAAGATGGCACGATTTATTTTTGTGATGGCGACGAGCATATAAGAAAAGTGACGCCGGATGGTATCATACATACGATTGCGGGAACCGGATATCCCTATTCCGGTAATTACGGAGATGGCGGACTTGCTATTAATGCGCTTGTCGGTTGGACATATAGCCTCGCTTTAGGGAAAGATGGAACAATATTTTTTGCTTCAGAACAGGTAGTAAGAGGCATATCAACAGACGGATATATTAAGACGATAGCTGGAGGAGGAAATAATCAATGGTTAGAAAATTGCCCGGCATCCGCTTATGCACTTTCGTATTATCCTAATATCGCAGTAGGTCCGGATAATAATCTTTATATATGTGACGATTATAGTTTCAATAGCCATGCTCTTAGCCACATAATGAAAGTTTCTCCGCCATTACCCGGCATCTCTCTCAGTGAAATCCTTATCGCGTCAGAAGACGGCAGCGAGCGATATGTCTTTTCATACGGAGGCAGGCATCTCCGCACGCTCGATGCATTAACTGGAGTTACTAAATACACATTCGGTTACAACTCAAGATATAAACTTGTAACAATCACAGACATTGACAGTCTTGTAACACGCATAGAGCGTGACTCATCAGACGTTGCAAAAGCAATTATCTCGCCCTACGGAGTGCGGACAGAATTAAATCTTGATTCGCTCGGTTACTTACTGCAAGCTACAAATCCCGCAACCGAGTCACGGCAGTTCACCTACACAGACGGCGGACTGATGACGAGCATGACCGATGCGAGAAGCAATACGTACCACTATGAGTATGACTCGCTGGGTTACTTAACAAAAGACCTCGATCCGGTAGGTGGTTATACAAATCTAAAACGTGTTTATGACAGCACCGGATACACTATTACATCTACAACGGCGATGGGAAAGAAAACGACGTATCGTGTGGATAAGCTGAGAGATGGAAGAAAGCAGTTCATAACGACCGATCCTAATGGACTAAAAACTACGACCGTTGACAACACGGATGGCAGCTCTTACACAATTACACCGGATGGAATGATCTGCCCCACAACGGAAAAACCCGATCCGCGGTTTGGCATGCAATCACCGTTGGAAAATGCAATTGCACAGACGCCAGGTGGATTGCGATCCAACGTGGACCAGTCTAGAACGATAACGCAAATGACAGGCAATGCGGTAACGGGTTTGCTGGATACCATTATGGTCAATGGCAAGGCTTTCAAAATTGCTTACGATGGCAATGCGAGAATGCTTACCAAGACAAGCGCAGAGGGAAGGAAGACATTTTCATTCTTTGATGCAAAGGGAAGGATAGTGAAGGATTCTATTCCCGGCTTATTGGCAACAACATACAAATTTGATAACAAAGGAAGGAAAATTGAAGATAACCAGGGTGGGAGACAGACAACATATGCTTACGATTCGCTTGGCAGGCAAGCGAAGGTAACGGATCCTTATGGTCGCAGCACACAATTCTTCTATGATGGTGGAGATAGATTAACAAAGACTATACTGCCCGACTTATCAGAGGTTTCGTTCACATACGACAAAAATGGTAATATGCTCTCGTTAACACCTCCATCCAAGCCAGAGCATACGTTTGATTATTCAAAAATAGATTTGGAAACGCTCTACACCCCGCCTTTCGCTGGCGATAGTGCGAGGGCGACGGCACGCACATACACACTTGATAAAGAGCCGTGGAGAATATTGCGATCGGATAGTTTGAATGTTACCTTGGAGTATGGTGGAAAAGGATCTTTGGCAGGAGTGCCAAAAAAGATTTATTTTGACAGAGGTATGCTGACCAATCTTTGCGATACCCTCAAAGGACAGCAAGTTGGAGTAGTATCAGCAGAAGGTGACACACTGAAATTTGTTTATGATGGAACGATAGTAAAGAAAGTAACATGGTCAGGTCAGAATAGTATAAACAGTGTGAAAGGCAATGTTTCATTTGCGTATAACACAGACCTTCAAGACAGTATAGAAGCTGTAATTCCAATTGTTGGATCACCAGACACTGTAAGATACAAGTACGATAAGGACGGTTTGCTTACCTCGGTTGGATTAATGAAATTGCGGTATGGAACAGACAATAGCTTGCTGATGAGTGATACGGTTGGGAATATAATTAACAACTACACATATGATGTATTTGGCGCTCTTGCATCAAAAGAAGTAAAGACTGGTGCTACAATCCTGTTCAGATCGGATTATGTGCGTGATAGTTTGAGCAGGATTACAGAAAAAACAGAGAATGTTCAAGGTAACATTACAAAGTATAATTATGGATATGATGTTGTGGGAAGGCTTGTTCAAGTCAAGAGAAACGATACACTGACTGCTGAGTATCAATATGACGCTAATGGTAATAGACTTGCAAAAATTACTCTAGCAGATACTGCAAGAGGAATCTGCGATGCGCAAGACAGACTTCTCACATACTCAACCTCAAAATATCTTTATACTCAGAATGGCGATTTGACTATGAAGGTCGATACCGTCACAAGCGATACTACAAGATATTCTTATGATGCCTTTGGTGCTTTGAGAAGTGTAAGACTTCCCAACGGCACACTCATTGAATATCTCATTGATGGATCAGGTAAGCGAGTTGGGGAAAAAATAAACGGTGCAATGACACAAAAGTGGCTATATTCCAGCGATCTTCGGATAATTGCAGAACTTGATTCGTTAAATCAGATCGTCTCTCGGTTTGTTTATACTTCAAGTAAAAACGTACCGGAATATTTTGTAAAATCCGACACGATCTATCGCATTGTAACAGATCATCTGGGTAGTGTGAGACAAGTAGTGAACACACAGACGGGAGCTATTGTCCAGCAGATTGACTATGATGAGTTTGGGAATGTTCTGAATGATTCTAATCCAAGTTACTCTCCGTTTGGTTTTGCAGGAGGCCTATATGATCCACGGACAAAGCTTGTTCGGTTTGGAGCAAGAGATTATGAGGCTGAAACAGGAAGATGGAGCAAAAAAGATCCAATCTTGTTTATTAGCGGGGACTGGAACCACTATTCATATTCTAAGAATGATCCAATGAACCAATTAGATGTTGAGGGTAGGGGACCTATTGCTGAGAAGATTGAAAAAGAATTTGGTTTAAGCTATCTCTCTTGGTTGATTGAGCAAGTCACAGGACAACCGATTCCAATTTCTCCAAGCGATGTAGTAATAGGATTTTTCACGGGTGATTGGAATCCAATGGGTGAAAATGATGTGAAGTACAGGTCACCTGACTGGTATAAATACCATCAACAAGCCCCCCAAACGCAAACACCTTTTGGTGTGGCGGATGCGACTCAAGTAACAACTAAAGCACCTAATTTTGGTGTAATTATTGAAGATGGGGTAATAAAAATGGTTAATAGAAGATAATCATTATTATGGATTATTTTTATGGTACGTGATCGTTGGTGTTCTGTCCTCTTAGGATATGTGTTTCCTGGATTACCATTCTTCCTAAATCGGATGTGGTTAATAGGGGGCTTGGTATTTTTCACGATAATGTCTCAATTAAGTGTAGGTGCTTATGAGATCATTTCTTATTCTGGAAACACTAAATTTGGCTGGTATCTCATTGGCAATGGAATTATCATTTGGATAGTATCATTTGTTTTATCCTATAAATATTCGATCAAAAAACCAATAACCCATTCACAGAAATCAAAAAATCCCTATGTTATAATTCTGTTGACTTTACTTTTACCTGGGTTAGGACAGGTATATAGTCGTAAAATTATTAGCGGAATAATTATTTTTCTTTTATATATCGGATTCTTCATTATCGGAAAGGGGACATTACCGTGGTATTCAGAACATTTGTTTAAGGCTATCGTCTCATATTTAGCCTGCAGCGATCTCTTACAAACTGATGTTAAGAGTCGAAACAATATCATTCTTGCAACAGTTTTACTCTATACAACAAATTTCATAAAAGCTGGTTTTATTATTTATTTCAATGCCCATGTGGTTGAGATAGGAAATGCAATAGGAAACTCTTGTGAACCTACTCTGAAATCTGGTGACCAAACATTAATTGATCGCAGGGCACGATCTTCTCTTAGACGAGGAGATTTAGTCGTTTTCAAACGAACAGATTTTGGAATAACAGAAAGAATAGGAAAACGTGTCGTTGCATTTGAAGGAGAGACAGTAGAAATATCTCAAGGAAGAATAAAAATTAATGGAAACCCTCTTTTAGATTATCCATTTTTGAGCATCCCATATAGTGCTGACACTCTTATTGATTATGGAAGGAAAGGTTGTCCATATAAGGTTCCAATGGGATGCATTTATGTTTTGGGAGATAATCCCAAGGAAAGCGAAGATAGCAGGTTTTACGGAGGTGTTGATCTAAATTCTGTTCAAGGTGTTGATTATAAAATTATTTTGCCAATTCGAAGAATAAAATTTTTGCGCGATTCATTGTAAATTCAACTCACTTAATATTGATGTAATTCTATGTTACCTGATGAAGAAAAATATTTTATTGCTTGGAAGAATTATAAGAGAGATAGAAGGATTTTATTAGCCTTGTTTCTTCTGTTTATTCCATTTGAATTTTTTGTAATCAAACCAATATTTGTCTTTTGTAAATCCGATTTGCTAATTACCATTTTTACTTTGCTTTGGTTGTTATTGTTCCTTTGTTCATTTCTCAAGGTGTTTTACTTTAGGTGTCCTCGTTGTGGCCATTTCTTCTATCAAAAGTGGTTGTTGTGGGATTTGATAGGGTTTCACTCGAAAGAATGCATTCATTGTGGGTTACCGAAATGGTCATTAGGAGATTCAGGTGAGTTCTACAATAATTCATAATATTTTCTGTTAGAGCGTCCACCAAATCACCCAAAAGCATGACAGGTCATCGCTCGGCCTGATGTCTCAATATGAATTTCTTTTATGGAGGAACCAACTCACTTGCCGGCCAACCAAAGCGCATTTAGTACGACCAAGGGACATTGACCTTCCTTTATGATACCATTAAGGGATTAGTAACAGGAGTAATTTCTCCAAATGGAGATTCGTTGAGTTATCAATATGATGGCACATTACCAATGAACGTCAATTGGACTGGTTCTGTCAACGGAAATATAAAAGTCAGATATAACAATGATATGAAAGTTCTTGCAGAGACAATTAACAATAAAGACAGCGTTAATTTTGTTTATGACAAAGACGGATTGCTTACAAATGCCGGAGCGCTCAAGTTAAAATCGAGCACAGCAAACAACTTGTTACTAAGCGATACATTAGGAACTGTTGTGACCAACTATACGTACACTTCCTTTGGAGAAATTGCCAGCCAGCAATCGCTTTTCGGCTCGACAGTTTTATACCAAGTGAATTATACCAGAGATAGTTTGGGAAGAATTTCAGAAAAGACAGAGACGATACAGGGTGTGGCAACAAAATATGATTATGTCTATGATGTTAAAGGACAACTGATGCAAGTGTCGAAGAACGATACGATTATATCCACGTACACATACGATGCCAATGGCAATCGTCTGACTCATATCACACCAACCCAAGCCGATAGCGGAGTTTATGACGAACAGGATAGACTTATCCACTACTCATCATCTCAATATCTATATTCTACTAATGGCGACTTACAAAAAAAGATCCAAGGTTCCGACACCACGCGGTACGATTATGATGCAATGGGAAATCTTCTTTCTGTGATTCTGCCAAATGGTTCACGCATAGAATATGTTGCGGACGGAGCCGGTCGCCGTATTATAAGAAAAACTGATGGACAAATTACAAATCGATGGTTATACTCTGATGAATTGAGAATAAGCGGAGAAGTGGATAGCGTTGGAAATGTTGTGAGCCACTTCGTTTATGCAACAAAACAAAATATGCCTGATTATATTGCAAAGGGCGGTATTACCTATCGCGTGTTAACGGATCAACTTGGGAGTGTTCGACAAGTGATTAACTCTGTTACTGGTGAAGTTGTCCAGCGCATGGATTATGACGAATTTGGAAACGTCATCAATTCAATCGGTTTGCAAATTGTACCTATGGGGTTTGCAGGAGGAATATACGATCAGCAAACAGGATTAACGCGATTTGGGGCAAGAGACTATGATGCCAAGATTGGAAGGTGGACGATAAAGGATCCTTTGCTATTTGGCTCAGGTTTGACAAATCATTACTTATATACAAGTAATAATCCAATTAATTTAATTGATTATAACGGGGGAGTAAGTGAAAGTGCGGGTAATTCTGGCCCATTTGGTGTACCTGATGTGAAAATTAATATGGGTCAGGCCGTTGCAGCTGCAACCATTTTTGCTGCTGCAACAAATCTCATTAACACTGTCGTTGCCATTGGAATGGAGGGGGAAATTTCAGCGAAAGAAATTGCCTCGCTAGGGCTTGATATGTTTGCAATTTCTGCGGCAACATACAATTATGCTGCATTTTCACAGTCCGAATTTGCTAATGCTTCTGAAACAGATCCAATTGGATATTTGGCGAAGGAGTTGGGATTTTCAAAACAGGGGGTTGCTCTTGGAGCAGCAATAACAGCAGGAGTCACCGTTGCCTTAACCGCGAAAGCATTTCCAAGCATCAGTGTTCTTGCCAAAACAATGAATGTAACTATGGCAGTTTATGCATTTGGAAAGGCGACTTGGATACCGGCTTGGATGCCCTGATGATTAAATAATTTATTTTGGAGAATATGTTGGTCATAAATATTTATTTAATGTATTCAATAACAAGAAATATTGTATTTAAAAAATAATCTTGCCGGAAAAATGTAAGGAAAAGTTTCAATACTATATAAATGAATGAGGTTGACACTAAGAATTAAGAGAAAAACAGAAATAAAAAAAACCGGATTGTAATATCAACCTGTATCGAATCATGTTAATAAGAACATTTATCTAATTAAGGAAAAATGTGGCAACATATACACTTTCGCCTGAAAGTTACAAAAAGCTTAGAAATAAAATGCTAAGAGAAATTTCTTCTCTGGCTGCTTTAGCATTTATCGTTATACTGGTTACTGTGTGTATTATTATCCGCCCTGTAATTTTTATTAAGATATTATTTTGGCCATCTTTTATCATTTCAATTATCATTCTTTGCATAGGAACCTTTTGGATTTACCGAAAGATACAATCTTATTCTTCATATGCAGTCACACTGGATTCCGAAAAGATCCATAAAGGCTACAATGATAGTAATGAAACTGCCATCCATCGTTCATTCAATAAACAAATCTTTAATATTGATGGACAGGGAATTTGTATTGTTGTTTCGGAGCCCTCTTTAAAAATATTCATTCCTATAGAGATACAAGATTATGAACGTTTTATATTGGACTTAAAGGCTTGGTCAAATATTAAGATTCAATCAAAACTAAGTGCTTGGAGAATTATTGAAGCTATTTTTTCCATGGTATGGGGTCTTGCCTTATTAATATCTATTGTTGGTGTTTTTCCCAAGGAGTTGAAGTCTGTACGCGAGATATATTTGGTTCTTCTTTGGGTGACATTTGTAGGTTTTGAATTCATTACTGAGGGTGCTGCGTTGAGCTTATTTATGAACGCTTCGCGTAAAGAAAATCCTTGGATATTTTGGACTTATATTGGAGTCATATGTATTCCATTTTTATGGCTATCTTCATTTGATCTGGCAGGCTTTTTAAATTTGGAAACAAGTATCTTAGTTGGTAATTCACTGCTTGTAATAGTCTGGATTTCCATTTTAGTGACACTTGTGGTAAAAAGTATGCGCGAGTAAATCACAAGTATTTCGAGATTGTGAAGGAGTTGACTTGCTCGTCAGCTTGTCCGCCGAAACGAAGTGTAAGCGGAAATGAAACGCAGGCGAGACTCCTGAACTGAAATTGAGAAACAAAGTGAATGGTCGGGAGTTAGAACTTCCTCCCAGCTTAGAGGAATAGTAGAGACTCAGTAGAGACGTTCAATTGAACGTCTCTACAAAATCAAATTCCACCTATAGCAAAGTAATACAATGCTCCTTATACCATACAAAATGGAGACAACGTTCACGCGAATCCCATTTACGAATGCGGCAATTATCGTTGTGACGTCATTGATTTTCTTCCTTCCCTTTACAGGTGCTTTTACATTTAATGATCTTGAACCTTTTGTGTTACAAGACTGGGACCTCAGCCAACTGATAGGGAGTGCATTTTTGCATGGCGGTTTCTTCCATCTTCTTGGCAATATGCTTTTTTTATGGATTTTTGGTAACGCTATCTGTGGAGCTGTAGGAAATATTGCTTATCCATTTCTCTATTTGTTTCTGGCGATTATTTCCGG
This sequence comes from Bacteroidota bacterium, assembly GCA_050015675.1. Taxonomy (GTDB): domain Bacteria; phylum Bacteroidota; class Ignavibacteria; order UBA10030; family UBA10030; genus Fen-1298. The sequence continues at coordinate 29,652 of JBEKAY010000025.1, read as the reverse complement.
GTCAACGTATCTCATGATGAGCAGTCAACCAATGATCGGTGCAAGCGGCGCGATCAACGGTATTGTCGGCATGACACTTATTTTTTTCCCGAAGAACCGTATCCATACTTTTTATTGGTTTTTTATTCCAATACTATGGTTTATCAAAACTGGAAAGTTTAAAACGAGAACCAGTTGGATGATTTTGTACTGGCTCATCTTTGATATCTTTGGCGCTATGGCTGGTGGTGACGGTGTTGCGCACTGGGCGCATCTCGGTGGATTTGCAGGCGGGATAATAGTAGGATTAATTTTACTACAGTTCGATGTTATCGTTACGCATAGTCCTTCCTTATTGGATGTGTTATCGGGAAAGGCATCAGATCCGGATGCGTTCAGCGATATGGATTTAGAGACTCTTGCCGCTTCTCATAGAACACAGAATCCATTGAATGCATTGACGCCGGTCGAACAACAAAAATCTGCTGCCATGACAATGCAACCTTCCCAACCACAAGAGAGACCTACTGTACCAAATATTCATCTCTCGCGATGTGTAGGCGAAGGAAGCCCTGTGACATGCTACATTGTTAATGAAGGCGCAATTATAAAAAACCCACAGCTGAAAGTGCCGCAAGGAGTAACAGCGCTCATGAATTCGAAAATTGCGCTGCGTACTCGTGAATCCGGATGGATTCGGTTTTCCACCGATGATCAGAGTTCAATTGATAGCATAGAATTTATTCTCGGATATAAGAACTCATCAAATGAGTTTCATAAAATGCGTTTTCGGTGTATCCCATCGGCAAATACACTGACCATGATTTCGTCGACTGAGCCGCAAGAAAAAAAATTATAGCAGCCAAGCTTGGGAATGAGAACAACGATAGCTGTCTCGCTTTGCGGGATGGCGAAGTAGAGCCCAGCTCAAAGCTGGACGAAATTTTTTAACTGTCTTGTAAACGTCCGACTAAGAGTCGGACGCTACCATGTTACAGGAAAAAACGTGAAATAAGGCACATTTTCAGACATCGTCATATTTTTGCTTTACAGTATTATTTTTCTTCTGTTAAACGTTATAGCTATGAAAATGAATTTGAGAATTTGTATATTAATTGTACCTCAATGTTGTTAATGTTTTTCCTTGTTGATTACTCGATAGAAAATAGAGTAGATCAATTATTATCTCTATTAAAGGGATTATCATGAAAAAAATAATTTATGCAATTATTTTGTTGTCGTTTATCAGCATTATGCATGCGCAGCAAGCAGATACGCTGAGCGGGAAACCGCTTCCGATTCCGCAAAGACCACATATGCGTACGCAAAAGCCAGATACGCTTTCTCCCAAGCCGGATACGCTTAGTTCCAGCTTAGAGGTACCGGTTTCAATGCCGGATACTATCGCGGTGAGTAATCTTGTCTTGCCGCAAGGCGCTAAGGACACGACTACACTAAGCTTCCGCGATACGGATTTGAGGGACATTTTCCGTGCGTTGGCAACAAAACATAGTTTGAATCTCTTCGTGGATAATAGTATCAATAAACATTCTACAATCTCGCTCAGCAAGGTGCAAGTGTACGATGCGATCAAATTTATTTGTGAGCAGAATAATCTCAAGTTGGGCTTAGAAGGAGGTATCTTTAAAATCATGCCTTCGCCGCTGCCACCTAAAGTAGAACCATCGCCTAAAATACCATGGATATATTATGAGAATAATTTGCTCTCCGTAAAACTGAAGAATGACGATCTTGAAGCTGTTGTGCTGGAGATACAGAAGAAATGCAGTAAGAACATCCTTATCCTTAGTGGCACATCGGGAACTTTGAGCGGTACTTTGAGTGATATTGATTTTGACATGGGTTTTACGCAATTGATGAATAACAATGGCTTCGCTATCCAGAAAAAAAATGGCGTCTATATTGTCAGTCGGCTGGAATATTTTGTCGGTCAGCAGACTCAGGGCGGAGCTCAAAAAGCAGGGCCGTATTGGATTAGTGTTCATGATTCATTGGTTTCGGTTGATGTTACCAATGCGCCATTAGACCGTGTGCTGAACGACATAGGCCGCCAGTTGAACACCGATATGGTGTTTTATAGTCAGGTGACAGGAAATGTTACTGCACGGGCAACAAACATTCCGCTGGAAAATGCTTTCAATCTTTTGCTCAGGAACACAAACTTTACGTACCGCATATCTGAAGGGATGTATTTCATCGGTGAAAAAACGAATAAGACGATGAGCTCCACAAAATTGATTCGCTTAAAGTACCTGCGCGCGGAAAAAATTCTGGAGTCCATACCGCAATCGATTACCTCCCAGGCGGTTTTAAAGGTTATCAAAGAACATAATGGAATCGTTGTTGCAGGGCCGAACGATGTCATCACACAGGCGGAGGAATATCTTCAGGTGATCGACAAGCCGGTTGCGCAGGTGCTCATCGAAGCAATTGTTGTGGATTATGATCGGACGAAAGGGTTCGAACTCGGAGTCGATGCAGGGTATCTCGGCTCAAGAGATAGCACGAAATCATTTTCTCGCACCGATGCGCTTATTCCGGGAGTCGATATCATGTTCTCCGGTAACCAGCTTAACAATGCTTTAAACGCTGTCGGTGCTGCTAACCTTGGCAAACTGTCGGCTAATTTCTATTTAAATTTGAAGGCGATGGAACAGAAGGGAATAGCCAATATAAAATCACGCCCCTTGCTCGCAACACTCAACGGCTATCCAGCGATGCTCAGCATCGGGACGACGTTCTATTTTAAATTGACGACAACAACTCCGTTCCAGCAGAATCTCAATCAATCCTATCTCTCGACGAGCGAGCAGTTCCAAACAGTCGATGCCGATACGAAGCTGGAAATCACTCCGTACGTCGGTGCAGACGGACAGATCACGGTTGAAATAAAACCGGATTTTAAAACACCGGTTGGGCAACCTGTAGGCGGAATACCGCCGAACATCAACAGGCGGGCGATGTCTTCCACTCTTGTTATAAAAGAAGGAGAGACGATTGTTCTGGGCGGCCTGGTGCAGGAGTCGGAATCCGAATCGCGGACGCAGGTGCCTTTGCTCGGTTCCATTCCATTAATCGGATATTTATTCTCTTCCACAAGTCACAGTACGAACAAATCGGAGCTGGTCATTTACATCACACCGCATATTTCGTACGGCGAGGCATTCCAGAATGTTGCTCTTCCGTTTCATGAAGAATGAGTATCACTGTTTCTCGAATGAACCATATCAGTTTGCATCAATTAGCCGGTGCCAACCGTGTTCTCGGTGTTGATCTTACGGACAACTGCATTCGTGTTGTTGAAGTAGAAGAACGAATAGTAGCATTTCAGAAATCGCAATCGCGATTCAATGTTCGAAACCATTTCACTCTGGAATTCAATCCAGCAGAGGAGTGGTTAAAAAGAGCAGAACTCCTGAAACAAAAATTAAACGAGCTTGGAATTCGCACGCGCTATGTAGCCACATGTATTCGTTCCTTAGGCGTTAAAGTGGTTGAAACTATTATTTCCTCCGGCATACACACAATTGATGAATGGATAACTGAAAATCAGGAAAAACTACTGCGAATCCCACTAAGGTCAGGGAGCATTGCACATTGTGCAGAAATCTTAGAGCGGACTGATGCAGGGGCACGGGTAGAAATTACATTTGTACGGAGGGAAGAGATTGAACGCTACCAATCGTTCTTTCGAACTGCAGGACTTGAGTTAATTGCGCTCGGAGCAGGAACCCGCGATGCAAGCAATGTAATGGTGCTCGAGAAGAACTTCGGAGAGAAGGAAGAAAAATTCTTATTTGTTGCAGATGATTCAATCAGCGTTACAGAATTTATACAAGGGCGAAGGGACCATTTATATCAAGCTGTGACACCATTCAGTCAGAAACAACCGGAAGAAGTACCGGTTTTTGTGTCGGGTGAAAATGCCATCAAGGCAAATCTTGCCGATGCGCAGCTCATTCAACCACTTGGATTATCTCCGGAGTACTGTCTCCCTGTCGGGTTAGCCTTAAAAGCTCTGAATCCTGAACTTAGTCCGACGAATCTTCTTCCAACAGAAGAGACAAATCGGATCACATTGAATTTTCATAAATCTCTTTTTCAGAAAGCCGTATTATTCTCAGGTGCTATTTTAATCGCGCTGCTCATCATCCCGTTTACTCTAGAAACTTACTTAAATTGGCGATCCAATAAATTAGATGAGCAATTGTTGGCAAATGGCAGTTCCTACACCGAACTAACTCTTCTGGAAACCCAAACACGCGATCTTGAAAAACAACTAACTGAATCCAACACTTCGATTCGTTCCTCACATACCGCGAAGTTGTTGTATAATATTGCAAGTGCAAGTCCGGAAGGACTCTGGTTGTACAAAATCAAACTGGAGTCCGATAAAAAGGAAATATCAAAATTGTCTCTTTTCGGATATACACTTAGAAATGAAAAAGTCACAGACTATTTGAAGAATCTTAATGGTCTTGGTTATGAAGCAAACTTAATACGATCGGGAAATCCTCAGCAGAATGAGACCTTGATTCCATTACGGAAGGATGCTATAACGTTTGAAATAGCAACACAACTAAAGAATTAAATTGACTGACATACGAAAATATCAAATAGTTATAGCTGCGATAGGAGTAATGTTTATCTACCTCCTTTTCATAGAGGTTGCAGGTCGATGGAGCGAGACATATCGTTCTTATCGAGAGTTCTCGGCGAAAGAGGAGAGTGTTCTTAATCCAGAAGACCTCGCTCGGCGTACTATGGACTTACGAGCAAAAAAAAGGATCCTTACAACACAAATCACACGGGCAAACGAAGGATTTGAACAAAGCCAAATTGGAGTTGTACGCTTAATTCAAGCGCGAGCAAAAGAAAAGAATATGTATCTACGGATGATCACGCCGATGGAAACTCGTCCTATCGGTCAGATGATAGAACTCGGATTTACTCTAGAACTGTTAGGATCATATCATCGATTAGGCACTTATCTCTCTTCTCTCGAGAACGGACCGATACCGATAAAAATAGTTAAAGTTGAGGCGATGAATCAGCAGCCCGGTTCTACCGTGCTGACGATTTCTATTCAGGGGAAAGCGTTTATCCTTTCGAAGAATGTTTTGCAATGAAAACGAATAAGCACATAATGCGATTACTGGGAGTTGCGCTTTTGATTGTCTGGGGTCTCGTTGTGTATGAAGTTATTTCAGCTATTTATTTTAGTGGGAATGATGAGATGAGCAGTACTGGTAACCTGATTCAGAAAAAAGATAAAAGCGCAGAACAATTTCAATATAGTGAAAATGTTCGGGATCCATTTCTATACTATGCATCGAAAACTGATACGAATAAACATGGTATCTTGCCTAAGTCAATTGCTCAGGTCTGGAATCCTCCACCATTCAATTTAAAAGGAATAATTGATGCGCGATCCGGCAAAATGGTGATTCTGGAAGATAGATCAGGGGAAACATTTTTCTTGCAGCGAGGAGATACTCTGCATGGAGTACGTATTCTTGCGATAGAATCAAATCACGTTCAGTATGAATTCGGAAAAAAGAAATCAGACTGGCGGTTGGAGGGGAATTAATAAGGGCAAACTACCGAAATTCAAATTTGATGTCAGAACTCCGATTACTCCAAAACAATAAAGTTCCAAGAGTTGGAATGTGTGTGGGTTGAATTCAATGAATCACTTATGCAAGCAATAGCAGAGAAGGAAAGTGTCGGGGAAAAATTATTGCAAAGCTTCCCCTTATTTTGTATCTTATCTCTGCAGTTGAGTTCATTTGAAATCTTCCGAACATAATAACGAACTTATACAATTGCCCTTCGTAAATTGCAGGCGTCGGAAGTGCCTAAATGAGATAAAGGGCAATTTTGTTTTTGGGTGAACATAGAATAGGACTTGGTGCTATACATGCCAAAGTTGACACTTTCAAGATCGAGTGTGATGTTTCAAGTGTCGAAAACGGAATAAAAACTAAATGGCGCCGTACCCAAGTGGTAAGGGAGAGGTCTGCAAAACCTTTATGCAGCGGTTCGAATCCGCTCGGCGCCTCATAAAATTGCGGAATGCGAATTATTAATTACGTATTTTTTTGATCCGAAATTGGATATCAAAAATTCGCAATATACTTGCCGGGATGGCGGAATTGGTAGACGCACAGGACTTAAAATCCTGTGTCTTGCAAAGGGCGTGCGGGTTCGAGTCCCGCTCTCGGCACAAGTAAAAAACATCAAATGGCATACCTGTCTACATTGTCAAGCCAGGTCATTCGTTTATTTCTTCCCTTATATCGTTTTACTCATTTAAAGAAATATCTATGAAAATATCATTTCTTTTCATGCTTGTATTACTCTTACTGTTCGTTCCATCGATTGCCAGACAGACCGTTGATTCCACGATATCAATCTCTGACCATAATCAGAGGTTTGATCCGAAGCGTGATGTCAAGAAAGATATTCAGGACGCCATCAATCTGGCGAAATAATTTCATAAACGCATCCTTCTTGATGTTGGCGGTGAATGGTGCATATGATGCCACCGCCTCGATAGTCTGTTTCTTCAGAACAAAGATCTTGCAGAGTATTTAAACAAGCATTATGTTGTCGTTAAGATTAATCTGAGCAAAGAGAATGAGAATCACGAATTTCTATCAAAGTATCCTAAAGTTGCTGGGTATCCACACCTCTTCGTGCTGGATAGAAACGGTAAACTGCTGCACTCGCAAGATACAGGGGAATTAGAACATCCAAAGAATTATCCTATCAAAGGGCACGATAAGAAAAAAGTATTTAACTTCTTAAGAAAGTGGTCAAAGTAGGTTTTAATCTTCGAGAGGGCGTATATGACATCAGTGGAACAGCGCAAGATGATTCAGAAACTGAAGCCAGTTGTTATGAAGATGAGTGCGGATGAGCGGCGGGCTTTTGAGATGATGGCAAAACGGGATCGCGACGATGAAGAACTTGATTCGCTAACAATGACGAAGTTGAAACAACTACACGTAAAGTTCTTTCCGAAGCACTCTAAACAAGATCTCGAAGATGTGTGGAATAAACTAACAAATGGAAAATAATTAGGAAGAAAAAACAATGCAATATAGAATGCTCGGTAAAACAGGAATTAAGATTTCAGAAATTGGTTATGGGGCATGGGGTATTGGCGGTGCGATGTGGCAGGGTTCAAAAGATGATGAATCACTTCGTGCGTTGCACCGTGCAATCGATCTCGGTTTGAATTTTATCGACACGGCATTAGTATATGGCGACGGGCATTCCGAGAATTTGGTTGGAAAGGTGATCAAAGAACGGAAGGAGCGGTTATTTGTTACGTCGAAAATTCCACCGAAGAACCGCAAATGGCCCGCTTTTACGGGAACAGCTCTGCGAGAAGCATTTCCTTTTGATCATATCATTAAGTGTACGGAAATGAGTTTGAAAAACCTTGGCGTTGACACAATTGACGTTCAGCAATTCCACGTGTGGGATGATTCTTGGGCAACAGAAACCGAATGGCAGGATGCAATTGCCAAATTGAAGGAACAAGGAAAAATACGTTTCTTCGGTATGTCGCTGAATAATCACGAACCGGATAATGCATTGAAGGTTGCCGCAACCGGATTAGTTGATTCGTTCCAAGTCATCTACAATATTTATGATCAAACACCGGAGAATAATCTCTTTCCACTGTGCCAGAAAAATAAAATCGGCATTATTGTGCGCGTGCCGTTAGATGAAGGTGGACTGTCGGGAAATATTAGTGCAGAAACAAAATTTCCCGAAGGCGATTTCCGTAGCAGTTATTTTCGGGACAATCGGAAACAACAAGTTGCCGAGCATACGGATGCACTTAAGAAACTTCTCGGCAATGAAGTGGCAAAATTACCCGAACTTGCTCTGCGGTTTTGTCTGCATCATCCCGCAGTTTCAACGGTCATTCCGGGAATGCGCAGCATTTCCAACGTTGAAGCGAACTGCCTGCTTTCTGATGGAAGGAAACTGAGTGAATCTCTGATTGCTGAACTACGCAATCATAAATGGGAACGAGATTTTTATCAAGGATGATTCATGTTAATTTCTGGAGTTGTAGAGCAAAACCCTATGTCATGCAAACTGCGTACTATTTCTTAATATAGAAAGATGGGGTCAGCAATGAAAATCTTTCCGATGTTCTTATTGTTAGTATTGGTATCCTGTGTCTCGGATAAAAAGAAGACAACTGTTACTATGTTTGAAGATGTTGCAGTGATTGAGCAAGAGATTGCTGCTTTTCACCAAGCACTCAAACGAGCATATAACGGTGCTTCCATTAACACCGACAGCTTGATGGATAATTTTTTCGGGAAGGATGTTTATTATGTGACGTATTGGGGGCTAACCGAGCCAATCGATTCTACAAAATCGCGTCTTCGCCATGCATTGCCTGGAATCAAAGATTATAAAAATCAAATAGAAAGTATGAGTGTTAAAATCTATGGAGATGGAGCGTATGCCTTTTTTATCTTACGCCAGACATACGCACTCAACGGAGTTCTCATGGATGAGTACCTGCCGACGACATTTGTTTTTGAACGCCGTGAGAACCATTGGGCAGTAGTGCATTCGCATCGTTCGGCTGATTTTCAGACGATTCAGCAGCTCATGAATGTGGCTCAACGACGCTAAGAGCAGTTCCTCGATGGAATAAACTGGAATAAATGAATTGATATACAGAAGTGGATCTAAAATGAACAAAGCCCCATCAATATTTAATTGAAGGGGCTTCATAGTAAAATATGTGCAGAGGTTTAAAGTTCTTCTGATGCCGCACGTATAGTCCGGCGAATTGCTTTTGCCTGCTTCATACGCTTCTTGACCGAAGGTTTCGTGAAAAATGCACGCTTCTTCACTTCCTTTAGAATGCCCGATCGCTCATACTTCTTTTTAAACCGGCGTAACGCACGGTCTATGGGTTCATTCTCACCAATAATAATGCCGACCAAGAAATCACCTCCTTCGCTCAAGATTACATTTTTTATATAGCTTCGTTCTCAACTACTTCTTCTACGATATTCTCTAACAGTTTGCGCTCACCAAGTTTCTCGAACGCGACAACGATAGAATGGACTCCATTCGACATTTTATCTTTTCGAATGACTCTTCCCATATCATCCAAATCCGAGTGATAAATCTGCTCACCGATGGTAAATATCTTTTGTTTGGAGTACGGAGTGCATTGTTCACGAATGAGAGCGGCGGCTGGAACCTTCTTCTTCGTCTGATTGGCAAGAGAAAGAGTCAACAAAGCCGTGTGTTTACACTTCCCGCATCGGTACCACATTTTTACAATCTCAGTGTCGTTATTTTCATTCGGCTGGCCGCCTACGAATTCCATTTTTGTTTCCCGCCGGCAGTATGCACATTGATGCATAATGTATTTTGTCTTTGCCATATTGATTCCCTATAAAATCTTCTTGGGGACTGTTTCAGATTGGCTGATTCAGCACGAATGATACAGGAGTATGCCAACTGCTTTATAAGGTACGCAAAATTGGCGGGTAAGTCAAGCAGCACAAAATCTTGGTAGTGGGCTACTTTGAGACTTGGAACAAATTTTTTAAAAAATGTGTCAAGAGAATTCGTAGGATGGGAAAATTTATATATAAAAAAGTAATTGACTTTTTAAGATCGAAATGTGAAATTGTAATCAACAATTTAACGTTAGAAGATTGGCGGAGAAAGCGGGATTCGAACCCGCGAAACCCAGTGACGGATTTGTCCGATTATAAATCGGATGCTTTAAACCACTCAGCCATTTCTCCTACCGTTAAAAAAATACAACAGGCGTTACTAAGTAGTACGCTGGATGAGATTCGAACTCATAGGGGCACGGGGTGCGAGTCACAGCCTTATCCAATTTTAACCAGCGTTGAAGCATTTAAAACTTTTCACGCCTGTATATTTTGTAAATTCCCAGAATGGTGCAAGCTGTTCTGGGAATTTTACTGTACAACTACCTGTAAATATATCCGGTTGCAGCCCCTTTGTCAAGTTAAAATTGAAGTAAATAAAAATCACTTTTTGAGGGCAAGGAAACACTTGACAAGACGGATATTATTATTATATCAACTGATTCTTATTTTTATTGTGTAACGCGATGAAAAATAACAAACAATTGATGTTCGCAGTTTCTATAGCAATGCCCAAAAACGAGGCTTATTGTTTTGGTCAATCTATGACCGGAGATGATAATTTTTACATTTATAAAGCCGGAGAAAACCCAAACGCAAGAGACGCTCAAAGACGGGAAAGATGGGTTGTAATCAGACCTCCGCGAAAGAACGAAATTATAAAGGGGGATCATGCTTTGTGGGCTGAAAAGAGTAAATTAGTACCTATTAGCTAATAACGGGAACTTTTGATTTTTTTTGACGTTATAAGTGATAGGTTATAAATTGTAATATTTCCTCTTGACAATCTATAAGATACTCTCTTATATTGCAATATAATTTTTAGGGGGTATCTATCATGGCTGTGTTTGACAAAACTATAGCAGACATATTGAACGCAAGGCTTCGACGGCTTGAAAAACATTTTGACGCCGACGCTGTGTTCTATTATGGGGAAATTCATCCATCTTATGAGAAGTTCTTTAGAGATTTTATAGAACAACTTAAGATAACAAAGAGCCAAAAAACAAGGTTAATCATTGTTTTAAATACGCCGGGCGGAAGTGCAGAAACGGTCGAAAAAATGGTGGAAATAATACGCCACCATTATGATGAAGTGTATTTCGTCGTGCCAGATTATGCTATGTCTGCCGGAACGATATTTTGCATGTCCGGCGAAAAGATATATATGGATTATTCTTCTTCATTGGGATCAATTGACCCTCAGGTTTTTAATGGCAAAGAATATGTGCCTGCGTTAGGATATTTGGAACAAGTACAAAAGTTAATTGCAAAATCAAGAAAAGCTGAGATTTCGGATGTAGAGTTTGCAATGTTTCAAAATCTTGATCTTGCTACATTGAATAGTTATGAACAAGCAGCTGCGCTTTCTGAAGATTTAACAAGAAAATGGCTGGCTGAATATAAATTCAAAAACTGGACAATTCACAGAACAGATGCCAATAAAAAGGGACAACCGGTAACTCGTCAAGAAAAAGAACAGCGTGCCGATGAAATAGCTAAGGAACTATGTAAAAACGAAAGATGGCATTCACATGGCAGAAATATCGGAATTGATACTTTAAGAAATAGTTTAAGAATAGAAATTGAAGATTATTCAAATGATAAGAAGTTACGCCCACTTGTTCGGCAGTACAACGACTTGTTAATAGAATATATCAGACGAACCAAATTGAAAGTCTTTTTGCACAGTAAATATTATTTCTAAAGGAGACGGAAATGTCCATAGAGCAAGAAGTCAGAGACATCGTAAAGAAGAAAGAGGATGAGTACAAAAACAAAGAATCCTTTGCTCGGTTTGTTGACCATTATCAAGAAATGGTCAAACGCGGACTTATTAAAAAGAATCAATATGAATTGCCGCCCACGGATACTATTGGCACAAGGCGATATCAAACAGATGACGCGGAGTAAAAAAATATCATTATTCACTTGACAAGTTATAATATATCACTTATATTGTAGGTGTTATGAATAAGAACAAAACATTGAAACAAGTAAATGAATCTGATTATTTCACTGTTGATGAAGCGGCGAATGAGTTAGGCATTAAGACTAATGCGATTCGTAATTATCTTTATCTTGGCAAACTCACAACACATAAATTTAAGAATTTAACCTTGTTAGATGCAAATGAAGTAAATAACTGGAAGAGTAGGCAGAAGTAAAATATATTTTTTGTCCTAATAAGTTATATGTTATCACTTGTCACCTATACCAAACAAAACGAGGCTCTAAATGTTCGAGCACTTAGAGCCTCTCAATATCGAAAGCTCATGCGAGAGCTACCGACACCTAAAACAATATACGCTCTCGCTGAGTTAAAATCAAACTCAATAGGAGCGTATCATGGCAAACAACCTATCCCTTGAAAAGAAAACATTGGTTCTCAATTCCCTTGTTGAGGGAAATTCAATCCGTTCTACCGTTAGGCTTACCGGTGTGAATAAGAAAACTGTTATGCGTTTGCTTATTGAAGCCGGAAATAAGGCAAGCGAGATTTTAGACAGAGAGATTGTAAACATTCAAAGCCGATTTGTACAATGTGATGAAATATGGTGTTATGTATCAAAGAAACAAAAGCAATGCACAGAAGAAGAAAAGAGAATCGGAGAGGTTGGAGATCAATACATATTTGTTGCAATGGATTCAGATTCAAAGCTAATTATTAGTCATCTTATCGGAAAACGAACGATGGAAAATGCTCGTTCGATTATGAATGATTTGAATTATAGAATACCTATAAGATTCCAGTTAAGCACAGATGCTTTTTCCGGTTATTCCGATGCAGTAGATTCTGTTTTCGGTACAGAGATAGATTATGGTACGGTTCATAAAAACTATGCAGAGGAAAGAAAGACAGAAAAAAGATATAGTCCGGCTTATATCACAAGTGTTTCTTTGGCAGTTATTGAGGGCAATCCAATTAGAAAACGTATTAGCACATCTCACATTGAACGCCAAAACCTTACAATGAGAATGAGCATGCGAAGACTTACAAGACTTACAAACGCTTTCAGCAAGAAACTTATTAATCTAAAAGCCACTGTTGCATTACATTTTTATCATTACAACTTTATGCGTATTCATCAATCGTTAAGAGTAACACCTGCGATGCAAGCGAACGTTACGCATAGATTGTGGACTTGGGAAGATTTATTATTCAGCACACAGATGAAGAAAGCTGCCTAAATTTAACTTGACAAAGAATGGAACATTTCCTAAAATAAAACCACGTCGTCTCCCCGACGACAAGATAGCCTCCCCAAACCCTGACGTCTGATAGTGCGTCGGGGTTTTTGTTTCCTCAGGACTACACGGTGGTTTTTGTTGCATTCATGTCGATGTGTTGTTAATTTTGAAATGTGGATGAAAAAGAAAAAATATTTTGCGAGAAGTTAACAGAGTTTTTGCGTCAATATGGTTTTGGTATTGCCGATGAACCGCACACATATGAATTAGAACAAGTTGATTATTCACGTCAATGCTCAATTGATGAAGAAGGGCGGCTACAATTTGTTTAAAGAATCATTACGCTTAATCCAGAACCAGCTTCACCAATTCCCAAACGCGTTGGCTGTCCAACGTTTTGTCTTAAATCTTCAAGGAGTTCGATGGGATCAATGAGCGTTCCTATTAGTCGCCATGATTCAGGTCGGGGGTGATGGGTTTCTTTGGCTCGATAGACTTTTAATGATGCGATTTTCTTACTTATAGCATAAAGGCACAAGCCACGCATATAGAATCTATTAAATTCATCTTCAGCGAGAACTTCATGTGCGTCGCTTCGCATTTTCACTTGTATTGTTTTGTTCTTTAAATTTCGTGACTCTGTGGAATTCAAAAGCCCTTTGAAGTTTATTTGATTCGCAAGCCAAGAATCGTCATAGTTTTGAATCGCATCTTTTAGAATAATCAGATAGATTTGTCTTCCGATTACATTTAAACGGTCGCTAATATAAAGTTTATTGCAATTAACGTCATATTCTACTTCTTGGAGCATTAGGGTGCGGATATCAGGATCGAGATTCACCAAATTCATTAACATGACGACCTCCTATAAAATAAGTAGCACAGCAGTGAGTTAGGATAGCGTATGAAACTTAACAAAGCCGAGAATCAATGTCAAACGTGAATAGTTCCACAAATACAATGAGAAAGAATCAAGATGGAATCCAAAGTAGCCCACTACCAAAATCTTGATGTAGAAACTCAATAGAAATGACAAAGCTATTACAATTTGGGGAAAAGCACTTGACTTTCAGAAAGTGTATCAATAACTTAATGCAAGCTGTTGTAAAATGAATCCACTATTCCTTTCGTCATTGTTTGGAGGCTTTATGAGTCTCAAAAATGTAGGTGATCTTAATTCTGGTTTGAGACATACTTGGGTTGTTTTCTTGTCTCTTGTTGCGTTTTTACTGATTGGCTGCGGAGGAAGCGAAGAAGCTACGACGGAAACGCCGAGCTCGCAAGAAGCCGCAAAACCGCTCGGTACAGCTGTGCAGGAAAAGCCAAAAGAAGTTAAACCGATGGAACAGGCGCTTACGAACTTTATCGGTGTCGATACTGAAAAAGTTGTAGAAGCGCCGAAACCTGCGGTTATAGCGCCAGATCAACTTGCGCAATACGAGAAACAAATTGAAGACCTTCGTACAGAGAATACGGGTTTGAAACAAAAGAATGTAAAACTTGAGCAGGAAAATAGGGGAATCAATGCGCGTATAAGTGAAGTTGAAGCAAAATCTGCAGCGGAAAAATTACGTGCAGATAAGGCAGAGGAATTGGCAAAGAATGCTGTTCAAGCGCCAAAAGTGGTAGAAGAAAAATCTGCACCTGTTTCGGCATCCACGTATGATAACGCGATGAAAGCGTTTAATGCACGTAAGTACGATGTTGCTGCGAATGGCTTTGAAGCGGTTGGTCGAGGTACCAATGACGACCTTGCTAAACGTGCAACATACTGGCTGGGTGAAACTTACTTTGCGCAGAAAAAATATAAAGAAGCTTTACCATTGTTCCAGGAAACTCTCAAGTTCAAAAATTCCGAAAAGAAAGCCGATGCTCAATTTATGATCGCCCAGACCTACGAACGTCTTGGCAACAAAGTTAAAGCAAAAGCGGCATACGAAAAAGTTGTAAAAGATTATCCGATGAGTAAGAATGTGAAACGTGCGAAAGCGCGCTGGGCTAAGTTATAGCGATAAGTATTGTTTAATGTAGTTGTTGATGAACCCTGTTGAGCAATCATCAGGGTTTTTTATTTTCTTCACGTTCTTCCGGGCACATCAAAAATTTTTCTGATAAATCTGTTCCTTTAATATGAGCGATAGTTTGATTCTCTGCACATGCCTTGGTATATTGCCATTGCAATAGGATCCAACCATGTCAAAAATACTCACAAAATATGTATGCCAATCATGCGGATATGTTTCGCCGCGGTGGATTGGCAAATGTCCAAACTGTTCCGAGTGGAATTCATTTGTCGAAGAAGCCACAACACCTGTAAAGGCATCGCGCAAGATGGGCGTTTCCTCAAAGATCGAACCCGTTTCTTTCGATCAAATTGAGAAGGAAGACGTTCCACGCATTAAAACTACATTGAATGAATTTGATCGTGTGCTTGGCGGTGGACTGGTTCCCGGTTCGCTCATTTTACTCGGCGGCGATCCCGGTATCGGCAAATCCACATTAATGATGCAGATAGCGATCGCGTTGAAAGATCAACTCGTACTTTACGTGACTGGTGAAGAGTCTGTCCGGCAGATAAAACTGCGCGCTGAACGGATGAATGTGAGTTCGGCAAAAAATATTTTGCTTCTTGCAGAAACCAACCTCGATTTAATTCTTGATGTGATTGATGCCGGCACTCCTGATTTAATAATTGTGGATTCTATCCAAACGATGTACCGACCCGGCCTGGAAAGCGCACCCGGCAGTGTGAGCCAAGTGCGGGAATCCGCCGCTCTGTTGCTACGTTTTGCTAAAACTCGCGGTATCCCTATTTTCGTTGTCGGTCACGTTACGAAAGAAGGCATGATTGCCGGGCCGAAAGTAATTGAACATATGGTCGATACGGTTCTGCAATTTGAAGGCGAAGCGCATTATGCCTATCGCATTCTGCGAGCGTTGAAGAATCGATTTGGCTCAACAAATGAGATTGGTATCTTTGAGATGCACGATACAGGATTGCGTGAAGTTCTTAATCCGTCGGAAATATTTCTTTCTGAACGTCATTATGGCACATCTGGTTCAACCGTCGTAGCCAGCATCGAAGGCTCACGGCCGATTCTCGTTGAAGTACAGGCGTTAGTGACACCAACAAACTATGGTATGCCGCAACGCACGAGTACCGGTTTTGACTATCGGCGCCTCGCGCTTTTGCTCGCAGTACTGGAGAAGCGTGTTGGGCTGAATCTCGGACAGCAAGATGTGTTTGTGAATGTGGCAGGCGGCATTCGCATAGATGAACCAGCGGTGGATTTAGGAATTGCAGTATCTATCACATCGAGCTTGCGTGACATTCCAGTTGATTCATCGTCCGTAGCGGTTGGCGAAATTGGTTTGGGCGGAGAGATTCGAACCATAGGACAAATTGAAAAGCGCGTGCATGAAGCTGCAAAACTTGGATTCAAACGCATCATCGTTCCTCAGCATAATCTGAAAACCTTCAATCCAAATGGCGATATTGAAATTATCGGTATTGATCGCATCGAACAAGCGATTGAAGCATTACTGTGATAATGCCAAGTGAACATGTAAAAAGGAAAAGTTAAAAGATAAAAAGAAAAAGAAAAATGGTAGAACGTAGAAATCAAGTAACTACTCAGCATGTTTTTGAATAATGCTAGATTTTTCCAATATAATCTCCTCCCCTCATAGAGGAGGACTAAGGTGGGGTCATTTATTTGACCTCACCCTAACTATCTCCTAAAAGGAGAGGGAATTATTTCGTTGTTTAGTCAAAGACGCTGAGTAATTACGAATCAAATAAATAGAAAGAACCTTTTTTCTATTCACAATCAGAATTTCACACTTTAATAAATTTCTAATTTCCAGTTCCTCATTACAAATGACCGAAATCATTCTTGCTACACACAATATCCATAAAGCACGGGAATTGAAGACTCTGCTCAGCGATCTCGATGTCGAAGTGCTCACACTCAACGATATTTCCACAGAAATAGTTTTGAGAGAAGATGGAGATACGTTTGAAGCGAATGCGTTCCAAAAAGCCAGTATCGTGCACAATCATACAAAACGTATCTCACTAGCTGATGACTCAGGTTTGGAAGTATTCTACCTTAATGGCCGCCCTGGAGTATTTTCTGCGCGTTATGCCGGTGCAGAAGCAACAGATGAGATGAACAACCGAAAACTGCTGGAAGAAATGCGCAGTGTTGCACCGCGCCGGCGGCATGCACAATTTCGCTCAGTGCTTGCACTTGTCGGTGATGGAATGGAAGAGGTGACTGAAGGGATTTGCCCTGGCACGCTTGGCGAAACACCGCGTGGAACAAATGGTTTTGGGTACGATCCAATTTTTATTCCGGATGGTTTCGATAGAACATATGCAGAACTCACAGCCGAAGAAAAGAACCTTATCAGTCATCGTGCACGATCGTTTGCGAAGATGATAAAAGTGATGAAATCGAAACTGACAGCCGCTCGCAATGGGTAAATAGAGTCATTTCTTGACTAAGTGAACGATTCTTGTTATTATTTACGCGATCAGTGTCTTACAAGTACAAAGGTAATTTGAATGCCCACACAAGATGAACGAATACGCAGCCTTCAATCTACGACGCTCTTTAATGAATTATCGTATAGTGAAGTAGCTGACGTTCTGGAAAAATTTAAAGAGGAACAATACCCGGCAGGAACAATTCTCTTTGAGGCGAATACATCCGGCAACAAGGTTTTTGTTATTGAAAAAGGAATTATCCGAATTTCTCGTGTGACCGTATTTGGCGAAGAGACAACACTGGATATTTTGAAATGTGGAGAAGTTGTTGGTGAGCTTGCATCGCTCGACGGTCAATCGCGCTCGGCGCGTGCAACGTGCATTGAAGATTCAATTCTTCTCTCGCTTGAGAATTCCGAGTTTGAAAAATTGCTGCTCGCCAACCATAAGGTTGCATTCAATCTTCTCTGTGAGCTAAGCGCCCGCATTCGTAAGGCAGATGATAATATCGTCAAACGGCTTGAAGAACAGCGTAAGGCAATTGAATTTCGCTTCAACAGGCTTCAACGACTTATTGAAGCAAGCAAGATTATAAACTCTACACTTGATCTTGATGAATTGCTTGAATTAATTCTTAACTCAGCAACGCAGAGTATCCAAGCAGATCGAGGTACGCTCTATCTTGTAGATGGCATTAAAAAAGAATTATGGTCAAAGGTGCATCAAGGAACTGATATGCTTGAGATTCGCTTGCCGATTGGAAAGGGATTAGCGGGATTTGTTGCAGAGACTGGTGAGACGGTCATCATCCCGGACACCTATGCCGATCCGCGGTTCAATCCGGAAATCGACAAACGTACCGGTTACCGAACTCGTAATATGCTTTGCATGCCGATGAAAAACAAGGACAGAAAAGTCATCGGAGTGTTCCAACTCTTGAATAAACACCAAGTATGTTTTGATAACGACGATGTTTCTTTCATTGATGCGCTTTCTGCTCATGCCTCCGTTGCGATTGAGAATGCGCATCTGGCGCAAGAAATGGTCGCAAACGAACGCTTGTCTGCAGTCGGAAAGATGGCAAGCGTTATTATTCACGACATCAAGAACCCGATGGGTACGCTGCGTGTGTATGCACAGGTGATGAAGAAAAAATCCGGCAATGAAGAAGCGAACAAACTTGCCGATGAAATGATTCATCAAGTGGACCGTTTTGTGAATATGACACAGGAAATTTTAGATTTCACACGCGGCGTAAGCGCATCGAATTTCCAAGAACTTGAATTCTTCGATGTGATGAATGGCGTGTTGGATTTCATTGAAAAAGATTTGGAGAAGAATAATATTAAACTGAAGAAGTTCGCACAATTTAAAGGAATGGTAAATATAGATCAAGATAAAATAGTGCGCGTATTTTACAACATCGCCAGCAATGCACGCGATGCAATGCCGCATGGCGGTGTATTAACAGTCACAACTATCGAAATGAACGGCTATGTGCGCATTGATTTCACGGATACTGGAACCGGCATGCCGGAAGAAGTGAAGAAGCGTATTTTTGAACCATTCATGACATATGGCAAGAAGCACGGCACTGGTCTCGGCATGTCCATTGTAAAAAAAGTGATAGACGATCACGATGGAAAGATTGAAATCAATAGTGTGATGGGAAAAGGAACAACCGTCACTATTTATCTCCCCTTTAAGAAATCTTAAGAAAAGGTTCTATGATCAATTTTTCATGATTCGGCGCTCTAAGCGCCGTTTCTTTTTATTCTATTTTACTTCAGGAGTATTTATGATGAAATCCAAACTGGAACAAGAATCCTCTCAGTTACGCGTGCGGGTAGCGCGCTGGCGTGAAATATTTTTTTCTCAAAAGTACCGGTTCGACCTCGGCCAATCGTTCCTTGTTATTCTTAACTTTACGCTTCTTATCATCACAGCGAGCGACAAGTTGATGATTTTCTTCGGCATCCCGCGCTTGCGTGAACTGTTGGTAGTTATCATACCGATGGGTTTTCTTGGCGTATGGCTGTTTGGATTCTTTATGGATAAAATTGTTCGAGCAGGACAAATGGCAGAACGTCAATCGGTCAAACGAAGTGAAGTATGGCATCATCACAACGATCAGATGGATCGCGTGGAACAACAACTTGCGGAATTGCGGCAAATGATAAGGATAAGAGAGAGCAAAGTATAAAAGAAAAAGCCTTCCTACAGTGTTCTGTGAGAAAGGCTTTCTGTGTCATTTCCTTTTGGATTATCGGGCAATACCGAGAAGAATCGACAGTGCAACCCAGATAATCCACAATGCAAACGTGATTCCCATACCTGCTCCGATTGATTTTCCGGAAAGCTTACTCAACCCGATACCGATAACCGCTGTTTCCCAAATGGAAAAGATATTGATTGCTGATAGAAGCTTATGAAGATTGGATGTCGAATCGTAGCTGCCCATGACCGCTAGCGCGGCGCTGGGTGTTGCAGCCATTGAACCGAGGCTTACCATCATCAAAGCCGTAATAATGCCGCCGAGCACGCCAATCCATGATGCGATACCATACAGTTCAAGATGTTTTCCATACCCCTCGGTTGATTTGAGAACTGTCTTATTGGTCAGCCAGAGGAATAATGCACCGCCAAAATAGTATGCAGAAATAAAAATTGCTGCCCCAATAATACCAAACACGATCATCATTCCGCCCAACGAATCCATTCGGGATTCGGCTTGATCGGCTTGTTCTTGTGTGAGTTTCCCTTGCTCAACTTTCATTTGAATGGCTTTGCTTTGAACCTCTCTCATTTCAACTTTTAATGTCTCGTTCGTGAAAAGCAAGACGGTGATGAGAGCGACGACAAAAAACATAGCAATGAGAGGAACAACCCATAACATCGGTTTTGACGCTGTCCCTTTCAAATTTTGAAAAACCTCAGAAGGTGAAGCAAATACATCGGTGAATGTTGTTCCTAGCGATGGGGCTGGTGGCAAAGGTTGTTGTTCTTCCATAGTTACTCCATTGTGTTGTTCATAGATAACTGCTGAGTGGATTAGTTATTAAGATTATACTGAATATTTTTGTGAAAGCAAATCTCTCTATAATTTATCGGAATTGATAGAGAGACAGCCACCGTACGTACATTTTATGATGGTTTTGTGGCGGAAGAAGGAATAACAGGACAACTCATTCTATGAACGCACGAACCGCATCCAACCTCTTGTCTCGGCACAGCTGTAAGACAACGCGGGCAGCGTGTGATAAACGGATTGGTGATCTCACAGTGGCATTGCGGGCAGATACGCATTTCTTTATGCAGTTGTTCTTCTAACGAGATGACAGTCGAAGGCGTTGAAATTGTTGAAGACATGATATTTGTCAGATAAGAATCTGTGAGACAATGCCGCCAATGACGAATGCACCGACCCACGTGCTAAACCAGATAATGAGCGCTTCTTTCATGCCGCGTTCTTTCAGCATCACCATCAACGATGCGACGCACGGAACGAAGAGCGTAATCGTGACAAGCGCAACGACCACTTGATACGGTGTGAGCGCCAAAGCGTACAAACCTGCAGCGCCAAAATCGCGACGTACTAATCCCATTACAAACGCAGTTGCCGCTTCGCGCGGAAGCTGAAGCCATCCGGTGACAAGCGGTGCCAGCAAGTTTTGCCAGACAACGAGCAATCCGGTTACCTGCATAATACCGACGACAAGTGCGCCGGCAAAGAACCATGGCGTTGCTTCTTTCATAAATCCGTACGAACGAAACGTCGTTTTCCGAACGATATTATCAAGTCTCGGTATTCGCATCGGAGGAAGATCAATGAGCAGAGGACTTGATTCTCCCGGCAACGTGTGATGTAAAATAGTACCGATTGCAACGAACACAGCGAAGATGGTAACGGAATAAATAATCATCGCGCCAAATCCAGCTCCTGCTAATAACGCTGCAACGACTGCAATCTGTGCCGAGCATGGAATTGCAAATTGCAAAATCGTTGTCGCAATGGTTTTCTCACGTTCACTGCCGAGAATGCGCGTCGTGATGGTAGCCATTGTCACACAGCCGAAGCCGAGGATGATCGGAATGATTGCGCTTCCATTCAGGCCAATCGCATTGAGACTTCTATCCACCAACGTCGCTAATCGCGGTAAGTAGCCGCTGTCTTCCATAATCGAAAGTGCAAGATAGAATGCGATAACGAGCGGAAGAAGGAGGAACAACAGATATGTGACAGTCATAGAGATGACACCGAACTCACCCACGAGTAAAGTGCCAAGCCAAGAGTTCAGTGGAATAAAATGCGTTACCACGCTGCGGATCCACGGTTCCCAAATTTCATTGCCAAGATGTTTTTCGGTGATGTTGACGAGATCGACGGCAATCAATTTTCCGACAAAGAGATAAATAAGATAAAGCGCCACGAGCAGCATCGGAACGCCTGTCCAGATATTCACTGCCCAGCGGCCAAGCAGCGTGGAAATACGTGTGTGCGTTTTTGTTTCTGAAAACACAGAACTTACGATCAAATTGACACGATTACGTCTCTCGATGTATAAATTTTCTCGTTCGTTTCCTGTAGGCACTCCATGCTTGTGCGCTATTGATTCATCGCCTTCGAGAATGAGCAGGGCTTCTGCTTCCGAGCCGACTTCTGTCAGCATCGCGTGCAGCTTTGTATGAAGCGGCGGATCGATTCTACCGCGCCGTGCCTCCACAATGGTTGTTTCTAACTTGTCGAATCCGGTTTTACGTACAGCTGATGTTTGAAACACAGGCACACCGAGCGACATCGATAACTGTTCTGTATCGATGACGATGCCTTGCCGCTCCAGTTCATCGTTAAAATTTAAAATGACGGACACACGCTTGCCCATGTCAATCAACTGTTGTGTGAGGAAGAGATCGCGTTCCATATGCACCGAATCGACAATGTTGAGAACCGCATCTGCCTCAAGAACGACATCCCGCGTGACATTCTCTTCCGCACTGAACGCCGAAATTCCGTACACGCCCGGTGTGTCGTAAATATCGTACTCGCCAAATTGCCCTTTAGAAAACTCAACTGTCGTGCCGGGATAATTCGATACATCGACATAAAGTCCCGAGAGAAAATTGAAGATGACAGATTTGCCGACATTCGGATTTCCAACCAGCGCGACTTTCAGGTGTTGTGTTTCAGCAACTATAGGAACAGCAGCAGGATGTTTGTGATGATCTATGTGTTCAGGCATGTTTCTTCTTCGCTGTCCCTTCAACGCCTTCATTGTTCGCGTATGCAACGAAGATCGATTTTGCCAATGCCATTCCGATGGCAACTTCCCGTCGGTTTTTTTCAATTACCATCGTTCCGCCAGGCAATCGTTCCAGGCATCGGATAAATTCACCCTTCAAAATTCCAAGTCGAATTAATTGACTTTTTCCTTTTCCTTCTGGCACTTCGACTATAACAACACGACTTCCTCGTGGCACAGTGTTGAGCGATATTGTTGTTCGACCAGTCATATAAAAATTATTTCCAAATTGTTTTTGCATAATAAGAACTTCATAGTGAAATATATCCAAGCTATTTTCTGTAAATATAATAGCATGTAAGTGCACTGGAAACAATCCCTATTTATTGGGATTTCTTTAAAAACCACGTTCTCAGTAAAAAACAATGAGGGAGAAGGGAAAAATGGGGAAGTCAGTCAGAGAATCGGTTGAAGCCTCATCTGAGATTCTTGGAGGAAATGAAACCGTTCAACAACGCGTACACTGTTAGTCCTGCTACGGTTTTTATCTGAAGCTTACGTGTAATATTTTTTCGATGAGAGATGACCGTGTGCATGCTGATAGAGAGTTTATCTGCGATTTGCTTGTTCAACAATCCGTACGCGACAAGCTGGAGAACTTCCACCTCGCGTGCAGTGAGCCCTTCCGACCCAAGGTTGTTCGTCTTCGGCAGATGGTCTGGAATCGGGTATATCTTCTTGACGGATTCGGTACCTGCCTGCGCGGAGGAATCTGCTTCTATACTGTGAAGGGCACTCTTCCCGGCGGTACGTTTCGAATGTTCAGCCGGATAAAACAACGCATCCTCCATCTCTGAAACAAGCGGCAGCAAGATATTGTTTTCGATCCTCGTATGGTCTTGGATGTCTTTTTCAAGTCGAAATAATTCGAAAATTACTTCATGATACACCGATTGCATTTTCGTGCCGTGAACATATTTGATGAGGATATTCTTGAGATCATAAAGTTTTTCATCGACATCGCTGTGTTCTTCCTCATACACGTGCATAGAATACTTCGACAACGTCTGCTTATCCCTCTTGGATGGATTGGCTGAATGAAACAGGCGGTACACTTTTTTTATGTAAGGAAAAGTTGTTTTCTCTTCACGCTCGAGATGTTCCAAAAGTTCTTTCTTGTACTCCAGAAAGAATTTCTTAAGAAGTACCAGATTCCTGCCGCCTGCCGGCCGGTGCCGCATGAGTTCGTTGAAAAGATTTTCGATCAGTGGAACCTGTGTTTTCGAATAATACGTGTGAGTTTTTTCGAGGTAATCAACTATCATAAGTACATTAAATGCCTGAAGTCTTTTTTCCGGGAAATAATGTTCGTTACTGAATACATTAATGATGGAGAGAAAAAAATTGACTTCAATGCGGAATTTTTTGCATACAGCAGCGACTGTTTTTTCACCAAAGCCCAGGGGAATGCCAAAACGATGGATCACCGGCATCAACAGATAATTGCTGTGGACCACATCCGCCATTTTCATATTTGCAGTAAGGAGTTTCATTCAAAATGAGTTGATACTGTATTCTTTTGTCGAATGCACTATTGGATTCAATAATAAAGTTCGCGTATCTTTTATCCGTTAGTAATATTGATCTTCAACATTATACGAAGGAATTTGGTTGCATGAAAATTGATTTGAATCAAAAAGTTGTGCTTGTGAGCGGCGGCTCTCGTGGTATCGGTGCAGCAATTGTCAAAGCGCTTGCGGAAGCAGGAGCAGATACTGCGTTCACCTACGTCGCCGATAAGGCAAGTGCCAAGCAGGTAGAAACAGCAGTGAAAAAAAATGGACGGAGATGCTTGGTATTGAAGACATCAGTAAGCAATCAGAAACAAGTACGCAATGCCGTACAGAAAACTGTGCGCGAATTTGGACACATTGATATCCTCGTGAACAATGCCGGTATCTGGAAATACGGCGCTATAGGCAAAATGACTGAGCAACAGTGGGATGAAATGCTCGACATTAATTTAAAAGGTATGTTCTTATTCACGAACGAGGTGGTGCCGGTGATGAAGAAACAGGGAAGAGGGAAAATTATCAACATCGCCAGCACGGCAGGCCAGCGCGGAGAACCGTTCCATTCTCATTATGCCGCATCAAAAGGCGGGATGATTGCTTTCACAAAATCTATTGCTGTTGAATTGGTACCTCATAATATCATCGTTAATTGTGTCTCTCCGGGATGGGTCGTGACCGATATGACAGCAAGAGAACTTCGCGATCCAAACATCGGCGAAGAAATCAAGAACGTTATTCCACGCGGGCGCATCGCAACGCCAAAAGAAATCGCCGGCTGCGTTCTCTTTCTTGCCTCGGAACTCTCGGACAACCTTGTCGGTTCAATTATTAGCACGAACGGCGGAGCCGTTTTGTCAAATTGAACATCTCATAAGAAAAAAAGGAAAATCTATGAAATCTCACGAATTGACCATTCAAGGAATGACTTGCGGTCACTGTGTTATGCACGTAAAACAAGCTCTCGATGCAGTTGATGGATTGGAAGTCGAAGATGTGCAAATTGGGAGAGCACGAGTTTGGTTCGATGATGAGAATGTGACGAAAGTTCTTTCTGAAAAGGTAGAAGAAGCCGGATACAAAGTTGTTTCGATACAGTGAATGAACTTGTTCATCATATCGAAACCCTGACGCTGCCGGTGGAAGGGATGACGTGCGCCAGCTGCGTTGCGCGGGTTGAGAAAACTTTGAAGAGGATTGACGGCGTCGAAATCGCCAATGTCAATCTTGCAACGGAAGCGGTTGCACTCTCATTCGATCCGTCACGAACATCTCTGGATATACTGGCAAAAGCTGTTGAAGGTGCTGGATACAAGTTAGCACTCCCCGCGAAATCATCTGAAGGCTCTCTCAGCCAGAGGCAAGAGCAAGCTTCGGACGAAACTCATCAAGAAAAATACTATCGTCAATTACGGCGCGAATTTCTTTTTAGTCTCACGCTTGCAATTCCGATCATGCTGATCAATATGCTGAGCATGACCGCATGGTTCATGTCACTCGTTCCTCTATCGATGGATGAGGTCAATAAACTGTTGCTGATTCTCACGATACCGGTGATGATTGTTTCGGGAAAACGTTTTTTCAAACCGGCATGGAAATTAGCACAGCACTTTGCGGCGGATATGAATACACTGGTTGCCGTCGGAACCGGAGCGGCATTTTTTTACAGCGCCGCTGTTGTGCTTTTTCCCAGATGGTTTCCGTTAGGTACGAATTTGCATGATGTCTATTTTGATTCTGCGGCTGTTATTATCACGCTCATTCTTATGGGAAGGATGCTTGAAGCGCGCGCAAAACATAAAGCGTCTGATTCTATAAAATTATTATTGAGACTTCAGCCGAAGACCGCACGGATTATCAAAGACAAGAATGAATTTGAAATTCAGATTGCTGCTGTCGTCGTCGGTAATGTGATTATGGTGCGTCCCGGCGAACGCATTCCAGTCGATGGTGTGATCCGCAAAGGTTTTTCTTCCGTCGATGAGTCAATGGTGAGCGGCGAAAGTATACCTGTTGAAAAAACTGTCGGCGATAATGTCATCGGTGGCACTATTAATAAAAACGGTAGTTTTGAATTCCACGCCTCCGCTGTCGGCGCTGATACGGTGATTGCCCACATTGCAAAACTTGTCGAAGAAGCGCAGGGCTCCAAAGCTCCCATTCAACATCTTGCGGATAAAATTGCATCGGTCTTTGTGCCCGTTGTGATGGTGATTGCTCTTACGGCATTTAGTGCTTGGTATTTCTTACTCGGCGCTGGTTTTGCCGCAGCGCTAATGAATGCAATTGCAGTGCTCGTGATCGCATGTCCGTGCGCACTCGGACTTGCAACTCCTACAGCGATTATGGTCGGCACCGGCAGAGGGGCATCGCTCGGCGTGCTTATAAAAAATGCAGAGAGTCTCGAGCGGGCGCACAAGATAAATACCATTGTGTTTGATAAGACCGGTACCATCACTTCCGGTACGCCTTCCGTAACGGATATTGAAAGCTACAACGGTACCAATGAAGAGACGGTACTTCGTTTAGCAGCTTCATTGGAAAATAAATCCGAGCATCCGCTGGGTGATGCCATTGTGCGGGAAGCAACAAAACGTTCTCTTGTTTTGGACGAAACGGATTCGTTTCATTCACAAACAGGATTCGGCGTAGAGGGAACTGTGAACGGCCGGAAGGCGGCTGTCGGAAGCGAGAAGATGATGCGGGATGCTTCGATAGATATTGCGCCTGCATCGAACTCTATCCTCCAATTCTCAGAGCAAGGCAAAACGTTGATTTTAGTTGCTGCTGATGGAAGATTAGTTGGTATTATTGCTGTTGCAGATACACTTCGTCCGGCATCGAGCAAAACGGCGGCGGAATTGAAAGAGATGAGGTTCGAACTCGTTCTGCTCACAGGCGATAATTCCCGCACAGCACATGCGATTGCCGCACAAGTCGGTATCGACAAAGTGTTTGCCGAAGTTTTACCGCAAGAAAAAGCTGCAAAGATACAAGAACTTCAGTCGGCGGGAAAAATTGTGGCGATGGTGGGCGACGGTATGAACGACGCGCCTTCGCTGGCTCAAGCAGATGTAGGCATTGCCGTAGGAACCGGCACGGATATCGCCATGGAAACGGCGGATATCACGCTAATGCAATCCGATCTCAGAGGAGTTCTTCGGGCAATTCGTCTTTCCCGGCAGACTATGCGCACTATCAAACAAAATCTTTTTTGGGCATTCATTTATAATATTGTTGGGATTCCACTTGCAGCGCTTGGTCTGCTCAATCCGATGTTTGCCGCCGGAGCAATGGCGTTGAGTTCCGTGAGCGTGGTAACGAACTCGCTGAGGTTACGGGGAGTGAAGCTTTAGGGTGGTCAAATCTTTTCTAGTACAGTCGGGACTTGCTTGCCCGCAATTATGCAGGTCTAGCGTCTCAACCGATAGTGAATAGTGATATACGGATTTGAATTTAATGCACAGAGGATAAAAATGTACTTGACAGCAATAGATAAATCTTGTATCTTACTTTAAGAAACAAAGCACTTTATAAAGGCAAACGAAATGGATGAAAAAAAAGCTTTAGAAGAAATCCAATTTATACGGAACGTCATTGAAGAAGGCAAGAAAAGTGTCGTCTACAATGGCAAAGATTATATCTTTTGGGGAGTCATTGTAATTGTCGGAATGATGTCGACATATATATTTCAAATGAGTCATGTCTATTTTAATTATTTCTGGATATGGGTTGTCTTAATTCCTATCGGTTGGATATATTCTCTTTATAATAGAAGAGTACACAAAATAAAATTTCCTTCCACGTACGCTGGAAGACTCATGGCTTCTATTTGGGGCGCTGCGGGAATAGGCATGACAATCATTGGATTCCTTGGTACATTTTCCGGCACTATCAAACCTATGGCGATCAGTCCGATTTTGTCAATCATCATGGGAAGCGCATATTTTATTTCTGGTAAGGTAGTGGGAGTGAAATGGATAAGTTATTTATCGTTTGGTTGGTGGATAGGAGGCTTGATATTATTTTATGTCACTTCGGTCTATTCATTTTTAATTATGGCTTTATTGATGTTGTTTTTCCAGACGATACCGGGAATCCTCATCTATAGAAAATATAAAAAGGAAGTGGAATTAAGACCGTGAGTGAATTCGATTATCAACAATTAGACGATGTCATTCATTCAAGAATTCGGCTCGCAATCATGGCGCTCTTAATTACGGTGGAGGAAGCTGAGTTTATTTACCTGAGAGAAAAGGTGAACGCTACAGACGGTAACTTGAGCGTTCATCTTAAAAAACTGGAAGATGCAGGATATGTATCTGTGAAAAAAGAATTTATCGAAAGGAAGCCGAGAACAATGTACTCGCTTTCAAAAAAAGGCAAAAAAGCTTTCGAAGCGTACCTGGAACACCTGGAGAAGCTGATTAAGAAATAATTTTTTTTTACCTATATACTTTGTTAGTTAAAATCGATGCCAGACAGAATTTTACTAAACCGAATTTCTGGCTCAATGGAGGTATGGACCGCTTAACGGTAACGCCGAACTCCAAAAATTTTACGGGCGGGGCTGTTTATAGCTATTCAAAAACAGGCAGGCTGAAATATTTTAGAAGATGCCGCACTAAAACATACGGATGACGGACAAGTAATCGGGATTGAGCAACTTTCTGATGGTAGCCGGTATATGCCGATAATGCTTATTCACATTATAAAGGAGAAAAACAAAAATGAAACTCAATATCCGTTTTGCCATTTTGCTCTCCCTTCTGCTCTTCCACATTGGATGCAAGAAGGATGAAAGCAATCCCATTGCTCCAACCGTCGTTGCCACGGAAGAATGGGAATTCATTATAAATAATGACTCGTCCAATCACGGTCAGATCACCTTTGAGAAAACATCGGATGGACATGTTTCAGAGAATGCTATTTGGTACTTTGTATATCAAGACTCGACAGTGCAATGCCCATTTAAAGGCGGAAATGTAACTATCACCGACACAACCATCTCAATTATTGCTCAAGGCACCGCAACTTATCCAGCTGCACCAGTCGGGTATCAAACTTCTGCTTTCAATGTGAATTTAAGTGGCAGTGCGCACAATGGAATATCCTATGGCACGTGGGGCATCACTTTCTCAACATTCGGATGGCCATCGCAAATAGCAGGCACATTTACAGCGACGAGGAAAAGCGGAAGTGGTATTACAAAATGAATAGACATATAGCGCGAATATTTCCGAAATCTCTATCAGTAAATGTCAGCTAACTATCGCAACCACGCCGTTCGGCTTTTTGGTATGATGTTATTACGCTCATTCCACTGTTTTACCGCAAACGGCATGGCTGCTTAAACGATATCGATGATGCAATAGACACTGCAGCACAGGCAGGATTATTGAGCGTTAGTGCGGCAGGGAACATAGAAAACGACAATTTGAGGCTCTCATGAATAAACAAGTAAAATATCAGCTTAAGAAACT
>JBEKAY010000024.1:0-57607 GCA_050015675.1 Bacteroidota bacterium | reverse complement strand
GTGTTACAATATTAGTCGCTATGCTGGCTGCTACAGTTGCTTGAGCAAACACATTAGCTGAGAACCCTACCAGTAAGAGTGAAAAAATTTTAGTTATGTTTTTCATTTCCACAACCCTTATCATTTGAGTTCTAAAAACTCAATTGACGTGCCAACGAATATAACATTATTTTTCGTTAATTCGTTCAAATAAGTGTCGGAAATGATTGTAATTTCGACAAAACGAATGTAGCAACTAAGTGTTACATCGTTTCTTCTTCATCCTTTCATCCAAAATAAGTAAAAAAAAACGCTGCCTTTTACAGGCAGCGTTTCTTATTCAAATCTATTCTTTTAATTATAGTTAACAGTTACCGTGAAAGGAGTAGCCGATGTATATGAACCGGCAACCTGGCTTGCACCTACATTCAAGGTTGCGCCAACTGTAAGGGTTGAAGTACCTGCTGTAAGTGTACCTGTGGAATTAGGATTACTCGTCCAAGTATCAACTGTCATCGTATGGCTAGCACCATCATCAATTGTTGTAGCTGAAGCAGGCAGCGTAATAGCATATGTATAACCTGAAGATCCTGTAACAGTGAAAGTAGCTGCTGTAACAGTTCCTGCAGTGGCAGGTAGCGTTACGCCTCCTGTTGATGTACGTGTTCCGGCAGGCGCCAACACAACTGTTCCAGAACTAGCAATAACAGCTACATTGCCGAAATTCATATTAAGAGTTTTTGAAATAGCGATGGGTGCCACGATGGTTGCTGACGTTGTGGCTGTTGCACTTACTTGAGCAAACGCATATGTCGATAATCCGACTAGCAAAAGCAAGAGTGCGGTATATTTAGCTATGTTTTTCATTTTACTAACTCCTATTATTTAAGTTTTGTGCTAGTTAATTTCTATTTTCTGATTTTATTATGTCAATCTGTGTGCCAGCATAAATACATTTATTTTAAAGGATTTTTAATCTTTAGATATAAATTTATGTGTCATATCGAGAATACCGGCCCACAATGAGAATTTATTATTACATATTTAAAGATGAGAGAATAACAGACAATTGGACTTTTATCATTCAATTGCGTATCATAATGATACATAGATGAGGTACTAAGTTTTTTTTGGCATTTATGCGTTTATAATGAGTTTTAAAAAAAAATGCTGGCATATAGATTGAGTGATTTTCGATGTCTCTACTCAATCCATCACCAAAAGATGCCAATGAAATCATTGACAAACAGTGCAGAGTGTACAAACGATGAACCGGATCTTTTCGGAGTTCAAAGACTGAAAAGTCGAATTATTATGCAGATTTCGTATGAATTTTGTACGCCCCCCCCAATACCATTATCGGCTTAGCAGAAATATTTAAAGAAGATGCTGAGATCGACGAAAAGCAGCTCACAGAATATGCGGATTATATTAGGAACGAGGGATTACAGCTTACGAAACTTGTCGATGATATTATTGGACTTGATTCTTTTGAATAAGGATAAGGAGAAGATTCAACTGGAAATTCTATTCATTCTGTATAAGCAAAGTCTTTGCGGTCATATTCTGTGAGAGGAGAAATTGGAGGTGTACAAAATCGTTCTACTAGGCCCGTATTCATTTTCGTTATCTCAAATACTTTTGAGTTGAAGTCTAACTAAAGATATAATTTATTACCTCAATATTGGAATTACTTTCTCCTGCATCAGTAAGCCGGTAACAATCACTTCTCGGTCTTTCGAGATATAGACATCTATCTCACTGCGAACACCGAATTTATCGCGGAGATAAATTCCCGGTTCGATAGAAAATGAAGTCCGGGGTATGATAGTTCTTTCATCACGAGTCTCAAGATTATCCATATTAGCGCCGTTGCCGTGCACTTCCTCTCCTATCGAATGTCCAGTGCGATGTACAAAATATTCGCCATATCCATGCTGCGTGATAAAATTGCGCGCGGCGTCATCTACTTCATATCCGTGAATACTCTTTCCTGCTTTTATTGATGAACGAACGAAGTTCAATGCTGCATCGCGTCCGCCTTTAACGATCTGGAATATCTTTTCAAATTCTCCTGGAACTGTTTCTCCAAGAAATCCCATCCAAGTGATATCGGCATAAACAGATCGTAGTTTATCTTTCTTCGCCCAGAGATCCAGAAGCACATAATCTCCTTTATGTAACGGTGAATTAATTTCCTTAGTCGGCTCATAGTGCGGATTCGCGCTATTTGCATTTACAGAGCAATTCGGATCGCTAGATGTTACTAGACCACGTTTCTTGAACTCTGATAACATAAACTGCTGAACATCGTATTCTGTAATTGCAGTATTAGATTTTATATTCTTACGAATAAATCCAAATGTTTCATCAACTATCTGGCGCAGATGTGTTGCACTCTCAATGTTATCTTTCAATTGCTCATCATCCCATCGAGCTTCAAAGTACTGGATAAGATTCGCTGATGATACGATTTCAATTCCCGTACCTCTAACAAGTTCAATAGTGCCAGCATCAACAGTTGAAATATACGGAATCGCGCATCGAGGTGAATATTCCATCGCAATTTGTTTCGCTCCAGAAAGAAGTTCCTTTAGTCCTTCTTCGAGCGAACGCCAACTGAGATAGACGCTCTTGCCGCCGGGGAGCGCATCCAAGTTCCATTCTTCAATCCGATGAACTAATTTTTTAGGCTCACCGTGTGCTGGAATATAGTAGAAATACCTTCGCGTGAACATAATATGTTTGGGAAGTGTAAGAAGGCGAGTTGCAAATAAGTTCGAATCGCGAAAATTGTAGAGAAGCCAACCGTCTATGCGTTCTGTCTGTAATGCTTTTTGGATTTCGCAAATCAACGCTGAGTAATCTTTCGATGATATCATTGAATTTTACCTCTCAACCTAGAACTATTCATTTCATCCAGAAGGAATGCGTATAAATAAAAAATCCCGTCTCGATAAGTCGGAACGGGATCAATGTACAACTCAGTCAGCTACTTTCCAACTTGTTCTACAGGAACTTGTTCAAGAGTAACCTTGTCTCCTGTTCCGTTAGTTGCATCTGCAACGGTCACCGGTTTTCGTCGTCCGTTCTGACGTTTCCTCAGGTATTTATGTTCCACCGAATGTTGTTCAATCGGTGCTTCTTCTACATCTGGATAGGTATAGATTTCATATTTATAATTGCGGAGAATAATATCCTTCCCGTTCCTTCCAAGCACGTATTGCGGAAGCAACGGTATTTTGCCGCCGCCGCCCGGTGCATCAATAACATAATACGGAATCGCAAGACCGGAGGTGTGTCCGCGCAATTTATCCATAATTTCTAAACCGACACGCACTGGCGTTCTGAAATGATTCGTACCTTTTGTCAGATCGGCCTGGTAAATATAATATGGACGAACGCGCATTTTGAGCAACTTGCGGTGTAATTCCAACATCACGTCCGGATCATCATTCACACCTTTCATAAGCACGGACTGATTGCCGACAGGGATTCCGACATCAGCCAGCATATTGCATGCGCGTTCAGCTTCCGGTGTGCATTCCCATGGGTGATTGAAATGTGTATTCACATAGAGTGGATGATACTTCTTCAACATTTTACATAGTTTTGTAGTAATGCGCTGCGGCAACACACATGGCATTTTTGTGCCAAGGCGAATAATTTCGACGTGCGGAATTTCCCGTAAACCTGCCAGCACACGCTCTAATGCAAAGTCTGTCACCATCAATGGATCCCCGCCAGAGATGATCACATCACGAATCTCTGGATGAGCGCGAATATAATCCAACCCCCATTGAATATATTTTGCGTTGATCTTTGTCGAATCGCTTACTTTCCTTTTACGTGTGCAGAACCGACAATACATAGAACATTGACTTGTAATAAGAAACAATGCTCTATCCGGATATCGATGTGTAATGCTGGGGACCGGACTGTCGGCATCTTCATTGAGAGGATCTTCAGGTGCTTTCTCATCCTGAAGCTCGATTGCATCAGGAATACATTGCCGCCAGATAGGGTCGTTCGGATAACGAATCAAACTTAAGTAGTATGGATTGATTCTGATGTGAAAGAATTTATCGAGCTTCTCTGCTGCCTCTTTATCAAATCCAAAACGCTCAACTAAATCTTTTGCGCTGTCAACGCTCTGTCTAAGCATTTCTTGCCAGAGTTCCATAAATAATGCTATTGCTCCTTAGAAGTATTTGGAATAGATGACGAGGTCGTCATCCTGTGCATAATAATCTTTGATACGAGCCGCTTCTTCATATTGATGCCGAAGATAGAATCGGCGCGTTGGTTCATATTTCGGTTGTGATGACGTTTCAACAACGAGCAATTTCCCGCCCATCGTTTTCACATACTCTTCACAATGTGCAAGTAATTCATGGCCAATTCGTTTTTTATGTACACGCGGATGAACGGCAATCCAGTACAAGTCAAATGTCCTTTGCGTCATTGGTGTAGGCCCGGCACAATAATATCCTTGTAGTGTACCGGCTTCATCCACATATGAAAAAAGAAAATAATCTTTTTGCTCTTTGTCATTTGCAGCAATATCCATCAGTTCCACAGCAACATCGACTTCTTCATCTTTAAACACACCTGTTGCCCGCACAATTTCTGCGAGAGGTTTGATATCTTCTTTCTCAAATTTTCGAATCGACATACCCTTACCGACGCGACCGTTCAAGCGCGGTCTCCACTATTTTCACAATCATATCGTCAAAAGTCATTCCAGCCGTACGGGCTGAACGAGCGAACCCAGCATCACATGAAATATCCGGATTCGGATTCACCTCTAAAACGTACGGTGTATTGGAAGCATCAAGCCGAATATCAATGCGCGCATAATCTCGAATTTCCATTAATTGATACGCACGCAATGCAATTTCCCGCACGCGTTGTTCTACAAGGGGCTCAAGCTGTGCCGGGCATGTTCCAACAGTGCCGTCATATTCCGGCGTGCCCTCGACCCATTTTGCATTGTATGTCACAATCTTCGGATAGCCAGACGGTAATTTTGAAAAATCAATTTCAGAAATCGGTAACAATGTCGGCTGATCGTTGCCGATAATAGCAACATTCAATTCTCTTCCTTCAATATATTCTTCCACTAACGCCGGCTCATTGAAGGTTTTTAAAATATAGGCAATCTGCTTCTGAAGCGATTGGATATCATACACCACGGATGAATTCCCGATACCAATGCTTGCATCTTCATGTATTGGTTTAACAATAAATGGAAAGTGTAAACGAGCGTCGTCGATATGGCACGCTTCAACCTTAGTGGAAATGATGTGTCGCGCGGTCAGTATTCCATGTGCCTGAAGAATTTCTTTCGTGCGGACTTTGTTCAAACATGTTCCTAGTGCAAGTGTCGCGGCACCTGTGTAGGGAATATTCATCAATTCATAAATGCCTGCAACGTGCATTTCGTGAAGCGATTCTCCCATTAGCGATTCGCACAAATTGAATATAATATCAGGTTTTTGCACATCGATAAAATTGATAAGACGTTTGATGTCGCCATCAATATTAAAGAGCGAAGTACGATATCCTTTGTGTTGAAGCGCTTTTTCAACTTGCTCACGCTCTTCGATCACACCAACTTCCGACATATCGACTAAATGACTCGGCATATTAGTAACTATTTCCGAATGAGTTGCAAGGGCGCCGACCTGTCCTTCTGCTGATATGAACATTCGTCCTTTTTCTGTTGCAATGGTCGGTTCATTAAAAACAACTGCAATATGTGCCATTTTGAGCATCATCTATTCATCAACATAAATTATATCGTTTGATTCCCGCATCTAACACAGCGCTAATCATTGTGTAGTAATCCATTCCTGCCGCTCTGGCAGCTTGCGGGAAGCAAGAATGTTCTTCAGGATTTGGCAATATTCCAGGTAAGGGATTCAATTCCAACACATTTGGATGACCCTGTTCATCTAATCTTATGTCAATTCGACACCAGTCTCGACAACGTAATACATTGTAAGCATCGAGACACACAGCTTCAATTTCTTTCTGAAGTTTCAATGAAATTTTAGCCGGACATTCATGCACATCGATAGGATTTTCAATTGTATCCCAAATCCATTTTGCCTCATATGAATAAATAGGATTAACACCATCAGGTAGTGAATCGAAGCGGATTTCCACAATTGGCAATACACGAAGGTCGGAGCCGTTGCCAAGAACTGCCACGGTGAACTCGCGTCCTGTTAAAAATTTTTCTACTAACGCTGGTTCATCGTACTCCCCGATTACCCTCTTGACCTGACGATGGAGTTCTTCGTCCGTGCGAACAACAGATACGTTGTAAATTCCTTTACTCGATCCTTCATGCAATGGTTTTACAATACAAGGCAGAGAGATATTTATTTCTGATAGTTGATGAAGAGCGTCAACAACAGTGAACGGTGGAGTTAGAATTTTGTAATAGGAGAGAATTTCTTTTGCTCGCGACTTATCAAGACAAATTCCAAGTGTGAGCGAATTAGAACCAGTATAGGGTATGCCAAGCATCTCGAGGATCGCCGGAATTTGTGCTTCGCGCGATGATCCCCGCAACCCTTCAGCGATATTAAAAACTATATCTGGTTTCGCTTGAAGAAGTGTATGATAGGATTTCTCGTTTGCTTCGATGAGAGTAACATCGTGATGCAATTCGAGCGCGGTCTTCACGGCGAGAATAGTTTCTTCCGTGTCCCATTCTGCGTATGTGTCAGCTTTCGTCTGATGAAGTTTTGTTTTTACTGCGATGGATTTATTTCTTTCGGTATATTTATCCAGATCACCATCGTCACTCGAAACTTCATCTACACTTTCTTTCTTCACGTTGTAGACGAGAGCTACGTTCAGTCGCTGTAGCAAGCGGTAAGATCAACCTTTCACTTGTTGAACTAATCAACTTTGCTGTTTCAATGAACAACAAACGTTGATACTAATATAATCCTTTCTATCTTGTTGTCAAGTTTTTTCATTCGTTTTGTTGGAGAAATGTTCGCAATGCATGAGTGTGACGAGGAGAGACAACTTATGATTTTGGACTTGAGATTTTAGATTTAAAATACACGAACGGAAGATAGTAAAGAATAATAATCGTTAGCAGTTGTTTCTGTTTTCTGTTTTCTGTTTTCTGTTTTCTGTTTTCTGTTTTCTGTTTTCTGTTTTCTGTTTTCTGTTTTCTGTTTTCTGTTTTACCCAATTTTCCCCAACTCTAGAATCTCTCTAAACTCTTCTTCAAAATGTTTTCGAATGCATTCACTCGATTTCTGACGAAGATGCGGATCATTCTTGATGAGATCGAATGCCTCTTTGCGTGCCAGACTGAGCAAGTCCTCATCATCAACAAGATTCGCAATTCGAAGTGCAGGTAATCCACTTTGCCGTGTGCCAAAGAATTCCCCTGGTCCTCGCAATTTCAAATCCACTTCCGCTATTTTGAATCCATCTGTCGTTTGCACCATCGTTTCTAAACGCTCGTGTGCGTGTTCCTTTTGGTCACGCAATTCCAGCATTTCCATTCCTTTTGCATGTGCATCGAACCAATTATAGTTTGCTATAAGAATGCAATAGGATTGATCGGCACCGCGTCCCACACGACCGCGTAGTTGATGCAACTGCGATAGTCCGAACCGCTCCGCGTTTTCAATAATCATGACAGTTGCATTCGGGATATCAATACCGACTTCTATAACCGTTGTTGCAACAAGGATCTGAATATCGCCTCCTTTGAATTTCTGCATCACTTCATCTTTTATTTCCGGCTTCAGTCTGCCGTGTAAGAGGCCGAGTCGATAATTTTGGAAAATATTTTTTTGCAAATGCTCATACTCTTTCGTTGCAGCTTTAAGATCAATTTTTTCCGATTCCTCGATGAGAGGAAAAACAATATATGCCTGCCTGCCTCGGTCAATTTCATCCTTAACGAATTGATACACTTTATGTTTTTGAGATTCAGTCCGAATTGCTGTGCGGATAGGTTTACGGTTTGAAGGCAGTTCATCAATGGTGGATACTTCGAGATCGCCATATAATGTCATCGCAAGTGTGCGCGGAATGGGTGTTGCCGTCATTACGAGCACATCAGGATTCATGCCTTTTCCGCGTAATGTTGCACGCTGCATTACACCAAATCGATGCTGTTCATCTATAATAACAAGACCAAGCTTTGTAAATTCAACTTTTTCCTCAACTAATGCGTGCGTGCCAACCACGATATTCGCACTTCCACTCCGGATATCTTCCAGAACATCTTCTCGTAATTTTTTCCGTTGACCTCCAATGAGCATACGCACCTTCACTGGAAGGCTGTAAAGAAACGATTTAAGAGTTTGATAATGCTGTTCAGCAAGAATTTCCGTAGGCGCCATAAACGCAACTTGAAGGCCATTCTCAACAGCGATGAGTGCCGTGCAAAGCGCTACTATTGTTTTTCCACTTCCAACATCGCCCTGCATAAGCCGGTTCATTGGATATGAAGATTTTAAATCATCAATAATTTCTCGCAGTACTCGCTTTTGTGCAAGTGTTAATTCAAATTGAAGAGAATCTACAAGCTGTCGTGCGAGTGTACTTTCTATATTATATATCAATCCGCGTAGTTGCTGCTGTGCCCCGCGTTTGCGTAACGCCAACATTAATTGCAGAAAGAATAGTTCGTCGAACTTGAGCCGCCGCTGTGCCGTATCTAATTCCTGAAAGCTGCCTGGGAAATGAATGGACCGTATTGCTGATTGTTCGTCGCAAAGAGATTGACGTACCAAAATATCGGACGAGATCGTCTCCTCAATTACAGTACTATGGTGATTCATTGCATTACGAATGATGCGCCGAAAGCCTCGGCTGTCGAGTCCTACTTTTTCGAGTTCAGCGCTGGAGCGATACTTTGGAATGATACCTCCGGTGTTGAATAATTTGCCCCAATCCGGTTCATCCTCTTCGACACTTTTTAATCTATCAAATTGCGGATGAAGAAATTGCGGCCGGCCAAGTTTATCAAGAGTCGGAATGGAGGAAAGTGCAAGTAACTCACCGACCTCAAACGCATCTTTCAACCAATAGAATCCTTCAAACCACACGCACGTAAGAAATCCACTTTCATCTTTCACTGTAAGCATGAATATCAACTTGTTGTTGCGCCGCGTGCGCCTTGCTTCTTGCCGATACACTTCGGCAAAGATAGTGATCGCCTCACCCTTTTCGATATAATTTTTCAAATCAACAATACGCACAATTTGACTACGATCCAGATAACCGCGCGGGAAGTACAAGAAAAGATCTTTGATGCTGTGGATACCGAGATTCGCTAGTGCCTCTGCGCGTTTCGGTCCAACACCTTTAATATATTGAAGAGGAGGCTGTGAATTCAAAGTCAGGATGTAGTTTATTTAATTATAGTATTAATAAAAGTGCCTTTGCTTAAAATGCTGAAAGAAGATAGCCAAAGAGCGAATGAAATTCAAATTTCGCAACATAAAAAATGGGCAATATTAACATTACTTTCTGTTTGCATTTACCAAAGTGTCTTCCTAACTTAATCTACGTATGTAATTAATATCAAAGGGGATTTGCTATGAAACTAAATTTAAAGTCGAATGTGCCAGTAATAATCTGTGTGATTCTTTCAATCTGCATCCAATTCAGCGAAATCCTTGCTCAAGATAATTCCAATATCAAAGAGCCACCGGTTCCTGTCTACGTGACATCTCCTAATCATGAAGACAGCCTCGGTACCACTTATGAAGGGTCCATACAGGGCAATGACTCTTCATATATCAGTACCATTAAAAAATTAGATATACTTCAGCAACAAGTTCAAAAATCATCCGCAGAAAGTACTGTTCATTTCATTTGGCTTTATACACTCGTCGCGTTGCTTGGCATAATGAACATCGTTCTTCTATTTTCGGCATCTCGCATTAGAAAAGAATTGGCACAAATGAAGCGGTTTGAACACAAAATGCTTTTAGCGCCTGAATCTTCTGCGATCTCACAGCCGATCCCCACAATTCAGGAAACACCGTTCAATCAGGAGCCGGCGAAAATACAGCAACCAGTGCGAACTCGTAATCCGCGGGTAATAAAACCGCATATTAAAAAACAGAAAAAGATTTAAACCTATTCTTTCAACTTAATCAACGCGACAAATTCTTGGATATTCAAGTTCGTCGCTTTTTTGTTGTAATATCCTACCATTTAACCATTCCTGAATTCTAGGAATACAGGGCATTTGTAGAACTTACAGGGTAAAGACCGTAATATTCTCTTTGCTGATTTCAAGATTATCTCGTTTTCTCCTCATTTATCAGGCACTTCTTCATCTTTTCATTTCGATGAGTGATCTTTCTTCGACTGGCACATTGAATGAACTTCTTTATGTGAAGTCTATC
The DNA here is from genome assembly GCA_050015675.1 of Bacteroidota bacterium. Taxonomy (GTDB): domain Bacteria; phylum Bacteroidota; class Ignavibacteria; order UBA10030; family UBA10030; genus Fen-1298. The sequence goes on along the minus strand of JBEKAY010000024.1, from coordinate 47,222 downwards.
GAAAGGTGACAAAAATGATGATGAGAAAAAGATGCTACCGAGTTTTAATACGTTTGTTAATCTCAGTTTCGACGGCATGTGCCGGCAATAATATTGCGGTAGTGCGGACTGCAACGAATGCTCTCGAAGTCCAGCTTGCCAATTCCGAAGCAGTTGCCGGTGTGCAATTCAGTTTGCACACTTCGTCCGATGTTGTGTTAGGTGAGATCGAACATGGCAATCGTACTCTCGAATCGCACTGGATCGTTGCCTCCTATAAACCGAACGATTCTACAGTCAACATTTTAATCTTGAACTTGGAACAAAAGACTTTTTCTATTGGTCAAGGTGCACTGGTACGATTTTCTATTTCTATCATCAATCCATTAGATAAGAGTAATGCATCTTTGACTAATGTGATGGTCACTAATAGTCAAGCGGATAGTCTTGGTGTAGCAATTAATAATTTGGAATGGAGTAACAAATCTAATATTGCAGCAACCGACGACTCGAAATCATTCCTGCTCGGTCATAATTATCCTAATCCTTTTAACCCAACAACGCGCATTGGTTATCAGTTAAATAAGGCAACACAAGTGCGATTGAGCGTATATGACATTACAGGGCGCGAAGTGAATCGTCTCGTTGATCAATATCAACCAGTTGGCAATTATAGTGTAGAATGGAGCAGCAGTACGACAAGCGGACAGAAACTCTCATCGGGCATATATTTCGCCCGACTCAGTGCGGATAACGAAAGTGCAACTCGTAAGATGATTATGACGAAATAAATTCAGCGTACGTCTCTGCGTGATCACATTCAGTGGATATGTGATCTATTGAGACATCAATTGCGCTCCTGAGGTTACCCCTTACTTTAGGAGCGCAAGTTTTTTCTCAGCAACCAGCTTTAGATTTCCTTGAGGATATATCCGCAGCATTTTTTCATACGTCATTTTCGCAGACTTCTTTGCTCCTATCCGTTCATAGCACTGACCAATCATGAAGTATGCTTCTTCTGCTTTTTCGGAATGAGTGTATCCAAGCACGTTGGTGAATTCTTTGATAGCTTGATTACTTTTATTCAAATTGATATAACAGACACCCATCCAAAAATGGTAGCGATCTGCAAGCTTTGGCTCTATCTTCTGAATCAACAATTTCTTAAATACACCAATCGCATTTCCATATTGTCGACTCTTATAAAGTTGAATTGCCTTTTCGTAATTTAAGGATGTATTAGGATGCAGGGGCACAGAAACTTTCTGCGCTGGAGTCGGTTGCACAGGAACAACATTGGCACTTGTGATAAGATGATCATGATTTTCACTTTGATTTTGTTGGTTCTCGGAAAGAAGTCTTAACTGTTCAATGACATCGTTAAGTCGCTGATTCTGATTTTTGATCTTTTCCAAGAGCATTTCATTTGAGAGGTGATTACGGTTTATAGAAATGTCGTCAAAATTATCGGTGTCCTTTGAATTGCCTATATTGTTTTTCTTTGTTAACAGATTCAACTGCTGAACCATGTCGTTCAATCGTTTATTCTGTTGTCGAAACAAGACTATGAGAGAATCTTTCAAGCTATCATGAACATTCGTGTGATCGCTCTCAAGCGTAATGTCAAGAGTATCAGATCCTACTTTCTTATTTTCAATTCGATTAACTGGCGTAAAAAAATCATTTTGCTGAGTTTTATCTGGTATTGGCGAGCATGCAAAGAATATCGCTGTCACTATCATCGCCAACGATAACTGCAAAAGCACAGCGAAATGTTTCATGTGAGGTACCCCATTGACGAACATCTTTTAGAAAACTAATTGTTATCTTTCTGATTGAATCTTGGCTGTTGACTCTTGCTATTCTCTTTCACTGCTCTAACGAAGCCGATGAATAACGGATGTGGGGCAACCGGACGAGATTTTAGTTCCGGATGAAACTGGACTGCAACAAACCATGGATGATCCGGCAATTCAATAATTTCCACTAAATCGTTATTAATATATATGCCGCTAAATATCATACCATTATCTGCAAGCTTCTTCCTAAATTTATTGTTCACTTCAAATCGATGGCGGTGTCTCTCCGTTACTAATTCCTTCCGGTAAGCAGCATATGCGTGTGATCCCTTCTGCACTGTGCACGGATACGCACCAAGTCGCATCGTGCCGCCTAAGTTACGAACGGACTTTTGTTCCAGCATCATATCGATGACATTATGCTTCGTCTTTCTGAATTCAGTGCTGTTTGCATCCTTCATCCCGCACACGTTTCGCGCGAATTCGATGACAGCACATTGCAAGCCAAGACATATTCCGAAGAATGGAATTTTATTCTCCCGCGCAAATCTAATGGCATCAATTTTTCCTTCAATTCCGCGATTACCAAATCCCCATGGGATCAGCAATCCTGTAGCGCCTTTTAAATATTTTTCAGCGCCATAGTCTTCCACATCTTCTGCTCGAATCCAATCAAGCTGTACTTCTACATCATTCTCCGCGCCTGCATGAACAAACGCTTCAGAGATACTTTTATAGGCATCTTTTAATTCAATATACTTGCCGCAAACAGCGATGCGCACCTCACCGGTGGGTTTTTTCACTTTATTGACGAACCGGAGCCACTGCTTTAAGTTAGGTTTGCCGCATTTAATATTTAATTTTTCGATAACAATTCCGGGAAGATTCTCTTTCTCATACATAAGCGGAACTTCATAAATAGACTGAACATCTCTCCCTTCAATCACAGAACGAGTTTCCACATTACAGAACAGGGCAATTTTTTCCTTTAGATCCTTCGATAACGGTTTCTCCGTGCGGCAGATGAGGATATCCGGCTGCAATCCGATTTCGAGAAGTGTCTTCACACTATGCTGCGTGGGTTTGGTTTTTATTTCGCCTGCTGCTTTTATATATGGAATCAATGTTAAATGAATATTAATCGCATTGCGCCGTCCAACATCGTGTTTGAATTGACGAATGGCTTCGAGGAACGGCAATCCTTCGATATCACCAACAGTACCACCTATCTCCACAATAATAGCGTCATATCTGCCGGTCTTTGCAAGATTCCATAAGCGTTTTTTGATCTCATCTGTGATATGCGGAATCACTTGCACGGTTGCACCAAGATAATCACCGCGACGCTCTCGCGAAATTACTTCGTAATACACTTGACCAGTCGTCGTATTGTTTTGACGAGTCATATTCTCGTTGAGAAACCGCTCATAGTGACCAAGATCCAAATCTGTTTCAGCGCCGTCTTCCGTTACGTACACTTCACCATGTTGGAATGGATTCATCGTTCCGGGATCAACATTGATGTACGGATCGAACTTCTGAATTGTCACGCGCAAACCACGCGCTTTGAGCAGCATCCCCAATGAGGAAGCAGCGATTCCTTTGCCAAGCGATGAAACAACACCGCCTGTTATAAAAATGAATTTCACATTGTTTCTTGCCATTAGTCTCTCGTTTATGTACCTGAGGATGTCTGCCGTAAAATCGCAACTACACGAGCGACATCTTCCGGTGTATCAATCGGAATGCTATCGTATGTTGTTATGCCTGCTTTCATTTTATACCCCGCGTCAAGAATACGCAACTGTTCTAATTTTTCCGCCTTCTCCAAAAGAGAAATCGGCAATTGTGCGTACTGAACCAAAAACTTACGTCGAAAAACATATATCCCGATATGCTTGTAGAACGTATGCAATTCAAGCCATCGCCTCTCGTCCGCTTCACCGCGCACATAAGGAACTGTTGAACGAGAAAAATATATGGCATATCCGTCATGGTTGAGCACAGCTTTTACTACATTCGGATTTAATAATTCTTCTTGTAATGAAATTTGTTTTACTAATGTTCCAACCGGAGCTGATGTTTCGTCAAGAAGAAGTTGAACTCCCTGATCGATCATCTCCGGTGCAATCAACGGTTCATCGCCTTGAATATTAACAAAGATATCACCTGCCATATGCAATGCGACCGCAGCGACGCGATCGCTTCCACTTTTTATATCCTGTGATGTAAGCATCACATCACCGCCAAATTGACGCACAGCTTCTTCGATGCGAACATCATCTGTCGCGACTACTACGCGATCAAGCAATTGTGATTTCTTTGCCTGCTCATAAACTCGCTGCACCATTGGTTTGCCGCATAAATCAACTAACGGCTTTGCCGGCAGGCGATGCGATGCATAGCGCGACGGAATAACTCCAATAACAATTGGTTTCTCGGGCATCAGGATTTCTCACCAATTACTTTCGGCACTTTGAAAAACTGCTCATTCTTCGCCGGGGCATTCTTCAAAGCGTCCTCAGTTGATACGCCGAGTTTCACTTCATCCGCACGGAACACATTGCTGAGTTCGATAACATGCGAGAGCGGTTCAACGTTGCTCGTGTCCAGCGAGTTTAATTTTTCCATGTATTCCAAAATCTGGTTCATCTGGTGTGTGAACTTTTCTTTTTCTGCATCTGTGAATTCTAAATTCGCCAGTTTGGCTATGTGTTCAACATTTTTTATCGTTATTGCCATACATCATCTCACGATTGATCAATATAGTGTTTTTCGATTGCTCTATGCACTTGGTCCATCAATTCCAATTCATCGGCTTTGTTTTCAAGCTCGTTTGTGGGAATCGGTTTTTCCAATACCACTAAAATATCTGCTCGTTTAACGTTGAAAGATCCTTTCGGCATAATCCCAAATGTATTATTGATGATCATCGGTACAACGGGAACTCCTGATTTCGCCGCCAATGTGAACGCGCCGCGCTTGAATGACTGCAGTTTGCCATCGCTTGTCCTTGTTCCCTCCGGAAACAAGATGACCGATTGACCACTGCGAATAGTTTGCACAGCCCGTTCGATACTTGCCAATGCATCTCGTGGATTCGACCGATCAATCATAATAAAATGCCCATAGCGCAACGCCCATCCCCAGATAGGCACCCAAGTCAATTCTTTTTTAAATACAATATTCACTTTACCATTCAACGCCACAATCACCGTTGGAATATCAGCCATGCTTGCATGGTTCGATACGAAAATATATGATCGATTGAGATCAATATTTTCAAGCCCCTTCACGTTCACTTTGATACCAAAAGTCCACAAGATACACTTTGACCACATCCAAGGACACCAGCGAAAGAAATCGCCTTTCCTATCAAATGGAATAGATCCAAATGCCAACAATGAAAATACTAATGAAACAGGAAATAGAAAAATTAATTTCGCAATTGTTAAAAACAACACATACTCCCTCCTTCGACAATATCTATGAGAGCATTTGCTTTAAGTTGATGCCAGTAATGATTTAATTTTGAAGATGGTGCAGGGGACTCGTATTCCGTGGAAAGCGGGGGAAGAAAACAAACTTGGGCTTTCAGGTCTGAATGACCTGTTTCGATTCTCTCCATGGACTCATATTTATCTGAGTGTTCATATTGAATTCATTCTTAAAATAGGAAAGGCTTGCACGAAATGCAACGGCTGAAAAAGGAATTTTCCCGCTGGCCACAAACTCAGACAAGCAATATTAGTATCCTGATAAAACCATTCGCTTCGCTATTTGTATAAAAGATATTTCTCCCGCATTATCATAAACTGCGCTCGTAATTGATCGATTCTATGAAGAATATCTTCGACTGAAGTTTTATTCTGAAGTTCAAGCCGAATTTCATCTGTGCCAACAGCTTTATCAAACGAATTGATTCTATCAGGTTTGGCACGATCAAAAATATTATTCTCCGGAAAGAGACGAAGCAGCGCTTCAAGAATTGCAATCTGCACTTGAGTCATATTCAGTGTCGTCCGATCGATGATGTGTATCTGCACACCTTTGTACCGAAGTCCTGTTGTATCTTTATAGAATGGAATATATGAAATTGGGCGGAACTGTACGCCATGCAAATTAAGGCTGTTCAAATAGCGAGCAAGAGCATAGCCGTCAATCCACGGAGCGCCGACCAATTCAAACGGCAGCGTGTACCCGACGCCTTGATTTGCTGTGCCAAGTTCCCCCAGAAGTCCGGTGAGCACAGCAAAAATTGTCGTAAAAGAATGAGGAATATGCGGAGATGTCGGAACCCACGTTAAGCCGGTTTCATCCCACCACATGGATCGCTTCCATCCTTTCATCGTTACAACTGTTAAATCGCATTTACCCGCCTCACGAGGCGAACCGTTGACATTAAGCCATTGTTCTCCATTTATCATTTGTGCTAATTCGCCCGCGGTCATTCCATAGATATAGGGAATTGGATACTCGCCGATAAACGATTTAAATTTTGGTTCTAACATTGCCCCTTCCACTCGTTCGCCTGTCAATGGATTCGGCCGGTCAAGCACGACAAACCTAATTCCATTTTCCGCTGCTGCTTCCATCGCCAATCCCATCGTTGAGATGAACGTGTACGAACGCACACCAATATCCTGGATATCATACACAAGCACGTCAATGCCTTGCAGCATTTCCTTTGTAGGCCTGCGCGTTTTACCATAGAGCGAGTACACCGGCAATCCAGTTCTTGCATCATTGAAGCCGTTAATTTCTTTTCCTGCATCACCATCACCGCGCACGCCGTGCTCTGGGCTGTAGAGCGCCACAAGTTTCACTCCTGGAGAGTTGAACAGCACATCAACTGTGCTCTGGAAATCGGATGTAATGCCCGTAGCATTAGTAATAAGACCAACGCGTTTGCCTTGAAGAATGTCAAAGCCTCGCTCGCGCAGCACATCAATTCCGGGCTTCACCGTTGGAGATGCAGAAAATAGTTGTAATGTGAATAACAAGACGAGAAATATCGACAGAGAGAATTTATATTTCATGTGAAATTTATTTATTGAGAATTCTTATTTCTAGTTAAGAATACTATCTGGAGAACAATATATGCAAGCAATGCCGCAATCCCTAATGAAAGTATCCAGCCGAGCATTGTTACCGGTGGATCGATAAGAACAATTAGTACGAAAAGGATCGCAGCAAGTACTGCACTTCTTTGAATTCGAGAAAGTGATTTTATTGATACGTTGTTTTGTTTTTTTTCCATCGTTTGCAGATTCGTATTTTTTTGGATGGCGGATTTTTCTGATGATTGTAATTCATACGGCAAAGGTTTTCCGTCAATCTGCCAATTTTTTATCCAGCTCAGATCAGAGTACAACTTCATCAAACGAGCAAAGCTTTCGGTTTCCATTACAAAGAAGGTGCTTAAATATTTCTGTGTAACATCTGTGGCAGCTCTTCCAACAAGCATTTTCACTAAATCCATTGACTTTTTTACAGCAGATTGGAATTCTGTTGAAAGCTTTTCGAATCCCTCCGCTTCATGACCTATTTGATTCATCACATCCTGCGTCCGCACAAGAAACTTCGCTTGAAAGATTAATTCTTCAAACTCGTTTGTCAATACAGTCTGAACAGCAATCTGAAGTATTTCGCCAACTTCTAAAGGATAGTTCAACTTTCTTTTACCGAACACCTCAAGGTCGGCTACAAATTCTGCGATATCGGGACGAATAGTCATTTATAGTTATAGGTAATTGATGTTACAGAAAACCATTTTATATGCTGATAAACATGGAATGTAATAGAAAAAAGAACACCACCCCTTCATCCCCTCCTCGCTTGAGGAGGGGAAATCCCGACACGAACTAATATCGTGTCGGAAAGGGGAGGTGAACAACCATATAATTCTTAAAAAAGAATATTCAATGCGTGATATCAGTTAATAACACGTTCTTGATCGTTGATCATTGTTTCATCGCCCAAATCTTAAGGAGCTTCGCTAATTCTGGACCAGAATATTTTGATCCATCAAACTGTCCTGATGCAATTCTCTGGCGGACAGCTTCAAAGAGGATGACCGCCGTTGCAACGGAGACATTCAGACTTTGAATCATTCCGAACATTGGGATCTGGAGAATACCATCCGCAAGTTGTGCCGCTTCCGATGACACTCCTTCGTGTTCATTCCCCACAACAATCGCTACTTTCTTTGTCATATTGATTTCGAACAACGACTTTGCTTTTTCTTCCAAATGCGTTGCGAAAATAGTAAAACCTTCTTCGTGCAGCTTTTTGTAACAATCTTTCACATTCTTAAATTGTCGTTGTTCAACCCATTTTTTTGCGCTCGCTGAGCTTTTCTTGCCGATATCTGGAAAATCTGCATCCGTATAGATTAATTGTACTTCCATCACTCCAGCCGCATCGCATGAACGGAGCACAGCACTGACATTGTGCGGATCATGAATATTTTCCATCACTACAGTCATATCTGGCTGACGATACCGCAACACTTGTTCTAAACGATTCAAACGACGTTCTGTTCTCATTTAACTTTTGCCGAAGATATGGATTTCCACATCATTCTTTTCAGTAACATTGGATGCGCTTGTAATAATCCTATTGCTGCCACTACCAGCACTGCACCCAATATTTGTATAACACTAAGCGATTCACCAAGAATGAAAAACGCTGCAATGATTGCGATGACAGGTTCTAAAATACTGACGATTCCAACAGTGGATGCATCGAGCAATCTTAATCCCGATGCGAATGCTGTCTGTGGTATAAGAATTGATATGATAGCAAACATCCAGAATATTCCCCAGTCACTGTACGTGTAATTCTTCGCAACAATATCCCAAGGCGAATTTATGCATAACCAAAAAATTGCAGAGAAGCCGAACATATACACTAACATCGTCCAGACAGAATAACGCTTCAGCAATTGCTTCGTCGCAACGATCTGATATGCAAATGTGAATGCCGACACCGGCCCGGTGATGATCGCCCATCCTTTCAGGTTTATGCTTTGCATCGAGCCTGCAGTTACCGCAAAGTAACAGCCGATCAGTCCGAGGACAAGCGAGATGAATGTAATGCGATCAAGCTTATCTTCCTTAATGACAAACACTGAATACAGCACAACCCACACCGGCGCAGTATATTGGACAAGAATTGCCGTCGCTACCGATGATTCTTTCGCAGTGAAGTAATAGGTATAATTTGTCAATGAAATGCCTACTACGCCTAGAATTCCAAATTTCCATAAATCCGTAAGATTAATTTTAAATACACTTCTATCCTTGAGAAGAAAAAAGAAAAGTAAAAGTATGAAGGTCAGCGACGTACGCGTCTGAGCTAAGATGAGTGTATCAAAGCGCGTGACAATGAGATATTTTCCTATCGGTGCCGAACTTCCCCAGAAAAGTACGGCAATCATCAAGAGAATAAATCCGCGGAGCGCTTGCGAACGTTGAATGGTTGTATTAGTTTTGATTACGTCCGAGATCATCAGCAAGGGTTCTGTAAAAATCTGCCTGCTTCTGATCTCCATGCATCTGGTAGAGATACGATAATCTGTGCAGAAGCGTCTTTTTATCTTTCACAAGGTTGATGCCTAACTTTAAAAACTCCACAAGCCAATAGAGTGGCGGAATGTTGAGCTCCGGATCATGACAGTCGGCGGCATCCAAATATGGCTGAACTTCTTCCGGCTTCGCCGCCGCCGCCTTGCGATAGTACTGCATTGCTAACTCAAAATTATCAGACAAGAAATATGTTGCCTCGAACACACTTGCTAACCACATATATGTTTCATAAGCAAGATTTGGAAATTCCTTCGCAAGTTTTTCGCCGAAGAGGCACAATTCATCAGGACTGAGTGCAGAGTTCCAGAAGAGGAGCCGGTACAGTTCGACATCTTGAATACCTTGGATCAGCGCATCTTCAAAGGCATCGAAGATCTCATTGAAATCTTTACCCTTAGCAAATCTACTGCGTATTTCGTCTACTGTAAATCGAGGCATCAGGTGCGATGAATGATTATGTGAATGAAATTAATAAACACTCGCTTGAAAGGCAAGGTGCCTATGAGAATGGAATAGTGAATAATGAAGAGTGAGCAATTGTTAATTTTCCATTTCCTCGCTGCGATTATTCAGGCAAAACTCAATATTTTAAGAATGGTCACGCTCATTTCACGCCTCTTCATGTGAATTATTTTGCTTACCAGTATACTTATGTTAGTAAGGAAACAAAATGGAGAGATATCTCATTCTCGGGACGGTAGGGAGGTGGACAACCATATAAAGAACTATAAATCCTTTAATTAAAATTATTCGGTGTGTAACATCAGTTAATAATACGCAAATCGATCTTTTTGAATATGCACCGGAAATTCTCCTCAAATAGTTCAATGAGATGCTTCTCATTCGTCGTTTCGAGGAAAAGTGCACTCATGTGTACGCTATGGACAAGATTCGTGCATATTATCAATTCTTTATTTCGTTCATAGAGTCTTGCTTTTCGCCAATGTTTTTAATTTATTGAACTTGTAAGATTTTATGGTCACCATCCATTATTCTATCAGGAGGTTTTTATGAAACGTTCTATCACTATTTTCTTTTTGCTGTTATGCACTATTGTGCTTATTACGGCAAACGCATCGGCACAGAGTCTCTTCAAGGAAGATTTTAATTATACCACGGGCGATTCGCTCACACACGATGGTTGGTTAGTAAGCAGCGGAGGCACAACGTTAGCCCTCTTAGCAACATCTCCCGGCCTGACATTTACCAACTATGCTTCGAGTGGAATTGGCAATTGCACAAAGTTGGATACGACCGGACAAGATCTCTACAAAAGTTTTCCGGCTGATAGTGTTGGATCAGTTTATCTTGCATTCATGTTAAATGTGACTAAGGCAGCGACGACAGGCGATTATTTCGTAGCCTTATCTCCATCTTCCTCACAAACGAACTATTACGCAAGGACGTTTATCAAGTCAAGCGGTGCAGGGTTTGTTGTTGGTATAAGCAAGAGCAACGAGACGGCGGTATATGATACCACGGTTTTTTCATTGAACACAACTTATCTGGCTGTAGTGAAGTATACTTTCGTAAAGGCGGATTCAGATATCATCAATGTTTATATGCTTCCCGCTGGTACAAGCCTTTCATCTGAGCCAACGACACCAAAAATGACATATCAGGACAAAACAAAGAGTGATGCTACAAATTTGAAGTTCGTTACGCTTCGCCAAGGGACGGCGGCCAACGCTCCGAGACTATTCATTGACGGTGTTCGAATCGGAACTACGTGGAATGATGTTTTCTTTTCTACACTCCGCTGGCGGTCAAGTATCGATTTCGGTACTGTCAATCTTGGATCAGCACCCAAGGATAGCTTCTATGTGAAGAATACAGATAGTATAGTCGTAAGCATTAGCTCTGTTACTTCCAGTAACACCGTCTTTGCAGTCACTCCGGCGACAGCAAACATTGCTATTGCTGATTCGCAAAAATTCGTTGTGACATATACACCAACGAGCACAGGCGTTAGTACGGGAAAGATCTCAATCACTCCCACGGGTTCAACTGCACCCGATACGATAGCTGTAACTGGTTCGTGTGTCCAGGCAGGATTTTCAATTTCGAAGTCAAGTTCCAATTTCGGAAATGTTTTTAAAGATTCGACAAAAACGGACACAGTGACTGTATCCAATGCAAGCACGTCCGGAAGTCTCGTCATCGATTCTGTAAGATCGGATAATTCTGTTTTCAATATATCACCAACAAGCGGTACTGTTGGCACTTCATCCTACGTTAAGTTTGCAGTAAGTTTTAAACCTATTATAAAAGGAGCGGCATCTGCAAATATTATTTTCTACCATAATGCTCCATCACATCGGGACACTTTAAAGGTAAGCGGCAATGGAATACTAAAAGAGCCCCTCTTCTCTGTAACACCTGCCTCGCTTGATTTCCGCGGGATTTTAGTTGGACAATCGAAGATTGATAGTTTGACGGTAAAGAATGTCGGGTACGACTCTCTCATCATTTCAAATGTGATATCTACAGACGGAGTCTTCGCACTTACACCGACGACGGCAAGATTAGATACTAATAAATCGCAAAAATTCTATTTGACATTCACTCCAACCGCTGTGGGCATAAAGGCAGCATCAATCGTTTTCACCAGCAACGTCTCTGAAATAAAAGATACGGTGAAGGTGGCTGGTTCTGGTTCAGCAGTTGTAACAATAGCGGAAGCGAGAAAAGACCTCAACAATGATCTGATTGCTGATCACTCTCTTACCGGCGATACACTTTTCATCACCGGCGTGATAACGACTCCCAATATGGGAGCATCTGCCGGCCAGACATCCTATTTCATTCAGGATGCAACTGGAGGCATAGATGCATTCGCATATGGGTTGGTATCAACGACCTATGCAATTGGTGATTCTATCATGGTCACCGGAACGGTTACTCAATACCACGGCTTAGATGAATTAATGATACCTGCGTGGGATGACGCTCACGTCACATTATTAAAGCATAATGCCGCAGTTCCAGCGCCCAAACATTTGACACTTCATCAATTTGTTCTGAATGCCGAGAATTATGAAGGTCAATTGATTGAACTTGATACGCTCTACAAGGCAACCGGTACATGGCCTGCTGCGGCTGCGAATACGAGTATCTATGTCAGAAATGCAAGTAAGACTGACACGACACAAATATTTCTTGATCTAGATGCGAACATTGCCGGAACAGAGCCAGGGTATCCGATTAATGTTGTCGGCTTCGTGAGTCAATACTCATCAAGCTCAACCGTATACAACAACGGTTATGAAATCTGCCCGCGTATGGCAAGCGACATTACCCATACAATTGGTGTGGGCGTAGATAAACTCCAACAAGGAATTCCTACAACATTCGAGCTTTCACAAAACTATCCGAATCCATTTAACCCGAGCACGACAATTGAATATGCACTGCCGCTTCGCAGCACTGTGACCATAAAGATCTATTCGATTCTGGGTCAGGAAATTACCACGTTGATCAACGGCGAGCAGAGTGCAGGGCATTACCAGACCATCTGGAACGCTTCGAATGTAGCCAGTGGAATGTATTTCCTGCGTATTTCAGCACAATCGATCGATGGCAGCAAAGCATCCTTCATCAAGGTACGGAAGATGTCACTAATGAAGTGATGTTGTTCTACTTGCACTTTTTTCCCGATATGATGATTACTGGGAATTGAGGGTAGTTATTTAGAAGGGACGTTCATTGGAGCGTCCCTTTTTTATTCCAAACCTTTCATTTTATTTGAATATACAAAACGGGCAGTATCATCTCAGGGGATGCGGTATGCGATTGATGGAAGAGTTGTCGTAAAAGACAGGTATATGTGAAAAGCTGACCGAGTTATCCTTGCCGGGATTAATAATTGTCCGACTTTTTTCATTTCCATTTCCTTCCTTTTCTGCAACTTTGTGTTATATTTATGTGTTAAAACAAATAATGTTGGAATACTCTGTTAATATTCTTCAGTCTGAAATGAATGCTGCAAAATTAACCAATATTGCGCAAAAAAACCTTCTCGGGCTTTCGCCAGAAATTCTCCTTAAGTGGTACGATGAGATGCTTCTCATTCGCCGTTTCGAAGAAAAATGTGCCCAGCTATATGGTATGGGCAAGATTGGTGGTTTTTGCCACCTCTACAATGGTCAAGAAGCAATTGCTACGGGATCCATTGGTGCGATTACCCCAGACGATTACGTCATTACCGCCTACCGCGATCACGGATTAGCAATTTCCAAGGGACTCGACCCACGCCGCATTCTTGCAGAACTTCTTGGCAAGAGCACCGGCACAACGAAAGGAAAAGGCGGCTCGATGCATTTGTTCAGCCGCGAAAAGAATTTTCTTGGTGGACACGCAATTGTTGGCGGGCATATTCCATTAGCAGCGGGCGCTGCGTTTGCAAGCAAGTATCGGGATGAGAAACGCGTTTGCTTATGCTTTATGGGTGATGGTGCTACGAACATTGGTGAATTTCACGAAGCCCTTAACCTTGCAGCTCTCTGGAAACTTCCCGTCATATATATCATCGAAAATAATAAGTACGGAATGGGAACTGCCGTTGATCGTGCTTCCGCTGTCGATGAGCTTCATCTGAAAGCGGCTGCATATAATATGCGCAATCAAGTAATCGAAGAAGGCCACAACGTACTGAAAGTCTATCAATCTGTTAAAGCGGCCGTTGACCATGCCCGCAAGACCTATGAGCCAAGTTTGCTGGAAGTGCAAACATTTCGTTATCGCGGTCATTCAATGTCCGATCCAATCCATGGTCCTTATCGCACGAAAGAAGAAGTTGAAGCCCAGAAGAAATTAGATCCGATTACAGTGTTTGTGGATATCTTAACTGACGCAAATCTTGCCTCAGAAGATTATTTCGATTCAGCGGAAGAGCGGATCAAGAATATTGTCGATGAGTGCGTTGCGTTCACGGAGAATAGCCCGGAACCGCCGCTTGAAGAACTTTATACCGATGTCTATGCAGAGTAGAATTGGGAGACGAAAGCATGCCTGTCGTAAGTTATCGTGAAGCATTAAACCAAGCAATGGATGAAGAAATGGCGCGCGATAATACCGTTTTCCTCATGGGCGAAGAAGTCGCACAATACAATGGTGCGTATAAAGTCAGTCAAGGATTGCTTGCGAAGTACGGGCCAAAGCGCATTATCGACACACCTATTGCAGAGGCAGGGTTTGCCGGCATCGGCATCGGTTCTGCAATGGTCGGCCTTCGCCCAATTGTGGAATTTATGTCCTGGAATTTTTCTCTCATCGCCTTTGATCAAATCGTCAATAATGCAGCCAAGATGCTTTCCATGTCCGGCGGAAATTTTAATGTGCCGATTGTTTTTCGTGGACCCGGCGGTGCAGCACATAACCTCGCGGCAACTCACTCACAAGCGCTGGAATCCCTCTATGCACATTTTCCCGGACTGAAGGTTGTTATGCCGTCTAATCCGCGAGATGCAAAGGGATTATTGAAGACTGCTATACGCGACAACAATCCTGTTATCTTCATCGAAAGCGAAATAATGTACGGTGAGAAAGGTGAAATTCCAGAAGGTGAATATACAATTCCATTTGGTACTGGAGATATCGTTCGAGAAGGAAAGGACGTGACAATTGTCTCCTGGTCAAAAATCCTCCAGCACATCACAACGAAAGCAGTCGGTCGGCTTGCGGAAGAAAACATCAGTGTTGAACTCATTGATCCCCGCACAATAAGACCGATGGATTGGGAATTGATATTCAATTCTGTTAAGAAAACAAATCGGTTAGTGATTGTGGAAGAGGGCTGGCCATTTGCAGGAGTCGGTGCGCAAATATCGCACGAAGTGAGCAACCATTGCTTCGACTTTCTCGATGCTCCGATTGAACGGGTAACGCAGGAAGACGTTCCTCTACCCTACGCACATAATCTTGAAGTAGCTTCACTGCCGAATATTCAAAAAGTAATCCGCGCGGTGCGCAAAGTTATGTACCTTGATTAACCATCAACGAGGAATCTATGGCTACTAAAATATTGATGCCAAAATTAAGCGATACGATGACCGAAGGATTAATTCTAAAATGGCTTAAGAAAGAAGGCGAAAAAGTAAAACAAGGCGAGACGCTTGTCGAGATTGAATCTGATAAGGCGGATATGGAATTGGAAGCTTATGATTCTGGTGTGTTGCGCAAGATACTGGTTCCTGACGGAGGCAAAGCTGGGATCGGCGCTCCTATTGGCATTATCGCCAATGCAAACGAAGATATTACCGGATTATTGAGTGAAGCCCCGCTCATTCCACAGCAGACGACGAAAATTGAAGCATCAAAAGAAGAATCACCAACAACATTGGCACCCTCACTTTCCCAGCTAATCATTCCTTCCAATGCAACGGACGGACACCTGAAAGCTTCCCCCCTCGCAAAACGACTTGCCGTAGAAAACAAAATTGAACTTCGTTCGATTACCGGCAGCGGACCGCAAGGCCGTATCATCAAACGGGATATTGAACCACTGGTCGGCGGAGAAAAAACAATATCTACTAAAGTGCTTCCACCGATCATTCCTGGCGGCCATCGCGATGTAGAGCTTTCGCTCATTAGAAAAACGATTGCGAAACGAATGCAGGAAAGTAAACAAACGGTGCCTCATTTTTATGTTACAGTAGAAATTGATATGGAACCGGCAATGTCTTTCCGTGAACAACTGAACTTTACGACTGATTCCAAAATCAGCTTTACTGACATTCTCGTAAAAGCCGTTGCGAGCACATTGATGCAGCATCCCAACATTAATGCTACATATTTAGGAAATACGATGCGCCAGTTTGGCGAAGCGCATATTGCTGTGGCTGTCGCACTTGACGAAGGTTTGGTGACTCCCGTACTGAGGAATTGCGAGCAGAAAACTATTCTTCAGATCAATTCAGAATTACATGACCTCGCAGAACGCGCACGCAACCGCAAACTCAAACCGGAAGAGTATCAAGGTGCCACGTTCACAATAAGCAACCTCGGAATGTTTGGAGTAGAAGATTTCGTTGCCATTGTCAATCCGCCGGAAGGCGCCATACTCGCGGTCGGCTCTATTGTAGAAAAGCCAGTAATAAAGAAAGGACAGATTGTTATCGGGCACACAATGAAGGTTACGATCTCCTCGGACCATCGCATCATCGATGGGGCTGTCGCAGCACGGTTCCTGCGAGATCTTAAAATTCTAATTGAGAAGCCTGTAGCGCTGTTACTCTAGAGCCATTTTTCTTGAAATAAAATGAATTTCTGAATAGCAACTTTCATTTCGAAATACCTATCTCCTTTTTCACATCATCATCTAATTTTCAAAAGGAATTCAGAGAACTGATAACCGATGTTACACACCGAATAATTTTTATTAAAGGATTTATAGTTCTTTATATGGTTGTCCACCTCCTTATCCCGACCCGATTTTGCATCGTGTCGGGATTTCCCCTCCTCAAACGAGGAGGGGTGAAAGAGGTGGTGTACTTTGTTCTATTACATTCCATGTTTATCAGCATAAAAGATGGTTTTGCGTAACATCAGCTGATGGGACTATTACAGTCGTTGGTTGCTATTGAAAATCTGTAGATAACTTAAAGCGGAAGATACAGTTTGCGGTTGAATCTGCGATATACAATGTCTTATCGAAGAAAGCTGCACCGGTAGGTGATTTCATTCTATTGTTTGTCCAATATCTTCCAAACGATGCTGCTTTAAATATACCCTTGCTATTGAATTTGAAAACACTATCCTGTACAGCATCCGTAATAAAAACATCAAGACGTTTGCCATCGATTGCAACACCGCCTGGAGATATGAGCCTTCGCCGAATAAAATCAACTAACGCATCTTTAGGACTTGACGGATCAAATTTTGGCTGCCAGCCCTCAAAATCTGAGGATTGTGAATAAAGCATCCAAAGAGCGCCATAAGCCATTTCTGGATACCCTTTTTGCAATACAATAAAATTACGGGAATTTGGCAAAGCGGCTATTCCTGTGAGATGATTGATGTAATTTATTCCTGATCCCGTCCCAGTTATTAAATCTGTTATAGGCGTAAGATATTCATCCGTTACATCAAAAATCATTACGCGAGTGTCAGGATCAACACCACTAGAATTATCGGGTCCAGTACGAGCAGCGAGATATTGGTTATTGGGCAATGTTGCAATACCGACAAAACGACGTTGTGGGTGTGCAGATTCCGTCCATACTGTATCAACTTTTGCTGAATCTAAATGATGCAATGCTTGCACGAGATGTATACGAAACAATGCACCAACTGCATTCCCGTGTTTTGATACTGTTCCACCTACTAAAAGATCTAAACGAAAATCCTGTGCAAGAGAAATCGGCTGGTCAATATGACATGAACCTAAGAATCCTCCTGCAATGTCCATTAATACTACGCGATTATTTCTTGTATCGGCCACATACAGAAGCTGATCATTGCCTACTAAAACAGCTGCTGGTCCGTTAAATCCCAGTTGAAAGGGTGGATAGATCTCAAGATACGATGTATCTCCCACCAAATAGGAATTATTTTGGCTATCCAAGAACGGACCGATAGGGTAACGATCTGTGCAACCATCACAAAGAATTATTGCACATAAGAGAAATATTAATATAGAAAGAATATTTTTCATCAATAAGTCAGTGAACAAGATATGCGGTGTACCGAACCTAATTCATTAAAATTCGTGTACCCGTAATCGAATGAAACAGTCGTGAATGACAGCGGCACTATAACACCGACACCAAATGAATAATCGTCTGCAGATTTTTGATTTTGCGATATCAATGATTCGCCAATAGTCCGTTTCAATCCTGCGCGCAACATCAACCATTCGCTCCATGCATATTCAAAGCCAAGACGAATATCCTCCGCATTATCGTTCGGGTGGTTTAATTGAAATGATGTTGTTATTCGATGCTGGTCGGTTTGATATGGTTCAAATGCAAAGCCAACTTTAAATACAGTGGGCGGTGAAAACGATTGAAACGATGAAAGTGATGATCCGTCAGCGTACATCACTTCGCCTTTCGGTGTAACATCTGCGCCAAAATTCGAAACTGCGACTCCAATGCGAGAGGATCCCAAACCCGTCGCATAATGCGTTCCTAAATCGAACAGCACCGTTCGAATTTTCACCACATCAAGATTTTCTTCCACATAACGAATGGTCGTGCCAAAACTGAATTGTGATGTCATTTTTCTTGAGTAGGTCACCCCGACTGATAGATCACTATAACGAAAATACGTACCCGTCCCTAATGGCTGTGTTTCAGTGGTCACAGGCATGTCGTCAGTACGCAATGAGATGATAGAGAGACCAACGACATCCGCAGTCGAAAGATGGTATATTGCACCTAAAAAATCATGTTTCAAATCGACAAGCCATTCTGCATGAGCGACCATCACAGCATTTTGCTCATCCAGCACTGCACCTGCTGGATTCCAAAACAATGCTGACGCATCGTTTGCAATAGCAACCATCGACTCACCAAGACCGGAGCCACGCCCACCGATACCGATCTTGAGAAATTGTAAGCTTGATATTCCTGCACGCTGCCCTCCCAGATTTGGTAAGATCTGGCCTGCCGCAATATGAGCAAATAGAACACTCAATAAAATATAGGTGCGTATTCGTTCCATCAAAAACGTACAGCCACTCCTAATATAATATGGCGCGGTTCCATATATCGCGCTGGGTTAAATGGATATGGATCCACAGGTGCCTGCAATTCAGGATAACGTGGATCATTCCAATTGTTTGGTGTTGATTGGCCTAGCGTATATGCACTACCGGTTACAGGATTAATAATTTGCGCATTCTCGCGATTCAATAAATTACTGATTTCAACTGAGATGACAACTTTAACGAAAGAAAAATCAATGGTCTTTTCAAAATTTAAATCCACAGTCATAATATCATCACCAACTGCGCCATAGGAATTATTGGCATCAGACAAATACGTAGGTCTGCCTGTGGTTGCATCATAGCCGATGAGAATCTGTGGTGTGTAACGCTTCCCCGATTCATAAAAGAACCTTGTGTAGATGTTATAATCATCCAAGATGCCATTTCCGAAACCAAACAACGCTTTGTTTTTATTTACATGGAAATTCAATGTTGCTGTTGCTTCGAATGGCCGATCCCACGCAACGTAGAATTCTTTCACGTTGTCACTTAATCCTTGCTGGATATTATACAGCGCTTCTTCTGCCGAAGAACTTTTTCCGGTTGCAATAGAATACGACAACGAGAAATCACCTCTGAACCAATCGGAAAATCTTTTTATGTATTCAACCTCCACTCCGCGATTACGCGCATAATCTAAGTTAATATATGTAGTGTAGGTACCGGAAGAATATTTTGTCTGTGGCACTTGAACAGTCTGCGGCGTGATGTAATCAAAGATATCTTTATAGTAAGCTGTAATACTCAGTACATCATTTTCTGTCAATTGATTACGCAGCCCTAATTCATATGCGACCGTTGTTTCTGGATTCAGGTCCGGATTGCCTATGGTCTGCGTGGTCGAACGAGCATTGCTCCTAAGAAGCTTCGTATAGACATATTGTGGACGAGGAAATTTAGAAAACTGTCCGTATGAGAAAAATAGTGTCTGGTTGTCGGAAACAGGGTGCGCAATTGCCAGGCGTGGACTGAGCCTTCCCTTCCATCGAAGCCCGAACATCGAATATGTGTCGGCAAAATACTTATCACGAATTGCAGGGCTCACGACAGACATCGAGTCGTTACGCATCGCATCGTCAACATACTTTCCCGGAAACCAATAATCAAAACGCAAACCAAAACTCAAAATCATTCCGCCGTACGTCAGATTATCCTGCGCATAGATCGCACCAAGCGCCGGCTTCACTGCATAAATATCATTATTATATCCCATCGGGCGAACCCACGGTTCATAGATATCGATCATTTGCATATCCTGGAACCGCATTTCGATTCCAGATTTGAACTTGTTCTTCTCATTAAAGTTACTGGTCACATCAAGCTTCACCGTATATTCATTCACATACTGATCACGCCAATCGGTCGGGCTTCCTACATCATAAAACCCATCACCTGGAATCACAATCACTGTATCACGATTTGTATTCCTGTAGATAAGAGGAAGTGTGACAACATCTTTGGGTTGTATGTACTCTTCCCACGATTTACCGTTTGCATCCGCCCGCATATGTGCTGTGTACCGGCTTAAACGAAACTCATAAAAAGTTTTTGCATTGATTGTATGAGTGAAAATCAATGATTGTTGAATATTCAACTGAGCAAATGTATTGGCACTATCCGGGATATTTTGGAACAGATACTGATACCCTGGCTGCGGTTCCTGGAATTCTAATGTCGTTTGAATTGACTGCGTGTTTTGGTTAACGGCAACTGAATAGGTTGCTGCATATGCTAACTTAATGGTTGGAGTGATTTTCCATGTCAACTTGCCAAATGTCGACCAATTATTGCTGCGCCGCGGCGAAAGCCATCCCTGATTACTAAGAAGAGATGACTTCAACCCGCCGGGAGCTTTGAGTTCCCAGCCGATTGGCAACCCGTCAGAATTAATTTTTTCAACCCAGCGTGTATATCCATCTGATAAATTAACGTTTCCATTAGCAAAGAATGTGATTGATCCTGGAATTTGGAGCCCAAGCGCCGGAAGAAGAGAAGTGGTGATTGGTTCCGGACCGCTGAGAGAAAAATCGTATATATCCATATTGAAGTTAGAACGTGTGTCATCATTAAATCCCAAGTGGTCCTGTTTGTGCGAGAGTGATCCCGAGTAATTGTCACTTCCATCCTTCGTCGTGAGATTGACGACGCCGGAAGTCGCTTGTCCGTATTCTGCACTATATCCACCAGTAATCACTTCAGCTTCTTGAATAGAACCCGGCGGTAGTTGCACACCAAATCCGGTGCCAGCAAGTGGATCCTGAACAGAAATACCGTCAATAACATACGCCGTTTCATAACTTCGGCCGCCGCGAATGTGAATTTGATCATCTGATTTTACAACGCCTACCTGCATTGCAACCACATCCTGCACGCTCTGAACAGCTGCAACTTCTATATCTTCACTCTTGATAGATCGTTTGCTCGATGTCTCTTCAATATCGAATAATGGTTTTTCGCCCACCACGGTCACTTCTTGTCCCAACGAAAGCGATGTTTCTTCCATCTGAATATCAAGCATTGTCGTTTGTCCATCGACAATTTTTACAGCGGGATATTGAATTAATTTATATCCCAGCAGTTTGGCTTCGACAACAAACACACCAGCGTTAATTTTTGGTATCGTATAATTCCCATCGAAATCAGTTGCAGCACCGTAATAGGTTCCTTTTACAACAATATTCACACTCGGCAATCCATCCTTTGTCAGCTTATCGATTACTCGCCCCTTTAACACTCCGGTCTGAGCAAACGCACCCGTGATGAAAAGAAAACTACTAATGAACAACATACTATATCTGGGCGAGCAATTCATCATTGAATACCAAAGAGGACAAACGCTTTTTTGAAGAATGCAACAACACCCTGGTCGTTATCATTCGTGTCTTTAGGATAGACAGACGATAAATAGTGTAACGGAATGTTGAAAAAAATCATATGTCCAGAGCCGTCTAAGACACCAGCAGAGGTTCTTGGATAAGAAGTTGACGTGGGTAAGTAATAAATATTCCTTGCTGCAGCATTGTTATACATTGGAAAGACACAGAGGCCTGTAGCAAGTCTTGCTTTGAATCCCATCACAGGATAAAGATCGGATGAGAGTGAAGAATCCGGGTTGAGCACTCCGGAGAACCTTGTTCCGATCGAAGAAGAACCAAGACTATCGAGTGGTGCAATGTCTCGATAGGCATGGCCTGCATCAGGAATAACACCAGGGTTAACAAAATACGATGAAACAATAAGATGCCCTCCTTCGAGCGACCAATAGTTGTAAAGAGTTTTGCGGGCGATCTCCAAATTTGGTGTCCCGCTGGAATACCAAAATACACAAGAATACAATTTATATGTTTCTATTAAACAGGGATTTAAATGTTGTCTCGCGGGGGCGTATATACCATATGTTCTTGTTGAAGTCGATCCCACTTGAATATCCAGAAAATCATATGGTACTCCAAGCTTGCTGAATACACTGTCAGTATAAAACGTTCTCACCAAGGAAGAATCTCCTGGTCCGAACCCATAATCGGCAACGATAAGAAATTTTCCTCGTGGCTTCTTCACCATCCAAGTTCTTCCGCTCGACGGGAATCGGAGGAACGTGCTCATATCACCGGCAATGTCAACTGATTGAATATAAAGGATGTTATTTGCATCCATTTGCATACCGGAAAGGGTGCCGAGTTTTTTCAAATTCGGGGAAGTCCCAAATAGAACATCTGCCGCAACTGACGAAGTACTTGCCGAATCACTTCGGGCGCGCGGAACTGACAGAGTAACTGTTGTGACTTTGGATGATACTACTAAAGGATGAGCAAAAGTTGAATCGTTGAGTGAAATCCGATATCCGGTAATTGTCTCATCACCATCAAAATCATGGCCTTCCCATGAAAAACTCGCAACAGTAAAGGTCACAGGCGGAGGTTGAGCATACACCGTATTATCAGCATCATCCGGGACATAATTGATGGTAGGCGGAGTATTCTTTGTGGGAAACCGTTGCTTTGCTCCATTCGCATCCATCGAATTGAGAAGATTATCCAACCGGATATCTGGCGAATCAAATATACCATCGCCATTGACATCCCAATAAGGAAATGGGGATAATTTTATTTTTGCTCCTACGCTTAATGGATACTTCATAGTATTATCAATAGCATGAACAGCAACGAGAAATGTTTGCTGCGCTGTACGTAATGGGAACCTGATCACAGAATCCGTCGTTGTTACATAGCTATATGTCAAAGTATCGGGATTGGGAATGACGACTAAATCTGGTGTTACAGCAAGCAAATACCCGACCACATATCCGTCTGGATCCTCTCCCCACCATCGCAATTCCTGTTTGCTAATTCCCGTTGCAACAGCAGTATCCGAATAAATCCAGAAAAACGTCTGCGGCGATTTGTTAGGGAGTGGTTCGTTTGTGTATTGTTTTACGCAGCCACTCAGCAGAATGATTACACTGAACAACACACTCTCCAAAAGCAACCATAGTACAATACTATTTTGGATATTTTTTTTCACAATCCGTTAAAATAAAATCCGATTTGTAAACAACGAATTGCAAAGGATGCCAAGAAGAGAATCTTCTTCAGACATCCTTTGCAATCATCGTCACAATATTACTTTATGAGTAACATCTTTTTTACGGCTGAGCCAGAAGCTGATTGCAATCGATAGATATACAATCCACTCGAGAAACGAGACGCATCAAATAGAACCTCATAATGCCCAGCGGCATGAGTTTCATTCACCAGCGACGCAATCTCCTGACCTAAAATATTATAGATCTTTAATGAGGCGAATCCGCTCTTATTAAGATCAAATTCAATTTTTGTCGATGGGTTGAATGGGTTAGGATAGTTTTGCGCCAATTTAAATTTTGTCGGCATGATATTGTTTGTTCTCACACTCGTCGGTGGTGTATAGATACCGTAGTCACTGTTCGTACGAGGCACAAGTTTATATTGGTTAAAACTAAAATATAAGATACCCCTTATGTAGCTAAACTTGGCGCCATTCTTTAAAATTGTTTTACCATATAATGTATCGCCTTGAACAACGGAATATTTATTCATTCCATCTGCATCGCGTACAATCGTTACGCCAGAGCCATCGTTCACTGCATATTCTGTATTATCTGAATACGTCGGAAACGTATCGGTAACGGTAACATTATTGACTTGAACAAGCATCCCCTCGTATGGTTCTGCTGTTGGAGCACCATTACCAGCTCCTAGGCCTAGTGTTGTACATATCACCGGGCCTGGAATCGCATTTCCATGGGAGACAATAGCTACTGTAGAATCGTAAATACGTGTAACACGTCCGACTTGTCCTGCCAGTCCATCATTATTCTCTTGTACTGTCCCGAGCACAGTGATACTGTCTCCTTTATGCACGTCCAAAAGAATATTTTTTGCGTCGTACACCCATATTCCATTCCATGGTGCATTACCTGTTTGAATGTACCAAGGTCCGGTACCTGTGGAATTGATATTAAGATCACTCGTGTCTGCAGTAACTACTCCGTTCACAGTAACAACAGCACCAAGCAAACTACTGAGACCGTTTGTAAATGGAGTATATTGTACATCCGGAATAGTAAGCTGACGATTACGTACTGTATAGAAAAAATATCCTTGCGTTGTATCCGACCATGTTGAACCATAACCGGCGTTTGCCATAATTGATTTACGATCCGATGAATCGGTAGCGACAATATAATATCGTACCATTTTATCCTGTCCGACCGGATTGATCTTTCCAACCCATGTCGAGTCTGTACTATTTGGCCCCGTCATCGAAATACTTTGCCAAGAGCCATTGTCTACGCTGAAGTATAATTGAACGGACTTAATCGGAGCACTGTACCTAATGTCGTTGAATAATGGATAGGATTTCACAGTAATCTTCGCCGTATCCGATGAGGTCAATGCAACAGGATTCCTCCGGTGAGTTGTAATGACAGGTAACGTTTTACCGAACACCATATCTCCGGAAAAAACCGGATAAATACGATATCCACGAGCTGCATCACTGCCTGAGTTGGTTGCAATATATCCACGTATAGTATCGATCACCTGACCCGTTTTCGGCTGAGTAAATGTAGAAGCAGGATCCCTATATGGAAGTGGGGATCCGGTTGGAGCATTGAGACGCAAGGTAAACCAACGTGATCCATCCATTGTGGCAATTTCATTACCGGCAGCATCCTGCAGAGCAACTGTGCCATTAGTAGAATTCACACTTGACACCACTATTAAATTTGTCAATTGCACATAACAATCTTCCCATTGCTCTCCAGTTGAGCATTTGATATTTTTTCCCACACCATCGTAACCACCTGTCATAAATTGATCAGCAGTCACAGTAATTGGCGGTGGCAATGGTTTCGTATCAATATACTCGACGCATTTGGACATGGTTGATGTTTGGTGAAATGTGTTATCACTTGATGTCGTTATCGGAACGAATTCTGTATAACTCGCGAAGCTCGTTGTCGGATATTCATCTACATACCCACGGAGCCTGATAATATCACCGACTTCATAGGTTAATATTCCTGCACTATAAAGTGCGGCGGTGTCTTGAGCATTGAGCACAAGTCCGGGACCGCTAGTCGCATTCGGCCCTGTTCTTACAAAGACAGAACTCCAGGCTCCGGTAAGGTTATTCGTTGCTGTATCACGCAAAATAAAGTTATATCCACCAATACCCGTGTAAGTAATATATTTTGGGGGCACAATAATCTGCCCGACAATCTCAATAGTATCTTTAAGATTATTTTGGTGTGATAAATAGTATGCAGAGGTTTGCTTCGTCCAAGCACCTCCTGCAACAGAAGCTGGACCTTTTGCAGCAATTGCTGCATCACAGGCACTTAAGGAATCCGGTGAGATGTATTGAATATCATGAATCGAGACTGTCGGATAGTCTGGATAAATAACATCTGTTGCCTGAATTTTTGGTCGTCTTGTATGCTGTCCAAATGAAATGGAAACAATCAGCATCAGAATTGCACTACAAAGTAACATTCGTTTCATAACAAACTCCTGTTATGAGAGTTTAACAACAATGATTTATTTAATTACTAAAAACCTTCCACGTTTCACATCGCCGGTATCCTTATCTCGCACAGTGAATAAGTACAAACCGGTTGCTATCGCCTGATCGTATTTCGAAATCAGATCCCATGCATGCTCACCGCCGGAAAATTGCGGAGCCTGACCACCAGAAAACTGCTGGAACCAATGAATATCTGTGCCGACGTTAGTGCTCGAATGATCGAATTGCGCTACCACATCGCCTGCAATAGTATAAATAGTAATCGTCGCATTCGCAGGTAAATTATAAAAATATATTTTTCTATTTCGCTCACCGGTTCCATCCCAATATGCTTTGCCATAATAAGGATTTGGATAGACGCCGATATTGGTGGATGGATTAGATGTTGGCTTCGTTCCGGAAACAGTCCACACCATGGAAATTGCACTTTCCAACGGCAACAGATTTTTGGAAGCATCTCCTTGATCGTATGCAGACACACCATACACATATTGCCAACCGTTTAATTGAGATGCCGGGCTTTCCGGTGGTGGAAACTGATAAAAATAATGCGCGGTATCACCCGGGAATCGAATGCCGGTGAACGTACGAGATGTATCAATGAGGATTTTTTTCAGCCCTGTGTTATATCCGATTGTATCGTCCGATCGATCAAAATCACCCACGAGAGGAATATTGAGCGTTAAATTCTGGTTGTCTTTAAAATCAGCCCCCGCCTGTGTACGATAGACATGATAACCCTCAAAATCGATTTTCCCGCTGATAGGATCACGGGAATATTCTGCGGCTTTATCCCAATATATAGTTGCTTTCTGATTATCTACTACAGCATGAACATGCGGTTGGGCTGGAGGAGTTGGAAGCACATAGCGTGTCATCTTTCCATCCGCACCAGAGACTATTCCTCCCGGAACTCGCTTCACAACATCTTCGCCGTTATCAAGCGTGTCATTGCCATTTGCATCCTCACCACTGTAGCACCGCTGCGCCCAATTCAAATTAGAATTGAGAAAGACACGTTGCGTTGTATCATCTTTGCTTTCATGCAATGATTTATTCGCATTATCAGCACATACGACAGCGAAGACAACCTGAATAGAATCACCCGGCACTATTGTATTCCAAGGGCCGGTCGAAAGCAACGTGGTATTGTTACCTCCCTGGAGACTGTGAACATACGTGTCAATGATCGTTTGGGGAATCGATTGCGACATGCGCGTATAACGGCTATAGTACTGATTGGAGTTATAATCATCTGTCGGAGAAAATAATGCCTGAACTCCAGAACTGTTTTGATAGGTCCACGCATTATAGAATGTTTGTCGGTGCAAATCATTTGTGGAAGAAACGTTAACTGGAAATGGCGTTGAGCCCAACAAAGCAACTCCGATATAACTATATGCCTGAACAGTTCCTGGACTTGGATTGGTTTCATACGTATACATCATGCGCGCAAGTGAATCGTACCCATTGCCGCAGTATGAAAAATATGTTGATCCTATCCCCGGACGTACAAAATTCGTGTTACGCACAACATTATCACACCATAACCCAACATAGACATCATCTAATGTATCGGTGTTAATGTTTTTAATCGTGTAACTGATAATCACAAAACTGTTTGCAAATGGAAAATTCCAAGCATAACTTTCTTGGTGGACATCAATTCCAAGCGGCTGATGAGAAGCAGCAGCGGGGGCAGTCATCTGACTGATACTTGTATCATTATAATCTCCAATAAAATCTTGATGACTAATAGCGTTCTGATCAAAAGATTGTGAATTCGCTAACGAAGAACGTTCTATCATTGTTGAGTTTTCATCAGTCGTGAACTCAAATCCAACTCCATTACTTGTACTTGCACGGTCGGAAGAACCTGTTGTCACGCGTATGGGATAGTTTTGGGCATTTCGCAACTGCGCTCCAACCCACAATCCTCCTTGATACATGTGTTCAATGAGCGAACCGGAAGGATACACACACGACGGCAGGTTTGGCCAGTTGGCGTTTCTCGTGCCCAGTGTGCCATAGTTCGTAATAGTCAAACCAATTTGACCGACATTTGTATAGAATGTTCCTACAGCGCCGTCAGCCGTTTTACTTAAGTGCTGTGCATCAGTTGTAACCAGTGGAAGAAGAAAAGGAAGGAAAAAGAAAAACCGAATAAGTGATCTAATATTCATTCGCATAATAATAGAAGACTTGACTACTACATCCTTACTCAATGTAGATATTTTTGATTGAGAGTCAATGTTCTTTCCAGATAAAGTTGAAAGATATTAATTCGATAACACCAATGCTATGATTGCGTTTTGGGGGGTATTTTCAGGATTTGCCCAACAAGAATTTTATTTCTGCGCAGGCCGTTTTGTTTCTTCAGTCTCTGGACATCCACGCCGTACATTCTGGCAATCGTGTAAATCGATTCGCCTCTTTTCACTTTGTGTGTCGGTGAGAAAATACCCGTGCTCGATGTTTTAACCGAATGTCCAGTATTGATTTTTGCCGATGGTGGAATAATCTTCACGCGCTCTTCGGGCTTGTCATAAATCTCCAGCGATTGTCCGGCAACAATGCGTGAAGTACGAAGTTTGTTCCACTGTTTCAAATCGCTTATGCTGACTTCATACGTCCGCGCAATTTTCTCTAATGTCTCACCGGATTTCACTGTGTGTTGAAACCATTCTGTTGATGAAGATTTAGTTCTCGTATTTCCTTCTTCTGAGCGCGCTGCTTCTGCAAGATCGCCTTTTATCAGCGATTGCTTTTCTGAAAATTCCATTCTGTCAACTTTTGTTAAAAGTTTTGCCTTTGTTTCTGATACCCAGACGGCAATAGCTTGACCTGCATGAATGTAACTGCCGTATGCAATGTCATTCCAATTACGAATATCGCTGGCACGCACGCCATACCATTCAGCAATATGCCCAATCGTGTCGCCTCGCTTGACATGATAAACAAGTTTCTTTTTCCCTTTCGGTTGTTCCACCTCTCGCTTCGCGTGCCGCAACTTTGTTTTGCTCACTTCATCTTTTGCATCAAAGGATTTCATCGCACCAAAGTTCATCCCCCTTACCTCTGGCGAATAATCAAATGGAACTTTGCTGTCTGCGACATCCCGCGGAATCGGAATTGCGAGCACTGTGCCAACACGTAAACGCCGGCTTGTATGGATATTGTTGAGGTCATTTAAAAGAGATGCAGCCAAACCATACTTGTGAGCGATGGAGGAAACCGTCTCGCCGCGTTTGACGGTATGAATTGCCCAATCCTTTTTTTGTTCGGCAGGGATACGGGAATAGTTGACAAGAAACGTATCTTTTCTGCCGTATGGAATGCGGAACCGATATCCGGTCACACCGGGAGGCGTGCACCAACGTAGTAACTCTGGATTGAGTTCCTGCAGTGTATCTACTGTGGTTAAAGCGCACTTTGCGAGTATACGCAAATCGATGCAGTCATTAATATTTACCACGTCGAACGCAAGCGAGTCCGCCTTTTGCACATCGAAACCATGCCTCTGCGGATTCATAATAATTCTTGTGACTGCAACATATTGAGGAATATAATTTCGTGTCTCGCGCGGTAGGTACTTCCTCATTTCCCAATAATCATTTGAACCGCTTCGCCGGATTGCACGAAAGATTCTCCCTGCACCAGCATCGTATGCTCCTAGCACTAAATTCCAATCGCTCAATTCAGAATACAAGTCTTTCAAATGCCTCGCCGCAGCTCTTGTTGACTTTTCAAAGTCTTGCCTTTCATCGATCCACCAATTCACACGCAACCCGTAAAGCGAACCGGTTCCTTTCGAAAACTGCCATAATCCTACACAACGTGCCCATGAACGTGCATCAGGACGCAAACCGCTTTCTGGCATGGCTAAGCAAGCAAGTTCTTCAGGAGCTCCTTCCTCTTTGAAAACGCGCTTCATAATCGGAAAATATTTGCCGGAGAGATAAAGCCAACGCTCTATATAATGCCTGCCTCTGCCCATAAAAAATGCAGTGGCGCGCTCAACATACTCGTTGAGTGGCAATGGGACCTGTGTTCCTTTAATTTCAAAGTGCGGAATCTTTAATCCTGCAGTATCACCTTGTTCCACAACTTGATTTAATTTTTCCCGAAGTGCATAGACGGATGCATTCGGGCCAAGACTGTCGATTTGCGCAATGTATTTTTCGTAATCTTCTACAAGACTCTTGCTTAAATCCATATATTCTTTAGAACTATCTATGCTGGAATAATCACTGAGTTCATTAAGAATTTGAATCGCGGCTTCAAATTCAATCCCGCAGCTAACAGAATCACCCGATTCTTGTGAGGCAAGAGCAAGTAAATAATGCTGTCGAGCTTGTTCCAGCCGCTGGAGGATGAGTTCCATATCCTCACCTAAAGTGTCGGAGGCAGCATTGCCATTAGCATTTATATAAGCCGTGTCCGCTGCATTGTTTACTGAATCGGCAGAGTTAGATTTCGGCTTACTTATATGACGCTTGCTTCCATTCTGTATTTCAAACGAAGTGAGCTTGTTGTCTTTACCGGATGGAAGTGTTGTTTGAGCGACTGAAGATTGTACCGCAAGATCAGTATTGGTATGAGTTGCTTGTTCTGAAGAACAACTGAGAAAAAGCAATGATAATAATACAATAACAAACCGCTGCATTTGCCTCTATACATTTTTTTAGTGCATCGAATTATGTGCTGATGTTACGCAAAATGTAAAAAATATTGCCACGACCTTTGGCAACGCCAAGCCAAAAACAATTCAAATTGTGGCTAAAGCCGATCCTGCTTATTATTATTTGTCCACGACGTAAACGTCGTGGCTATAAATTAACTTACTTTGGTTAACATCAGTTCTGTACTTAAAATACGATAACTATACCGCTTAATCAAGCAACGGAGAGAGATGAGAAAGGAATGTCCTTGGAGTATTTTTCTTGTCACCTACACTGAAACTGTTTCAGCCGATTTACTATCATGGATGAGTGAATAGACCAACATTTCCATCAGATGGTACGGGTCGGGTGATGTACTTTTTAATTGTACATCCGCATCAAGAAGAATACCAAATGAATTTTCAATCTGCGAAGACGAAAAACGTCGTGCTGCCTCTGCATAGTCTTTGAAGTAGTACGGAGAAATTCTTGTTGCAGCAAGTACTTCTGCTTCCGATGCATTGTGCCTGAGCATGTCCTGTACTTTCCAGACAAGATGAAAGTATCTCGTAAGCATCACGATTGAAAGTTGCGGCGCTTCGCCTGTTTCGATCATGCGTTTCACAATTCGCATCGCTTCGCCAATATTTTTCTTCCCAATGGCATTTTGCAAATCGAAAACTGTGAATCCCCGCGAAACACCAACCACATCCGCAACGTCCTCCGGTGTTACGCGCATCCGTTCTCCGAGGTAGGTGAAGAGCTTATCTAATTCATTTTGGATTGCTCGAAGTGAATTTCCGATGTATGCCTGCATCAATCGACATGCTTCAATATCAGCTTCCTTCCCCATGGTTTTGCATCGGGCGGCAATCCAAGCCGGAATTTGATTATCATAGAGCGGGTTGAAAGAAAATACTGCTCCGCTCTTTTTCAGATCTATAAACGGCTTCGTACGAAAATCAGGTTTTTCTGCTAACAGTACGAGGCAGGTTGATTCCAATGGGCGCGCAATATAAGCAGATACAAGTTCCTTCACTGAGTCGCCGGAAAGTAATTTGTCGAATTCTTTTATCACAACGACACGCCGGTCGCTCATCATCGGAAATGATGCCGCATGCGCCATTACCTGGCTTGCATCCGCTTTGCTTCCGTACACGACATCGAGATTGAATGCTTTCGTGTCTGCCGTCAACAAATCCCGAATGACCCGATTCACGCATTCTTCACTAAAGAAATCTTCCTCGCCAATTAACAGATACACCTGCGCATACTTCTTCCCTTTTGTTGATTGAAGAAAGTCGTCGTAATTTGGAAATTTTTCTTTTTTGTATTTCGACATCGCCATGGATATTATTTCCCTGCTTCTTTTTTCACCGTAACCTTCTTCATCACAATATCAACTTTCGGTTTGCCATCGGTATCTCCCATCTGCGGGATAATCTCAACTGCCGCAATCGAATCTACAACATCCATTCCTTTCGTTACTTTACCAAAGATTGTATAGTTCTTAGGCATCGGCACGTCGCTTAGCATAATAAAGAACTGACTCGTGTTCGTATTCGGGCCGCGATTTGCCATTGCTACGGTGCCGCGTTTGTATCCTTCTTTATAAGATGGTGCCACAGGATTGAGTTCGTCTTCAAATTCTTTTCCGTAAATACTTTTTCCGCCTCTTCCCGTTCCTGTAGAGTCGCCGCCCTGGATGACGAACCCTTTGGAAATGCGATGAAAGATGATACCATTGAAATACCCTTGTTCGGCAAGTCCGACGAAGTTGGCAACAGTCTTTGGTGCATCGGATTCAAATAATTCCAGTTCAATATTGCCTTTGGTTGTTTCGATTGAAATGCTCACGGTTTTTCCTTTTGTTGTATCAGATTGACAGCCGATGGACTGCGAAAGTCCAACGATGATTGTAAGACAGACTACAAGTTTTGTTGTATACATAGTTCGTTCCTTATATAAATAGAATTCCAAAAAGGCCAATTGCCAAACAATAAAACGAGAACCAACTGAACTTTCCCTTCTCCATGATTTTCAACAGCACTTTGATAGCAAAGTACCCTGCAATTGCCGACACCGCTGTGCCAACTACTAATGGCATTGCACCAAGAGTGTTACCATGCCTAAAAATCTTGTACCCTTCCAACAATGCAGCGCCAGCAATCACTGGAACAGAAAGAAGAAATGAAAATCGCGCCGCCTGCATAGGTGATGTTCTTAAATAAAGCGCAGTGCTCATCGTAGAACCGGAACGGGAAATTCCCGGCAGAATCGCTACTGCTTGCGCAAGTCCGATGATGAACGCCGTTACCAACCCGACCTTTTTTCCATGAACTGGTTTAGCAAGCCGGGTCAAAAATAAAATTAATCCTGTAATAACGAGATTCATCGCCACAAGTTTTGGATCAGTGAATGCCGCTTCAATCTGATGACGGTAGAGCAGCCCAATAATTCCCGCCGGAAGCGAACCGATAATAATTGCAACACCAAGGCGAAAATGTTCTGTTTTTTTGTATTCTTCTTTCAGCTTCATCGTTGAAAAAGCTTTGACGAACGATCGCAGTATTTCAAGAATATCTTTCCAAAAAACAAACACCACGCTTATGAGCGTGCCGAAATGCACAAAGACATCGAATATAATCATTTGCGGATCGTGCAGATTAAGTAATTCCTGCGCCAGTACCAAATGGCCGGAACTGCTTACCGGCAAGAACTCTGTGAATCCTTGAAGAATTGCTAAAAGAACTGCATCAAGTACACTCAACGCACATCTCCTTTATTATTTTTGATAATTCTGTTTTTTCGTTTCCGAGTTACAAAATTCTACATCGCAACAAACTCTGCAGCAGGCTTATTTTCATGATTCTTCTTTTGATGAAGCACTGGTCAAATCAGACACTTGAAGATGGTCGCGAAAATAATAATATGCACCGATAACCATTACAACGAGATACCCCACTTCATGTGTCACAATTGCGTAACTTAATGCCGTCGTCTCATCAATTCCATACAGCTTCACCATCGCGACCTTTAAAAAAGAATGATACGTTCCCATCGCACCGGGCGCCGGTAAAATCCATGCGATAGATGAAGTGACCAAGAGAACTACAGATGCGCCAAAATCCAATCCTGATTTTATTAATGGAGCAAATGCAAAAAAAGGCACAAACATGATCAGCGCATTCAATCCCCAGATTAAAAAACTCTGGAATAATATTACACCAAACTTATCACGTACTTTCGCTACAGCAAATCCGGTATAGAACTTATCTAATATTTTTTCTGCTTTTTCTTTTTGCTTGTCAGGCAGGAAGCGGAGCACTTTTGCTAGAAATCGAAATAATGCCTCCGCTTTGAAAAAGAGAAGGACAAAAATGATAAGACCCGCAATGGAACCAAGAAGGAACAATGGACGAATCGTGTCTGGATGATTTACAAACGGATCGAGCGAGTTAGGATAAAGAAAGAGAACGATACAAACTATGAAGTAGAAACTCATGAAATCCAGAATACGTTCAACAACGACAGTTCCGAATACCGAGGTTTTGGAAATGCCTTCCCGATTACCGACAATGTAAGGACGAACAATTTCACCAACACGCGGCAGCACATTGTTGATGGCATAACCAATCATCACACCTGAGAAAAGACTACGTTTTGATATAGGAGATTTGATAGGAGCCAGCAAATGCGCCCAACGCTCTGCCCGAACCCAATTCATGAGAATGTTCAACGGAATAAGAAGCGATACCCACCAATAATTAGCTCCTTTTAATGACTCCCACAATTCAGAAAGCTTTACACCGCGAAAAGCGAGATAAAGAAAACCGAACGCTAAAAGGAAACTTATCGAATATCGTACGATGCTTCGTGATTGAGCAGACATAGGAGGATTACAGAGTGATTAGCGAAGGTCCACAACTTCTGCACCTTCCGGTGTCTCGAATGTGAATGTTTTCTCTTTGATGTTTGTATTGAGTTTGATATCCTTCACCGTATATGTTGTTTCAGTTTCGTTAACATCCAGGATTGCAATTTTTCGCACCACCCAGCCATTTTCATCTACAGAAATTTTTACTGATTTTACAAATGAGCGGTCATCTTTCGGCACGAGCTTGAGAAGAAGGACATTTCCCGCTGATTGTTTTTCATATCCAAGCAAGGAAGCATAATAATTTGCAGGAAGATTAAGCATGAATTGTTCCAGAGAAATTGAATTGGAGTTCTCCTTATAATTATCGACAATGACCTGATTGTTTGCTGTAGAGTACGCCCACACCGTTGTCCCATCAGTAACTATTGTCTGATGCTCTGATTCGATGCGATAGTGTTTTGGTTTTTTCATTTTCAGAATGCCGCTGAAATTCTGTTCAATGTTAGAAAAACCAAACTTGACGTGCTGTTCAAATTGCACGACCGCATCATCAATCATTTCGTACCGATGCTGTAATTGCTCAGTCACTTGCTTGACGGTTAGTTCTTTATCCTGCGCTGCGGTTTCCATAACACAGAAGAATATCAACGCTGCTGAAAATTTTATTTTCATGTTCATAGGCTTTTTAATATCACTTCTAATTCTGCTTCTGTTTCCAACAGCACTTCTCGCGCTTTGCTTCCATCAAACTGCCCGACAATACCAGCGGCTTCTAATTCATCAATTATCCGGGCTGCGCGTGAATACCCTATTTTCAATCTACGTTGGAGCAACGACACTGAACCCTGCTGATGCCGCACCACAATGTGCGCCGCTTCTTCAAATAATTCATCCTCGCTCACGCTCGCACTTGCACCTGCTTGCTTTTTCTTTTCTAAAACCGACGGCAGTCTGAATGGAGCGCTGTACCCTTTTTGCTTGCCGATATGATTCGTCACGCGTTCCACTTCATCCGTGGAAATGAATGCATTCTGAATTCGGTGCGGTTTCGGTGAGCCGGCAGGCAAGTACAACATATCGCCGTTTCCGAGCAATTGATCCGCGCCATTCATATCAAGAATTGTGCGCGAATCAATCTTCGACGACACTTGATAGGCAATCCGCGCAGGAAAATTTGCTTTTATAACGCCGGTGATAACATCCACCGATGGACGCTGTGTCGCGACCACGAGGTGAATGCCCACTGCGCGTGCCAACTGCGCTAAACGTGCAATTGGTTCTTCCACCTCTTTTGCAGCGGTAATCATCAAATCAGCTAACTCGTCAATCACAACAATGAGGTATGGAATTTTGCGATGCTTCATTATTTCTGTATCATGCAAACGTCCGGCAGCGAACCGCTCGTTGTAATCGGCAAGATTCCGTACGCCGGCAGCCGCCAATCGATCGTAACGGTTCTCCATCTCCAATTCAACACTTTTCAGAATGAGCACGGCATTGTTTGCTTCTGTAATAATTTCTTCATCCAAATCCGGCGATACGGCAAGATAATGACTACGCAGTTTTTTAAAAAGTGTGAGCTCAATTTTTTTCGGATCAATGATCACAAATTTCACATCACTCGGATGCAGTCGATAAATCAAACTTGTGATAATAGTATTGATGCCGACACTCTTACCCGAACCGGTTGATCCTGCAATGAGCAAATGCGGCATCTTTGCAAGATCGTCCACGTACACTTCGCCCGAAATTGTTTTTCCCATCGCCAGCGGAAGTATTGCTTTTGAATCTCGAAACTTTGCGGAATTGATAATACTGCGAATCGTTACAAGCGACGGATTATGATTCGGAATCTCGACACCAACCGTTCCTTTGCCCGGCATCGGCGCAATGATTCGGATGCCTTTTGCTTTTAGCGCGAGGGCAATGTCATCTTGCAGACTTTCAATTCTGCTTATTTTTACACCGGCGGCAGGAACCAGCTCATATAGCGTTACAACCGGACCCGGCGTTACTGAAACACTGTCGATTTCAACTGAAAAGTCCGAGAGCTTCGCGCGAAGTAACTCTGCATTGGCTTTCAATTCATCTTCATTCACATTTTCACTTTCCCGGTGAACATCAAGAAGCTCCACTGATGGAAAGACGTAATCGATTTCTTCTACCGTAGTTTCATCTAATGCTGCAGTTCGTTCATCGAAATCAACCTCAGCTTCAACAACTTTCTCAAGGATATCGATAGAGAGCGCAGAATCTTTTGATCGCTCGTTCAACTGATCGTTGCCCGGTACCGATTCTTCCATCGGAGGTTTCGCATCTACCTGTTTGATGACAGGATTGACCGGAGTCGACAAAGTTTTTATTCGAGCAACAGATTCAGTTAATTCTTCTGCCGGTTTTTTTATTCGAACTGTCGCACTTGCTTGCTTCGCCTCGATTTCCTTTTGTTTGGCATCGCGCCGAACTTTCCATGATTCCTGTTTTTCTCTCAGCCATTCCATCCATTCAGCAGCAGCATCGCGCATTTTTGCCCATGTGACTTTATAATCTAAATCAATTAACAGTGTCAGCACGATGATGAATCCACCAACTACGCAGATTGTCGCACCGGTAAGACCGGCAGATTTCACAAGCACATACGCGATGAAGTGGCCGACGACTCCGCTCCATTCCATCGGCAATGCGCCATCGAATTGCTTCAACAATCCGGCGAAGGATGCAAAGAGAATGGCGAGAATGATTGTATAGTTTGTGAGGATAATTTTGCGGCGCAGGTTTTTTTCATTCAACAAATAGAGAGACCACACGAAGCCGAGGAACGGAACGATGATGACGGCAAAGCCAATTGTTGAGTTGATGAACCAATTTGACACCACGGCTCCGAACAAGCCAAGCCAATTCTGTGTGCGTTCTGCTTTCAACAGGATGGATTCATCGTTTGAAAAAACTTTCCATATATCCCACAGCGAAATCTCCCCGCTCGCTTGATCGATAGCAGAATACGAGATGATGCTCAATAGAAGCATCAGCGAAACAAGAATACCGATAAACGCCCCAATTTGCCGTCGATGGTGCGGCGTTTCTTTCTTCCCAGATATTTTTTGATTCTCTGCCATAGAATTATTTCCTGCAAATGCTGTCTATGCAGAAACGATGGGTGGTTCTTCTTTTTTGAGTTTAATCTTATTTTCAATTTGCACTGGAAGCACCGGCACCGAATCGACAGCAGCGCAAATTTTCAAATCATCTGCGAAACCGATCTCAATCAAATACTTACCATGTTCGGAAGTTTTTAACATCTTGAGAATCGAGCGCCCAAAGGATTTGTAGAGAGCGTGTGCTGCTTTTGCCGAATCGCTAAGATTCAATTCCAACGATTCATACTTCATCAGTTTTTGAATCATCATTCCAGCGCACACCGCGTCCTCCACACTAAAATAACCTATTGTATTTATTCTGCCGGCACAGATAAATAAAAAATCTTTATTCTCATCATGAATAAATTCCACGACGGTTGTCAGGTTGAGAAAGGAACCGACGATCAACATACGTGCGTATCGGCTCTTCGCCATTGCAACCGATCCGTTTGTTGTGCAGTAAATGATAGATTTTCCCTTCACTGCGGCCTCGCTGTATTCTAACGGCGAATTTCCGAGATTAAATCCTTCGATTGTTTTTCCATTGCGTTCACCCCCGCGAAGTGTAACTTCTCCGAACAGACTTCCGGAAATCTTCACCGCAGATTCAATACTTGCAACCGGAATAACTTCACGTGCGCCGTTGTTCAACGCAACTGTGATCGTTGAACTCGCACGTAAAACATCGAGCACCACTACATTCTTATCGCGCAATTGCAAATCATCGAATTGCCCTGCGCTAAAACTGAGATCTATTTTCATATAAGCCCCTCTCTAATGATTCTGTAGAAACGGCATCACCACAATTGTTGCAGGTATTTCTTTACCTCTTATTCGTACCGAAATAACATTTCCGGCGTTTGCAAGCTCGGCAGAAATATATCCCATCCCTATTCCTTTTTTAAGTGACGGTGAAAAAGTGCCGCTTGTGACATGACCAACGACATTTCCATTGTATGTAATTTCATAACCGTGACGCGCCAATGTTCGTTCCGGAAGTGTGAAGCCGATGAGTTTCCGCTTCAACCCTTCCTCTCTGGCTTTCAGCATCTGTTTGCGCCCATTGAATTCTTTTTTACTTAGTTTTGTAATCCATCCCAATCCGGCTTCCAGCGGATGCGTTGTCTGATCGATGTCATTCCCGTAAAGACAGAATCCCATTTCAAGACGCAGCGTATCGCGCGCACCAAGTCCGACAGGCTGAATGCCAAATTCCTTGCCGGCATTGAAGATTGCATCCCAAACATTCTTCGCTGTTTCACTATCGGCA
Organism: Bacteroidota bacterium; assembly: GCA_050015675.1. Lineage (GTDB taxonomy): Bacteria > Bacteroidota > Ignavibacteria > UBA10030 > UBA10030 > Fen-1298. The sequence continues at coordinate 8,133 of JBEKAY010000024.1, read as the reverse complement.
TTGAAATATAATTCAAATCCGAGTTCGCCCGTGTACCCTGTACGGGAAATAATCATCGAGACATCGGCAAGCATGCCGCGCGTGAAAGCGTAGTACTCGATTTTGGATAAATTTTCTTTCGTTAATTTTTGAAGTGTCGCCAAGGATTTAGGACCTTGCACTCCAAGCAGCGCTGTCGCATCGCTCACATCCTCAATCTCCACATCACCAAATTTTTGAGACTGAATCCAATTAAAATCTTTTTGAAGATTAGACGCATTGACAACAAGCATGTACTCATTTTCCATCCGATAAATAAGAAGGTCATCGATAATTCCGCCATCCTCATAACACATAGCAGAATATTGGACTCTTCCCGATTTCAATCTTGCTACATCATTTATCGTCACTTTCTGAAGGAACCCAAGTGCATCTTTGCCGCGCACATAGAATTCTCCCATGTGCGTAACATCGAAAACGCCGACCGATCGGCGGACAGCAAGATGTTCTTTAATGATGCCTGAATATTGCACCGGCATTTCGAAACCGGCAAATTCCACCATCTTCGCACCAAGCGCCGTATGCAGATTGTAAAATGGAGTTCGTTTGAACATTACTTCACTTGTTTTTTCCAGTCGGCAAAAATTTTCTCTGCCGATATTCGTAGCTTGATCCTCGCTCTACTTGTATTGATCTGTGACTTCTTTCTTTTGCTTCACAGAGAAAAATTTAAATTCATCTGCAGGCAATGCCGGATCCGGAATGAGTTTCATTTTAACGAAGAACTTGAATTGCAGTTTCGTCAACCTGCTGATGGTGCCGACAGAAAGATATTCTGCAATGACAGGATTCACTCTCAGTTCCAATCGGAACTCGTGCTTTTCTGTTTTAAATCGCTTTATCCATCGTTCAATTTGATTCATGGTCGAAGTTTTGGACTGCACTAAACCAGTGCCGCCGCACATCGGGCATCCTTCGCTGAAACTCAATTGCAAGCTTTGGCGAATACGCTGGCGTGTAATCTGTACCAATCCGAAATCTGTCATCGGTAAAACCGTCACTTTCGCGCGATCCTTCCGCAATTCTTTCTTCATCTCATCGTAGATTTTTTTCTTGTTCTTTTCATCTTCCAGATCGATAAAATCCACAACAACAAGGCCTCCGATGTCACGCAGCCGAAGCTGTCGGCAGATTTCGCGCGATGCTTCAAGGTTGGTACGGAGTGAATTCAATTCTTGTTCTTTTTTCGCCGCATAACGCCCGCTGTTCACATCAATCACAGTCATAGCTTCAGTTTTTTCGAGGAATAAATAACCGCCGCTCTTCAACCAAACTTTCTTGCTTAAAAGAATTTGAATTTCCTTTTCAATGCCGTACTTATCAAATATCGGTTCTTTCTCTCGATAGTACTCCACGCGATTAAGCATATCGGGCGAAACCCATTGAACATAAGCACGAATTTCTTTAAAGAGTTTCTTTTCATCAACTACAACATGTTCTACTGCCTCCTGAAAAAGATCGCGAATGACACTGGACGTCGTATTCATGTCTTTATAAATAAGCGCGGGAGCTTTTTCCGACTTCACAGATTTCTCAATACTCTGCCACGTCTTGATTAATTCATCAAGATCTTGTTGAAGCATCTCGTCTGTTTTTCCATCGGCAACTGTGCGAATGATTGCGCCGAACCCTTTCGGAAGCATTGCACGGACAACTTTGCGGAGCCGGCGTTTCTCTTTGAAATTAGAAAGTTTTTTGGAGACGCCAACTTTTCCATCAAAAGGAATGAGAACTAGAAAGCGTCCGGGCATGGAAATTGCCGAACGAACACGCACGCCTTTTTTGCCTACCGGTTCTTTTGTAATTTGGACTAAAATTTCTTGCCCCTTTTGCAAATTGACTTGCGAAATATTTTGTTGAGAATGATGACGTCGTTGTTGATCGTGGCGATGATCTTTGTTCTCGGCATGTTCACCGTTATGAGGAATACCGTTCACTTCGATTGTTGACGTCGTGCCACTGGAAGTTTGAGATGCTGCCTCCGCTGCCTCTTCTTCCTTCTCATCTTCATCTTCATCAAAGAGCGTATTAAACTCTTCAATGGATCCTACATCGGAAAAATGCAAAAATGCATCCTGACTCATGCCGATATCGACAAATGCAGCACGGATACCAGGCATCACTTTGGCAATCTTACCAAGATAAATATCGCCGACGTTACGTGCTTTCCCTGGCGTTTCTACAAATAGTTCGGCGGTCTTGCCATCCTCAAGAATGGCAATGCGATGTTCGTTCGCAGTTGAATTGATGATAATTTCTTTTTTCATGCGGAATCCTCTTCCACTTCAGCATTAAAATTGGGTGATGAGCCTGCTGTGTTTCAAAACGAAGCGGAAAAGTCCCACCCGAATGCGGATGCCATTCGAGGTGGGAAAACACTCGCGTGAGTCTTCCTCCAAATCGGTCGAAACAAAGCGCTCTGCCATATACAGTGCGGCGCCTCTCTTGAAGCGTCATACTGATGGTAAGAATAAGAATGGTTATATAGTAATAAACCATATTGTTTGTACCGTTTTCCAAACGCCATCGGTCGTCAAACTGCGGCAGACTCGTCGAGCGATTGAGCCATCGGTGGTGGCTGTAAGTATTGAAAATTATAAAAGAGGTCAAGCTTCCCTGCGTCACACAAAACTTTTTGCCGACCGTTGCTTCCTTCCGGACCTAGCGGGGTTGGGCAATGCTTTGTTGCGCAGGACTTGACCCCAAAATAAACAAATAAAACTCCGACAATTAAATGTATGTTATAGGCTAATTTGTGATCAGCGCTTTATTGTTTTCATTCATTCCAATTAACTAATCACCAATTATTACCTTGTAGAGCTGATCAAGATCTCCCGAAGGGATTCCTTCGGAAGAACTGACGACCTTCCCGTTCCATCGTAATGGAACAGGATGCTCTTCCAACTGAGCTACAGCTTCTTACGTTTCACCACTCTCTATACGAGTGATTGTTCCGTGGAGCTGATCAGGATCGAACTGACGACCTCTTCGTTGCGAACGAAGCGCTCTCCCAACTGAGCTACAGCCCCATTAAATTTTCAATCCTGCAACTCAATTCAACGACCTTCCCGCCGGAGGCGGGACGCTCTCCTAACTGAGCTACAGCCCCACTAAATTTTCAATCTTGCAACTCAATTCAACGACCTTCCCGCCGGTGGCGGGACGCTCTCCCAACTGAGCTACAGCCCCAGAATTAATTTCAAATTACGCAATAACATCTATAAAAACAAACGTTTGATTCTGGAATTGTTTTTCGGTATGATAAACCAGATTGGAGCATTAATGAAAAAATCAAAAGAACCTATTGAAAAATTTGTCAAAATCGTCAGGCAACTCAGAAAAGATTGTCCGTGGGATCGTGAACAGACGCATAAATCTATCCGACATAGTTTGATAGAAGAAACTTATGAAGTTATCGAAGCGATTGATCAAAACGACACAGACGAACTAAAAAAAGAACTGGGTGATTTGCTTCTTCATATTGTTCTCCATGCTGTGATGGCGGAAGAAGAGAAATCGTTCACACTGGAAGACGTTATTGATTCCATCTCTGAAAAAATGATCCGGCGGCATCCGCACGTATTTGGCGATATAACAGTAGAAGACTCGCACGAGGTAAGAAGGAATTGGGAACACATCAAGATGACCGAAGGAAGAACATCGGTAATCGATGGAGTGCCGAAGGAAATGCCGGCATTGCTTCGTGCGCTGCGCATTCAGGAGAAGGCATCTAAAGTAGGATTTGATTGGAAGAAGAAGCGCGATGTCTGGAAAAAAGTTGACGAGGAAATTAAGGAACTCGCCGGCGCAGAACGATCCAAGAACCATACTCATATCGAAGAAGAATACGGCGATTTACTGTTTTCATTAGTCAACTATTCCAGATTCATCGGAGTCAATCCCGAGTTTGCGTTAAAAGAATCGATTAATAAGTTCAGCAAACGATTCTACCACATTGAAAAAGAACTTCAACGGCGCGGAAAGCGCATCGGAACTGCTTCGATGAAGGAGATGGATGAAATCTGGGATGCAAAGAAGAAGATGAAAGGGTGACGAGGTTCAATTACCGCCGTTTGTTTTTCCCTCTCCAGTTCCATTTGTATGGTAGCGTTCATATGCATCGATGATATCCTTCACAAGGCGATGCCGCACCACATCGCTTTTGTCAAAATAGCAGAACGTCACACCCTGAATTTTTTTCAGAATCTCCTGTATCTGGACAAGTCCCGACGTGGTCTTTGACGGCAAATCGATTTGCGTAACATCACCAGTAATGATAGCGCGGGCGTTTGTACCAAGGCGTGTGAGAAACATTTTCATTTGCATTGCTGTAGCGTTCTGCGCTTCATCCAAAATCACAAACGCGTTGTGAAGCGTTCTTCCGCGCATATAAGCCAGCGGGACAATCTCAATAATTCTTTTTTCGATGTACCCCCGCAGCTTTTCTGCTGAAAGCATATCATCCAGCGCATCGTATAACGGACGCAAGTATGGATCAATCTTTTCACGGAAATCGCCGGGTAAAAATCCTAAGCTCTCTCCTGCTTCCACTGCCGGTCGCGCCAGAATAATGCGCGTCACATCTCGGTTCTTCAACGCCGCAACTGCCATAGCAACTGCTAAATACGTTTTCCCGGTACCAGCAGGCCCAATCGCAAAAACGATATCGTTCTTTCTGATCTGTTGAATGTATTGTTTTTGACCCTGTGTTCTTGGCTTGATGATACCGGTCTTTGTGTACAATATTGCAGTATCGTTATCCTCTAACTTTGTTTCTGCAGGAACATCGGGTGTAAAGCCATTGACGGCAACAAGATCGATGACGGTATCTATGTCATTGGGATTGAGAGTACCGTTCTTGTTCAGCATGTAAATGAGTTCGCTAACAACCTTTTCGATTTTCCCAATTTCAAATTGTGATCCTTGAATCGTTAACTGATCGCCGCGCACTGTCAAGTTCGCATCGAATCGTTCTTCAAGCATTTGAAGATTTGCGTCGTTGAAACCTAATAATTGAACAACATCTACGCCTGCAAGTGGTATTTTTTTTTCGGTCAACTTCTATCGACTCCTTTGGCAAGTGGAGAGAAAAACAAACGCCCTCCGGCAATTAAATTACCGTGAGGGCGTTTATAATCAAGTTCCGTATAACCACGCAAGACTGCGCGTAATTCAATCTCGTTATGGCTTTGCTGTTGGTGCTTGTGCGTTTTTCTTTGACCAGTACCTACGCACAGCTGATTTTTCTTCCTTCGTTAAAGCAGCCTTCGGTGGAATTTTCAGCTTTTGGCCTCTTTGAATCACATCGGGATTTTTAATCTGGTCTCGATTACCCTGCCAAATCTTCGGCCACAAGAACGGGTTATCATAAATCTTTGGCTTCTTTGCAATATTCCATAAGCAATCGCGATCCTTTGCCCATGTGCCCACGGTGTAGGTCGGTGTCGCTTCACCACTCGCAATTATATCAGCCAATGTTTTCTTCAAAGCATCAAGACGGCTTTGTTGATCCTTTAAGCTCTCTTGATACTTTTGAATTGCGCTGCTTGGATTTTTCCAGGCTTCATTAATCCAATTTTGAAGACTATCTAACTCCGCCTTGCGTGCCCATAAATCCTGATTTGATAAACGTGAGAGTTCATTCAGACGTGCACCAATTGCATCGGACTTTGCAATCAAAGGAGCTTCCTGTTCACCTTGTAACGATACCAGAGCATCCTGACATTGTTTTAACGCCTGCGCCTTTTCAGCATCCTGCTTTTGTAGATCGGCTACTTCTTTTTGTAAACCAGCAAACTGATTTTTCAAATCATTCCGTTTCGTGGTCATTTCAGTTATTTGTTTCTGCCATTCTTCCTTTGTCATTTGATCCTGCGCGAACGAGCTGAAAACGAATGCACTCACCAGCGCCGCAATGATAGTCAAACGAATTATATATTTCATTTTTTCATTCTCCTTGTTGGGCTATCCGTTTATTGGACGCCTTTAAGACGCTGTTGAAGTGCTTCTTTATCTTTGGCGCACTGTGTGAGTTGTGCATCCTTATCTGCAATCGACTTCAACAAAGCAGCTTTCTCAGATTCTTGTGCTGCAATTCCTTTTTCAAGCGACGTTACTTCTGCTTTCAAATCGTTTAACTGCTTCATTTCTTCTTCCGAAGGTTTATTGCTGCAGCCAACGAATGAACCCGCCACCATCGCGCTTCCAATTAATATGAGAGCGAAGGGCTTTTTCATTGTATTCTTCTCCTTCTGATTATGACCTGTTGAACAATGGAACTTGCTATTCTCTATCAGAACTTGATGTATATTAACCAGAAGAACAAAAAAAGTCAAGCGAAATTCCAAGAATAATGCAGGAAGAAAAAACAGTTACGTTTTAGCGTAAGAGTGGATACCTTACCTGAAACAAGTATTTAATTAACTAAAGCTTTGCATAATGTTCACGACGTTGAATGTTTTGGTGATTGATATTCTCCTGAACGGCTGGACTATGGTTCAATCCCAGCCGCCTGCAACATCGACGGCGATGCGGCCGTGCACAGCGCCTGCCTGAAGGCGTTTGAGACCAGCGGCAACGTCCTTGACTTTCACGGTTTGAAAGATCGGAACTTTAAGTCCCTGCTTGAGCCAGATCCCGAGCAGATCGAGGTCCTGTGCGCGTGATTTGACAATGACGAAGTGTGCGCGGGTAGGAGTTACAATACTGGCAAGCTTATTCCATAAGAATGCGAGGGAAGGCAGAGTGGTCACATAAGCACCGCCCTTCTCGATCAAGTGCCGGCTTGCTTTCCATGAAGATGCGGCGGCGGTATCAAACACCACGTTAAATGGTCCGTGCGCGGTTTGCAGAGGAGAGACCTTCAGGCGATCGATAACATCTTCGGCTCCAAGTTCCTTGACAAAATCCACAGCGTGCGTGGCACATATTGCGGTCACGCGGGCTCCTAACTTGTGTGCAACCCCGACGGCAACTGAACCTACACCGCCCGAGGCGCCGATAACGAGCACGCGTCCCCCTGAAGCCAGCTTGCCGATATCGCGCAAAGATTGAAGAGCAGTGAGACCGGCTGTGGCACTTGCGGCGGCAATTGTATGAGCAATCCCGGCGGGTTTTTTTGCGAGCGCAGTCGCGCTTGCCAGTGTGTATTCAGCGAAAGCACCAAGCCGGGTTGCGCGGCCGTACGGGAGATGTCCAAAAACCTCATCACCTCGCTCAAGACCGAAAACACTTTTCCCCACCGCATCGACGACGCCAGAGAAATCGAATCCTACAACCATGGGAAAGACGCGGGCATGCAGGATTTTTGCCTCGCCGGTAACGGATTTAAAATCGGCAGGATTGAGCGCCGATGCGTGGACGCGGACGCGGACCTGACCGGGACCCGGTTCGGGCAGCGGCATATCTACGATCCTTAGGGATTCGAGAGGGCCGTAAGCTGGAGAAACGAGTGCGCGCATAATTGACCTATCCTTTCATTTAAGAGATTTGTATGGTCTGTAACATGGACATTTTTTTCATATACAATCTTACGTCATGGAAACATATCTTTCTTGTTACTTGTTCCTTCGGGAGGAAGTACATCTGTAGCCGATGTCGGTTCCTGTATGTCGAGACCATCGGTCGCGGCTACAAAATCATTTTACCACTGTTGCCTTTTCTGCCCATGAAATGTTTTTTGCTTTTGTAGGGACATATCGCTATACATCCCTACAATGATTTCTCTCTGCAATCTTTCACCTTTGCTATTTTTTCGGTCGGGAATCGGGCGGTATCATTCCGTTAACGCGGTAATACACTACCAATTGTCCATAATGTTCGCCAGCGTGCTCAAGACTGCCATTCCAGCCGAACGAGCCATGAGCCATAAAATTGCCCCATGGAAATTTAAATTCGCGCGTCAATCCACTGTCCCCTTGTTCCTTGATGAGCTGCGCGCCGTCGGCGACCGCCTGCTTCAAGTATTTTACGATGTCTATTTTTGCCGGAAACTTTTTCCGCAAGGAATCATCGTTCCCTGTGTACCCAACCACCGACCCTTTGATTGCATTGATCATGTAATAGTAATCTGCGGCAACGTGTAGGAGATTATCG